>JAYUMV010000479.1:0-5766 GCA_043762265.1 Chthonomonadaceae bacterium | reverse complement strand
GCGCCCGTGCACGGCTCCGCGATGCTGCAGATGAATACCGGCAAGATCCTGAGCGGCAGCCCCAGCCTCGGCTCGTGGGTCAACTACGGCCTGGGCAGTTCCAACCAGAACCTGCCCGGCTTTGTGGTGATGATGGACACGACCGGTGGGCCGATCTCCGGCGCGAAAAACTGGTCGTCGGGCTACATGCCTGCGGCCTACCAGGGCACCGTCCTGCGCGCAGGTGGCGATCCCATCCTCGACCTGACCCGACCAAGTGGAATGACCAACGACATGCAGCGCGACATGCTCGATTCGCTCGGCCATCTCAACGAATCTCACCTCGCCACCCGCGCCGACAACTCCAACCTCGCTGCCCGTATCGCCAGCTATGAGCTTGCCTACAAGATGCAGAGCCATGCTCCCGAAGCGGTGGACACCTCGAAAGAGACCGACGCGACCAAAGCGATGTACGGCCTGGATCGCGACGAGACCAAAGACTTCGGGTATCGCTGCCTGCTGGCCCGACGACTGGTGGAGCAGGGCGTCCGCTTCGTGCAGCTCTATGCGGGCGGCGGCGACACCGACTTCCTCAACTTCTGGGACGCGCACGGCAACCTCGTCGCCAACCATAACCGCAATGCCCTGCGCACCGACAAACCGATTGCGGGCCTGCTGACCGACCTGAAACAGCGCGGCCTGCTGGACGAGACCCTGGTCATCTGGGGTGGCGAGTTCGGCCGCACCTCCCACGGCACCGGCGATGGCCGCGATCACAACGCCTACGGCTACACCATGTGGATGGCGGGCGGCGGCATCAAAGGGGGAGTCTCGGCAGGCGAGACCGACGAACTCGGCATGGAGGCCGCTGTCGATCGCTACCATGTCAAGAACCTCCACGCCACGATCCTGCATCAGATGGGCATCGATCCCAACCGGCTTGGCTACATGTACAATGGCCTCAACCAGAAGCTCGTCGGCGTCGTACCCGTCGATCCCATCCACTCCATCATCTCTTGAAATCTAAAGTCCTGTTTTGTCCCTCCCTGAAACCTTGTGGTTCGGGGAGGTTTGCGTCGCCTCCCCTTCTCAGGCAGGAGTCGCGTCCATCTCTGCAGAACCCTGAACCACTTGTTGATGTAATGCTCTGTTTTTGAAAGGAGTTGGCGGAATGCCGGATGACTACGACTACTCTCAACCGGTCAAACGCAAGACCTTGTTCAACGGCTCCGCGCCGTTGCTGACGATGACGTTGATCACGTTCTGCGCGGTCTTCACGGCGGCCTACTGGATCGCCCCGCACAACGATACGGTCAATCCACTCTCGAATCTGGTCAGCGCGATCCTGCCCACGCCGGATCAGATCTGGGACCGCCACTATCTCGGCCTCTTCACCTCGTTCTTCGTGCATCTTGACATCATGCATCTCGTGTTCAATATGCTGTGGCTGTGGAGACTGGGCAGCACGCTGGAGATGACCATCCCCCCGTGGCAATACCTGCTCTTTATTTTGGCGGCAACGGTAGTGGGCTCCTGCAGCGAACTCTTTCTTTCCGGCCAGACCGGAGCCGGAGCCTCCGGAACCGGCTACGCTCTGATGGGCCTGATGTGGGCGGGCGGAGGTTTTCACGAATCCTGGAGGCGGGTGGCAAACCGCGACAACATGCGTCTGTTTCTGATCTGGGGCGTCCTCTGCATTTTTCTGACCCTCTCCCATACGATGAATATCGGCAACGGCGCACACTTCGGGGGCCTGCTGTTCGGCCTCGCCGTCGGCTATCTTTTCTATGCGCCGCGCCCCAAACTGGTATGGATTCCCGTGCTCGTTTTTATGCTCGCCGTCTGCGTTCTCTCCCTGACCTGGATGCCCTGGTCCTCCTCCTGGAACGATTACAAAGGGACACAGGCCTACGAACACCGTCACTATCAGGACGCGCTCGCCTACTACGATCGTGGGCTCCACGCTGTCGGCAGCAGAAGCAACCCCTTACTCCTGAGCCATATCGCGCTCACCTGGCTGCAAATCGCCGAAGAGTCGCCCGGCGGTAAGCCAAGCGAAGCGACAAACAGAGAACTGCAAAAGTCGATCGAGGCTATGGAGGCGATGATTGCTGCCGATTCCCAAACGCCCGAAGGATCGCAGGAAGCTACGCAGAACCCAAATCTCAACGACATGAAAGCACGCTTGAATCGGGATCTTCATCCCCCGAAAGAGACGCCTTCCACGCCATAGCAAGACCACAAGAAGGGACCGAAATGATGGAAAAACGCAGACTGGGCAAGACAGGATTGGAAGTGACCGTGCTGGGCTTCGGCGGCGCGGAGGTCGGGTTTCAGAGCGCGGAGCAGGCGACCGTGACGCAACTGCTCAACAGTGCCCTCGACGCCGGCCTCAACCTCATTGACACGGCGGAATGTTACGGTGCCAGCGAGGAGTTGATCGGGAATGCAGTCGCAGGGCGGCGCGACGATTTCTACCTCTTCTCCAAGTGCGGTCACGCCTCCGGCATCGATCTGCCAGACTGGGATCCGAAACTGCTGGAGCAGAGCATCGAACGCAGCCTGCAGCGCCTCCAGACAGATCATATCGATCTGATGCAGTTGCACACCTGCTCCGAAGAGAAATTGCGCCAGGGCGACGTCATCGCGGTCCTGCAAAAGGCGCGTGATGCCGGCAAAATCCGCTTCATGGGCTATAGCGGCGATAGCAAAGCGGCCCTCTACGCGGTACAGTGCGGCGCATTCGACACGCTGCAAACTTCTGTTAGCATCGCCGATCAGGAGTGCATCGATCTCACCCTGCCGGAAGCGGTCAAGCACGATATCGGCGTCATCGCCAAGCGTCCCATCGCCAACGCCGCATGGCGCACCGGCAGCAAACCCGATAACAGCTATGTCCACACCTACTGGGACCGCCTGCAAGAACTCGACTACGCTTTCCTACATGGGGACCTCAATGAGTCGATTGCGACCGCCCTGCGCTTCACGCTCTCTTCGCCCGGCGTCCATACCGCCATCGTCGGCACCGCCAACCCGGACCGCTGGCGCAGCAACGCCGATCTCGCTCGTCGCGGCTCCCTTCCTGCCGAAGAGTACGCCGCAATCCGCGCCCAATGGCACGCCATCGCCCGCCCCGACTGGACCGGCCAGGCCTGACCACTCGCCTTCCTGCAACGTTCCCAAGGGGATCGTATGGAACCCGAAATCTCTGAGAGCGTTTCCATAGGCAACGCTCCAAGAACAATATCTCTCCGCCGAAGCAAGTGGAAAACTGCTGCTGTTCTTGTCGCCATTCTGATAGTGATGGGTGTAGTCGTGTGCTGCGTTCTTCTTGGCAAGATGCAGGAGAGAAAAGGGTTTGTTAGTAACGTCACGGCGGGATACCGATACCGCTGTACCCTCTCGACCAACTGGAAACTCGCGCAGGCATCCGAGAGAAGTTCCACCTATTTCAGCGCCCCGAATCCCATCCAGGAATGGATCTCTGTCCACCTCTTTCATCAGCCGCCCACGAACGGGACCCTCTTCAACGGGCGACCGGAACTCGATCTGGGAATAGCCACTTCGGAGGAGATGCCTAATTTCATCAAAATGGAAGCTGGGTATCCAGAACCCGAGAGCGGAGCAATATCGGCAGGGATCAAAGCCCTCACCGCGAAACATTTTCGACTGGATGGCTGTCCGGCCACGATGGCTACAATGGAGGCGATTGGTCCGAACGGCAAAAACGCGCATGTGACGACTCTGCTCGTCTGTCCGCCGAATCAGGTCACCACCTACCTTGTGTTTATCGCCGCAGAACCCGAATACAGCACTCAAGCAGACCGGGAGATGCAGGCAATCCTCGCCTCCTTTCATGTGGAAAAGGTGGCGGGAACTTCGGGGGCGAAAAACGCTGCCGTTTCCCGTCCCTGATATTTCGTTGCGCCTCGTCTACCATTCGGCCGTTGTGCAGTTCTTCGATACCTCCTTCACCGACGGACAGACATAAACGATTTGCAAGTTGCGCGGATAATCTACAAAAATTGCTTTGCAAATCTACCGGGAGTGTGGTATGATAGCGACTGCAAGCAAGGCTATGTCATCGTTCCCCTCGCCCAGACCTGTTCGCCACCTTGCCGCAACAATTCCAGACCGACAAATTTCTGCTCCGCGCGAAACTTTCTGTCTACTGCTGTCGTCCATGTCTACAGAAGTAGACGAATATGGCGGGAGCAACCCCTGCCCTGCACGCGCCCAGCCCGAAGAGGGAGCAGCGTGCGCCGACCTGCACCACGACGGTGCGAAAGGATGCAAGCGAATGATCCTGCGACTGCGCCCGGATGAGCCCTCTTGCGCACGTCTCGTCCGAGACCCACTTCAAAGCACTTTTTCTTTTCTGCTTGGACTCCTTGCGATTCTGTTGATGCTCTCTGCGCCCTTTGCGCGGGCGCAGACACGGCCCCTCGTGCAGTGGATCCGGGGCGGGCATACCCAACTGAAGCAGTTAGTGCTCTCCGCAGACGGCACCATGATGGCGACCTGCGGCGCGGAAGGCACGTTCAAAATTCATCGCCTGTCCGATGGGGTCGTGACCGTCACCGGCTCCAGCCATACGGCCCAGGTCTCTTCGATCGCCCTCTCTCCGGATGGAACCAAAGCCATCACCGGCGGCATGGACTCGACCATCAAGATCTCAGAACTCGCGACCGGCACCCCGCTCCAGAGCATCGCCGCCAACGGCTGGGTGGACGCGGTCGCCTGGTCGCCCGACGGCACCAAAGTCGCCGCCACCTTCGGCGACAACACGATCCATGTCTATAACGCCGCCGATATGAGTTTTGTCTCGATCCTGACCGGGCACACCGGCAAGATCACCAGCATCTCCTTCTCCGGAGACAGTACGAAACTCGTCTCAGGCAGTTGGGACAACAGCGCGCGCATCTGGCAAGTCTCCACCGGAACGCAACTGCGACTTCTGACCGGACACACGAACTTCGTGGAGTGCGTCGCCTTCTCGGCCGATAATACCACGGTCTGCACCAGCAGCGACGATGCGACCGTGAAAGTCTGGAATGCCGCTACCGGCGCGCTGCGCTTCACCCATGCGGAACCTTTCGGCGTCGTGAATACGATCTGTATCTCCCCCAACAGCAGCATCGTCGCGGGCGGCGGATTCGACAACAAACTGCGCCTCTGGCGCCTCTCCGACGGTGGACTTATCAACACCTTCGATACCAAAGTCTGGTTCACCTGCAGCGGCTTCTCCCCGGACGGCACCAAGATCTACCTTGCGCCCGACAATGGAGCGACCCAGATCTACGGCGGCGCTTCCGGTAACCCAATTGGCGTCCTGCCTGTCGAGCATACGGGCACGGTCTACAACGCCGTCATCAGCCCGACGCACGACACCGTCGCCACCGCTAGCTACGACACCACCACCAAAATCTACGACTTCAACACCGGCATTCTGCTTCGCACCCTGAACGCCGGCAACCAGCCGATGGAGGCTGTCACCTACTCGCCCGACGGCTCCATGGTCGCTAATGTCGGTAACGATTCGGTGATCCGCATCTGGCGCGTCTCTACGGGCGCTCTAGTATTGAGTATCCCCAACAGCCCCCTGGGCCTTAGCCTCGTCTGGACCTCCGGCGGCAACCTCATCGTCGGTAACAACGATAACACGCTTAAGATCTTTCGGGCGCAGGACGGCGTCAGCCAGGGCGCGTTGATCGGCCACACCGGCCCTATCAATAGTCTGGCGCTCTCCCCGGATGGCACGCTGCTGGCCTCCGCCAGCAGCGACAA
>JAYUMV010000478.1:0-13222 GCA_043762265.1 Chthonomonadaceae bacterium | reverse complement strand
CCCAGCCAACAACCGCACAATCGGCGTCTATGCTTCTGCATCTGTGCAGAAGGAGGAACCCGCCTGTGCGGTTGTTGGCTGGGAGTGGTTCAATTCTTGAAGCGGTCTAGTAGTTCACTTTCTCACGCGGTTTGACAGTTAGGTTAGGAACGGCGCATTCTATGCTTCTCAGGTCACAGCGGCATCGCCGCGTTCGCCGGTGCGGATGCGGACGGCTTGTTCGACGTGGGAGACGAAGATCTTGCCGTCGCCTACTTCTCCTGTCTGCGCCGCTTCCAGCGCGATTTCGACAACTTCTTCTGCGCGGTCGTCGGGGACGACGATCTCGATCTTCACTTTAGGCAGCAGATTGACGACATAGGTGTTGCCCCGATACTTCTCCGTGCGTCCGCGCTGTTTGCCATAGCCGCGCACATCCGCCACCGTCATACCGACGATCCCGATGGACTCCAGCGCCGCTTTCACTTCATCGATCTTGATCGGTCGGATCACACATTCGATCTTTTTCATCTCTTCTCCCAGAGCGGGCTCATGCCGCAGCGTTAACTCATTATCGCGTTCTCGCAACGGCATCCGCTCTCATTTACCGTTCTCCGCCAGGGAGCCTGGCTCCTGCTCCAATTCGGGGTCAATGGGGATTGGCAGGGAAGCAGGAGTCGCGCAGCGAGCCGTCGAAAGGGGAGGGGAACATTGCGGATAACAGAGAGCAATCGGTAGAGGAGGCAGGACGATGGCGTTTCCGACGGACTACACCGAACGTGTCTATGCAGGCGTTCTCGGCAAAATTATCGGGGTCTATCTGGGGCGACCTTTCGAAGGCTGGAGCTATGAGAAGATCATGGCGGAGCTGGGAGAGATCACCTATTACGTGCATGAACGCCTCGGCACACCGCTGCTCGTGACGGATGACGACATCTCCGGCGCCTTCACCTTCTTTCGCGCTCTGGCCGACAACGGCTATAGCCGCAACCTCACCCCCGCTCAGATCGGCCAGACCTGGCTCAACTACCTGATCGAAAAGCGCACCGTGCTCTGGTGGGGCGGCATGGGCACCTCCACCGAACATACCGCCTATCTGCGCTTGAAACACGGCATCGCCGCGCCCTTCTCCGGCTCCATCGTCACGAACGGTAGAGTGGTCGCCGAGCAGATCGGGGCGCAGATCTTCATCGATGGGTGGGGCATGGTCGCGCCGGGAGATCCCGCGTTCGCTGCCGACCTCGCCCGCCGCGCTGCCAGCGTCAGCCACGACGGCGAGGCGATCTACGGAGCGCAGATCGTGGCTGCCATCGAGGCCGCCGCCTTTGTGGAGCGCGACATCCAGAAACTGCTCGATACCGCCCTGGAGTTCATCCCGAACGATTCGATCATCGCCCGCATGATCGCCGACATTCGCGAGTGGCACAGCGCCGAAAAGGACTGGCATAAGACCCGAACGCAGATCGCGCAGAAATACGGCTACCAGAAGTACGGCGGCGGCTGCCACATGGTCCCCAACCATGGCCTCATCATTCATGCCCTGCTGCACGGCGACGGCGACTTCTCGAAATCGTTGGCCATCGTCAACACCTGCGGCTGGGATACCGACTGCAACTCCGGGAACGTCGGCTGTATTCTGGGCATTCGCAATGGTCTGAGCGGTATCGAGAACGGCCCGGACTGGCGCGGCCCCATTGCAGATCGGATGTACCTGCCGACCGCCGACGGCGGGCGTGGAATCACCGACGCGGTCGCCGAAACCTATCATATTGTCCATGCGGCCCGCGCGCTGAACGGGCAGGAGCCCGAACCGCCCAAAGGAGGCGCGCGGTTCCATTTCGAACTCCCCGGCTCCGTGCAGGGCTTTGTCCCGGACGACAGCCCGCAGACACGGGGCACGGTTCAGGTGGAGAATGTGCGCGATCATAGCCGACGCGGGGATCATAGCCTGGCTTTGCGCTACCGGCAGATCTCCACCGGACGACCGGCGCGTGTCGGGACGCCCACCTTCCTGCCGCCCACCGATGCTAACAAAGGCGGCTACTCCCTGGTCTGCTCACCGACGCTCTATCCCGGCCAGACGATACGGGCGGGAATCGCTGCCGATTCCGCGAACAAACGGGCCGTCGATTGTCGGCTCTACATCAAAACCTACGACGAACACGACCGACTGACCCTCTCTTACGGAGCCGAGCGAGCGATGGAGCCGGGAGACGCGCACGAATTCCGCTGGCATCTCCCGGAAAACGGGGGGTACCCGATTGCCGAAGTCGGGGTGGAGATCTGCTCGACAACCCGCGCCGACGGTGCACTCTATCTCGATTTCCTGACCTGGGACGGCCCTCCAGACGCCATTCTCGGCCACACCAAAGGCACCCTGTGGAAGCGTGCCTGGGTGGACGCCGTCGATCATTTCGAGACGCACGGCGATCCTTTTCGCCTCATCCAGGACGAAGGCGTAGGAATGGTCATGCAGGGCACCCGAGAGTGGACCGACTATCGCGTCACCGCCTCCTTGCGCCCGCACATGGTCGCCTCTTTTGGGCTGGCAGCACGCGTTCAGGGGCTGAAGCGCTACTACGCTCTCACGATCACCCGCGAAAATCGCATTACCCTGTGTAAGATGTTGAACGAAGAGACCGTTTTGGCCAGCAGTCCCATGGACTGGATTCCGGGCAAGGAGGTCGAACTCTGCCTTCAAGTCGAAGGCAATCGCATCCGCGCCGAACGGGATGGCGAGATGCTTTTCGACGAAGAGGATGCCGAAGACCCGCTCACCAGCGGCGGAATCGGGATATTGTGCGCAGAAGGCAGGGTTGCCGTCGCCGCCATTCACGTCGGTTCTGTCGCCTGAACCGAAGTTAGGCTCTTTCGATAAAAACCGATGGCCTAGCGGTGGTAGACAAGGGGATTGAGTTCGCTTGCAGCCAGGTTGCCCGGTTTCAGGCCCGGCAGCCAGCCGTCGAGGTCGTTCTGACGGTGCGGGTTGTCGGGAGTCAGAATTCGAATGCCGTCCGCGAAATAGATCACCGTCATCACCTCGCGCATGGTGTCGCTGGAGTTGCCGGGGGCGCAGTGCAGCGTCCACCCGGCATGGAACGTCGCATCTCCTGCCCGCATGACCTCCTTATGGACGTTGTAGCCTTTTTGGGCCACAAAGTTCGCGAGCACCTCTTCCGACCTGTCCGAGATCTCCAGTTGCCCGATGAATCCGTCTTGCTGGGAACCCGACGCGAATGTCAACGCGCCCATGTCGATGGAGACATCGACGAGCGGCATCCACATCGTCACTGCCTGTATTCCCTGCGTTTCGAGGGGCCAGTAGTACTGATCCTGATGCCAGGGGGTAGGTCCTCCCTGCGGCTCTTTATACAGCGCCTGATCGTGGTAGAGGCGTGTGCCCTCCGCCTGCATCAGGTCGGCGGCGATCTTGGCGAATCGACGGGCGAGCGTGTACTTCCGCACCTCCTCATCCCGCACCCACAGATTCATGATCTGCAAGAAGGCCTTGCCGTAGGTGTCGCGCTCTTCCATCGGGCGAGACTCCGTGCGGTAGCGATCCGTGGCGGCATTCAAGACCGGGCGATAGGCGGCGATCTCCTCCGTCGAACAGACGCCGGGCAGCATGATATGCCCGCTCTTCTGAAAGGCGGCGATCTGGTCGGCAGTGAGCGCATAGTCCGTATCGAGGGTCGGCAACGACGTCGAAACCTGTGTCATTCTATTTCTCCCCAAGTGTCTCTGGCAAGACGTGCTAAACTCTTCGCCATCCATTTCTCGATGCAGGTAGCGAATACCTTCCGAAAGGGCGCAGTGGATTGGACGCTATGTGGCGTATACTGTTTCTAACCATACTATCGCCGTAAGGGAGAGGTCGATTGTCCTATTCGAACCCCATTATTCGTGGAATGAACCCAGATCCGACGATCTGTCGTGCGGGCGAAGACTACTATCTCGCCACCAGCACCATGGGCTACTATCCCGGAATACCGATCTACCAGAGCAAGGATCTTGTGCATTGGCGGCTGATCGGCCATTGTCTGACGCGGCCGGAACACTTTCAGCCGGAGAAGACATCCGCTGGCGGACCGATGATCTTTGCACCTACCTTGCGCTACCACGACGGCACGTTCTACATGATGACGACGAATGTGCATGGAGGCGGCAACTTCTATGTGACCGCGACCGATCCTGCCGGGCCGTGGTCGGATCCGCTCTTCGTGGATCAGGACGTCTTCGATCCGAGCCTGCTGTTCGATACCGACGGCAAAGTCTACTACTGTCGGCGCGGCAGTTTCCAGAAAAGGGACATCGTGCAGGCAGAAATCGACATTACGACCGGTAAACTTCTATCAGAGTACCGTTCGCTCGGCGTAGGGATGGTCTCCGATGATGCCGAAGCCCCACACGTCTATCATATCGGCGAGTGGTACTATCTTCTGTTGGCGGAGGGCGGATCGCGCTTTCTGCACATGGGGACAATTGGGAGAAGCCGGAGCCCCTGGGGACCGTTCGAGCCCTGTCCTCACAATCCGGTCCTCGCACAGCACGAAGCCTGGGGGCATACGGTGCGCAGCGTCGGACATGCCGATCTGGTCGAGGCGACCGACGGAACCTGGTGGGCCGTCTTTCTCGGCACGCGCCACGCCTCCTACGATGCCCTTACCGTTTTGGGGCGCGAGACCTTTCTGGCGCGGGTCGCGTGGGTCGAGGGCTGGCCGGTCTTCGATCACCAGGCGATGCATCAACTGTCCCTCGATGCTCCGGTTCCACCGCCCCATCCCTGGAATCCGGAGCCCGATCGCGACGATTTCGATGCGGAAACGCTCGGGCTGGAATGGACCCAACTGGCCGTGCCTAGAGAGGGAGTGTTCAGCCTGCACGCCCGACCCGGATTTTTGCGGTTGCTGGGGCAGGCAGGCTTCGATTCGACAGGCTCCGCGTTCGTCGGATTACGGCAGCAAGACCTGGATTTCACGGCAAAGACCTCTCTCTCTTTCGACCCCCTCCAGGAGAACGAGGAAGCGGGATTGAGCGCGTTTCAGGCGCTAACGTATCGGTATGATCTGCGCATTACCTGGCGTGGTGGGCGGCGGGTAGTAAACTTACGCAAGATGGTTGGAGACATGACGCAGGAGTCCGAACCGATCTCCGTCCCCGATGGCCCCCTGGAACTGCGGATCGAAGGCAGTCCGGCGTTCTATACCTTCTCCTTTCGCTCGGTAGACGATGCAGTGTGGACACCGGTGGGAACGGGCCTGACTCAACTCCTTACGGCAGAAGTCGCAGGCACCTGGACAGGAATCTTTATCGGCCTCTACAGCACTGGAAACGGGCGAGTTTGCCGGAGCCGCGCAGACTTCGACTGGTTCGAGTACACGGCCGCATAATGGGAGGAGTTCAGACATAGTCCGGCATCTTTGCGGAGCAACGGCCATAGGATAATACGGATTTGCGATTTGAAAATAGACAAGCAGGAGAAGTGATCGGTGGCATGGAACTCTGGGACGATTGCCTCGATAGGAGGCGCGAAGGAGAACAGACGTGGTCATTCTAGCCGTTACGCTGCCGATTAAACCGGAGCTTCGCGAGAAGGCAGTCGCGATCGTGCTGCATATGCAAGCCGAGACGCACAAGGAGCCTGGGGTCGTCGCCTACACGTTTTTTGCCCCGCTGGACGATCCCAATACCTTTTTTGTTTATGAGGAGTGGGCTTCACAGGAGGCGGTGGACTATCACAACAACTCAGACCATATGAAGGTGTTTCAGGGGCAAATCGGGGAGGTTCTGGGCGGTACAGTCACAGTAAAGCGCTACGATGTGCCGTAGTGGCTGTGAGGTAGGTTGGCCATTGGGCACAGAAGAATACTGAAACGGTCCACGCCAAAAGCGTGGACCGTTTCAACGGCAACTCGTGAGCGTTCCTTCGCCCTATAAAGTGAATCTTATAGAGAAATAGGCCGTTTGGCCCATGCGCAAAAGGAACGAGGACGGTAGAATTTAGGATGTAAGCGGTCACTCAATTCTGTTTGGGACCAACTATGGGTATCAAAGTCATTTCGGGGGTAAGTTCTTTCTCGGGACCGAGATCACATCTACGACGAGCGTAGAGATGACAGTTCATCTCATCGATGGATCCCAGCCGCTGCTTGCCCTCCAAGCTCGCTTCAAACTCTGATCCACAGGGGAGGAGGGGGTATCTGCTCTCCTCCCCACCTCTTGATCGGAACCCCGACGCACTTACCCCCGCCCCTTACTCCCTGACGAAAGAATGCGTCCGCTCTGTGCGAAACCGCGCGGCAGATCGCTCGCGAACAAATTGACATGGCTTCTCCACGACTGACTTATCGAAAGGAAAATCGCGCAAATCGAAGAGGTAGATCGACGTTCGTTTCTGTGAATATTCTAATGGTTGCCGGATAGGCGCGGGAAGGTGTTTTATGGCGCAGCAAGGAACTGCTATAGGCACCCGAATGGGTTAAGAATGCACTGATTCCCTTCTGCCTACTGCCACACAGTCGGGCACACGCGATGAACGGACGGAGATACTTTACCATGCGACGATTTCTCTCTTTACTGACAATCGGTCTCACGATTGTCGCAGCGACAAGCTTCGCCCAGCAGCCTGCGGGCGAGGGCCCCTACCATATCTTGAAAACTGCCAAAGTCGGCGGGGACGGCGGGTTCGACTACGTCTATGCCGATTCCGACGGTCGGAAACTGTATGTCGCCCGAGGTGGCCCGATGGCTCGTGTGTCGGCGTTTAACCTCGACACCCTGGAGCCTGCGGGCGAGATCCCGATGATCAATGCGCGCGGTGCGGCGGCGGACACGATGTCGCACCATGGATTCGCTTCCAGCAGTCCGGTCGCGATGTGGGACACCAAGACGATGGCGCTCATCAAAACGATACCGGTGGAAGGCAGGCCGGACGGCATCCTGGCCGACCCCTTTAACCATCGCGTCTATATATTCAGCCACACCGCTCCCAATGTGACCGTCCTCGATGCAAAAGACGGTGCGGTGATGGGCACCATCGATCTGGGCGGGGCTCCCGAGCAGGCGGCGACAGACGAAAAGGGCCACATTTACGTCGATATCGAAGACAAAGGCACCGTCGCCGTTGTGGACGCGAAGACGATGAAAGTGTCCGCAACCTATAGCCTGAACGGCAAAGGCGGCGGCAATGCCGGTCTGGCGCTCGATGCGAAGCACCATGTGCTGTTTGTCGCGTGCCGCGAGCCGCAGGTAATGGTCATGCTGGACGCCAACGATGGCAAATACCTCGCTGACCTGCCGATCGGACAAGGCTGCGACGGCGCAACGTTCAACGCGAAAACGGGGGAGTGTTTCAGTTCCCAGGGCGACGGCACGCTGACTGTCATCAAAGAGACCAGTCCGACGAAATTTGCGGTCGAGCAGAACGTCAAGACGATGCCCGGTGCGAAGACGCTGACGCTCGATAGCAAGACGGGCAAAGTGCTCCTGATTGCGGCAGAATACGGAGTTTCGGCAAATGCTGCCCCCGCGAACGGCAGGCCACGGCGCGGACCCATGGTCCTCGGTTCGTTCTCCATCCTCTCCGTCGGAAAATAGGCAGCGTACAGAGAAACCTCTCATAACCTCTCGAAGGCCTGCCTCCAGGAGCGCGTATTTAGCGCCTATGGAGGCAGGTCGATGAGTTCGGGTATACTGCTGCAAAACCCCACGGGGCACGGGCATAGCGATGAAGCTTGGAAGGGACAAGGATAGCTTATGAAAACGGCATGGGTGGCATTGGCGGCGGTCTGTATGGGTATCGGAGGTGTCGTAGTGGGCAATGCACAGTCGGGCGGAAAATCGATCTTCGCGACCGGAGCGAAACTGGAAAAAGTGTCGGGAGGCTTCGAATTTACCGAGGGCCCCGCTTCCGACAAGAAGGGTGACATCTACTTCACCGATCAGCCGAACGACCGCATCATGAAATGGAGCGCGGCCGACGGCAAGATCTCGACATTCATGAAGCCTGCCGGACGTTCGAACGGACTCTGCTTCGACAGTCAGGGGAACCTGTGGGCCTGCGCCGATGAGAAGAACGAGATGTGGAAGATCACCCCTAAGGGCAAGGCGACCGTGGTGATCAAAGACTACGAGCACAAACTGCTGAACGGTCCCAACGATGTCTGGCTGCGTCCGGACGGTGGGATCTACTTCACAGACCCGTTCTACAAGCGCGACTACTGGAAGCGTGGCCCCATAGAGCAGGATGTCCACGGCGTCTACTATATGGGACCCGACCACAAAACCCTGACGCGTGTGGTCAGTGATATGCAGCAGCCGAACGGTATCATCGGGACCCCCGACGGCAAAACGCTCTATGTCGCGGACATCGACGCCAACAAGACCTATGCCTACGATATTCAGGCAGATGGGACGCTTTCGAGCAAGCGACTGTTTTGTGAACTAGGCTCCGACGGCATGACCATCGACAACGAAGGCGATGTCTACCTGACCGGGAAGCCAGGTGTCACGATCTTCGACAAGACGGGCAAACAGATCGAACTGATCCCGATTGCGGAGGACTGGACGGCCAATATCTGTTTCGGTGGCAAAGATCGGCACACTCTGTTCATTACGGCGAGCAAAAGCGTCTACACGATGAAGATGCGTGTTCATGGCGTCGGCAGCCAGTAAGTCGCACTTTGCCGCGACCATGAGAAGGGGCGGGCTCCATCGGTATGGCGACACCACAGGCAGCAGTATGGGGGATAGCGGTAGTGATGGCTATGCTTGCGGGCGGGATCGTCACTGCGGAGGCCCAAGGGCGCGACGCAGCAGAAGCCCCGCGCGCTTTCGGGTGGCCGACCGTGACCTCGACCATGCGTCCCTGGACGCGCTGGTGGTGGCTCGGAAGCGCCGTCGATAAACCGAATCTGACGCGGCTGTTAGAGACCTACCGACAGGCCGGTATCGGGGGAGTCGAAGTGACCCCCATCTACGGCGTCAAAGGCCAGGATGCACGCGAGATTCCCTACCTCTCTGCCGAATGGGTGGAGATGCTGAAACATACCTGCTCGGAAGCGCAGCGTCTCGACATGGCCGTCGATCTTCCGCCCGGCTCGGGCTGGCGGATCGGCGGCCCGAGCGTTCCTACGGCGCTTGCGAGCGCCAACGTCGTCATCGAAACGCACGCAGTCACGGGAGGAGAGCCGCTGCATCTCGCGTTCCCTACCGCCCGCCCGCAGGCTATCGTAGCGTATGGCCCAAACCGCTCCCTCCTCTCCCTCACCGACAAGATTACTTCTGACACCGGCATTCTGGACTGGCTGTCTCCTCCCGGCGACTGGACCGTCTACACGGTGTCTCAAAAGTTTTCCGGCAGTAAAGTCAAGCGTCCAGGACCGGGCGGCGCGGGGAATGCGATCAATCCGTTCTCGCAGCCTTCGCTGGAGGCTGGCCTGAAGCCGTTCGAGGCGCTGTTCGCGCAGTTGCCGCCCCATGCCATCCGCGCACAGTTCCACGACTCCTACGAGTACGAAGGCAACTGGACGGACACGCTTCTTTCCGAGTTTCGCGCCCGCTGCGGCTACGCCCTGGAGGACCATCTTCCTGCCTTCCTGGGCAAAGGCAAAGCAGACGAAGGGGAGCGCGTGCGGAACGACTATCGCCATGTACTGGGCGAACTGCTGCTCGATCGGGTGGTCTCACCCTGGGTGGAGCAGGCGCATCGGCACGGGCAACTCGCGCGCAACCAGGCGCATGGCTCGCCTGGGAACCTACTCGACCTCTATGCGGCCGCCGATATTCCGGAAACCGAGGTGTTCGGAGCCGACCGTGCGCCCCTCATGTCGATGTTCGCCTCCTCTGCCGCCCATGTCGCGGCCAAGCCGCTGGTCAGTTCGGAGACCGGAACATGGATCGCCGAACATTTCACCGAAACGCTGGCGGAGGTGAAGACAGAAACCGATATGCTTTTCTGCGCAGGTATCAATCACATCGTCTACCAGGGGATCGCCTACTCCCCGTCCGATGCTGCTTGGCCGGGGTGGCTCTTCTATGCCTCGCTGGAGATGAACCCCTCGAACCCGATCTGGCGCGATGTTCCGACCCTCAACGCCTACATTACCCGGTGCCAATCGATGCTGCAGTCCGGAAAGCCAGACAACGACATTCTGCTCTACTGGCCGGAGCGCGATGTGTGGCAGGGCGACGCAAAGCAACTCGTCCAGCAGCTCACCGTTCACAAACGCGAATGGTTTGAGAAGGAGCCATTTGGCCGGACCGGGCAGACACTCTTGGAGCACGGCTACGCTGTGGACTATATTTCGGACCGCCAGCTCGCACTTGCGCACACGGATGCCGAGGGCAGGATCACCTTGCCTGGCGGGAGTTATCGAGTCGTGCTCGTGCCGCCCTGTCGCTTTATGCCGCTCGAAACACTACAGCGCCTCGCGGATCTTGCTCACGCAGGCGCGACGATCCTGTTTCAGGACGCCTTCCCGAAAGACGTTCCGGGCTGGGGCGATCTGGCGAAACGGCGAGAGCGTTTCAAGACGCTCACCGCCTCCTTGGAGCGAAGTCCCCTGGAATCCCGCTCCCGTGCCTCCCTTGATCCCAAACGCTTCCATTTCGGGCGCGGGGAGATTCGGATCGGAAATGATCTGAGGAAGTTACTGGAACATACCGGTGTGCTACGGGAGAGTTCGGTAGAGACTGCCGGTATCGCTTTTATGCGCAGAACGGACGCGCACGGTGCGTTCTACTTCTTGGTCAACCAGGGCAATCATGCGATCGATCAGTGGGTGCCGTTCGCATCGCTGACGGCGAACGCACTGTTGATGGATCCCATGACGGGAAAGGTGGGTCGAGCCGCCACACAAACGCAGGCAGGCGCGGCGACGGAAGCGTATCTCCAATTAGCGCCGGGTGAATCGGTCTTTGTACGCTCGACAAGCCCGCAGGACAAATCTCTTCCAGGCTGGAACTACCGGCAGAATGCAGGTTCTGCGCGGGAACTCTCCGGGCCATGGCAAATTGACTTTATCGAGGGTGGACCTGAGATGCCTCCTTCCTTGCAGACGGCTACGCTCGCCTCGTGGACCAAACTGGGTGGGCCACTGGCAGAGAGGTTTGCAGGGACGGCGCGGTACACGACCCGTTTCCAAGCGCCACCTGGCACCCAACAGGCGCTTCTCAACCTCGGCAACGTCTGTCAGAGCGCCAGGGTGCGTGTGAATGGCAATATCGTGAGTGTCTTACTGGCGGCGCCTTTTCAAATTTGTGTGGATCATCTGAAAGCAGGCGACAATCTCTTGGAGATCGAAGTGACCGGTGTCGCCGCTAACCGAATTCGCGATCTGGACCGACGCGGCATAGATTGGAAAATATTCAAAGACATCAATTTCGTCACGATCGACTATAAGCCTTTCAACGCCGCAGAATGGCCTCTGACCGATTGTGGATTGTTAGGTCCGGTGACTCTGCAACCGATAGAAATCAAGCATCCGTGACGTAAGGAGCGGCTCAATTTCATCTGAGGTGGAGGTCAACTTGACAGAATCAAGGGATGTTATCCCTCGCTATGCGGCTTCGCCGGATCGTGCTTCGCACGAAGTAACCTGAAACTCAGACTTAGCCTGTTTTCGGCAAAGGAATGTGCCCGCTTCAGCGGGCCTTAGGCCGGAGGCCTCTAGCGGAGGGCTTTAGCCCGGCGGCTTTGTGCGGCTTTGTACCAACTCAGATGAAATAGACCCGTAATAAACCTACATTGGAGGTCCACGAAGGATGAAGTCATTTTTTCTGCTCTGCACTGTTGTCGCGCTGATGATTCCGGCTCTGGGGCGGGCGCAGACGCCTGCGGACGCCAAGACGCCGTCGTTGTTTCTGATCGGCGACTCAACGGTCCGAAACCATACCAAAGGACAGCTCGGCTGGGGCGATCCACTGGCGCAACATTTCGACGCCGCGAAGCTCAAAGTGATCAACAGAGCGTTGGGGGGACGGAGCAGTCGGACCTTTCTGACCGAAGGGTTGTGGGACAAGGTGCTTGCGGAACTGAAACCCGGCGACTATGTGCTGATGCAGTTCGGGCATAACGATGGCGGCTCGTTGCAGGATCCGAAGGGAAGGGCCTCGATCAAAGGCAACGGTGACGAGACACAAGAGACCATCAATCCGACCTCCGGTGTGAAGGAGATCGTCCATAGCTACGGCTGGTATCTGCGCCGTTATATCCATGATGCGAAGTCGAAAGGCGCGACTTCAATCGTGCTTTCGCCTGTTCCGCGTAAGATCTGGAAAGATGACAAGACCATCGCGCGCAGCTCCGGGGACTATGGCAAATGGGCGATGGAGGCGGCGAAGCAGGAAGAGGTCGCGTTTATCGACCTCAACGATCTCATCGCGAAGCGTTATGAGGAGATGGGGAAAGAGAAAGTCGAAACCCTCTTCGGTGACGAACATACCCACACGAACGCCGCTGGGGCTGAACTCAATGCGGAGATGGTCGTGACCGGACTGAAAGCGCTCAAGGCTTCCCCCTTTACGGCGCTCCTGGCGACGACTTCGGCGGTCGCAAAACCGTAACCGGTTGAGATAAGAAGCAAGGAGAGTGCGAAATGAACAGGAAAGCCGTACGAACAACGTTCGCTGCGCTGCTGTTTGCGGCGCCATTGGCGGCGCTGGCGGCAACGACGGCTACCGGAGATCCGCCGCCGAAGGGAGACGATGCGGCGCTTCGGAAAAAGGCCGCTTCTGTGCTCAGCCTGCGTTGTCTCTCCTGCCATAATCCGGTGAAGAAGGCCGGTGGCCTTGATCTGTCGACACGGAGCACGGCGCTCCAAAGCCGCGCTTTTGTGCCTCAGAACGCTGGCGACAGCCGTATGATGCAGCAGATCGGCGCAGGCAAAATGCCCCCGGACAGTCGCCTGCCCGAGGCGGAAGTCGGCGTGCTGCGCCGCTGGATTGCCACAGGGGCGTCGTACTCACAAGAGCCACTGGTCCAGATCAAGCCGGTAGTCAAACCGCTCTGGTCGTTTCAACCGGTGCAGCATCCTGCCGTGCCGCATTCCCGCTTCGATTCTCTCTCTTCCAATCCCATCGACCGCTTTCTCTTCGCGACCCTCGAAAAGCGCGGGTTGAAGCCGTCGCCTCCCGCCGGTCGTCTGGAACTGCTGCGGCGGGTTACGGTCGATCTCACAGGGCTGCCACCTACGCCTGCTGAAGTCCAGGGGTTTCTTGCGAACCACGCTCCGAACGCCTACGA
>JAYUMV010000477.1:0-5152 GCA_043762265.1 Chthonomonadaceae bacterium | reverse complement strand
TCCACTTCCAGGATCGCGAATTTGATGTTTTCCAGCCGGTTCTCCTCGCGCTCCCGCAACGCTTCCATGACATCGTCCTGCGTAAGCCCGGCCCGACGGAGGTGATCGTCGAGGAAGTGGCCGTCGTGAACAAGAATCATAGGATTGCCGACGACCAGTTTGCGCAGACGTCTGGACCGAACGACGAAGAAGGCGAGCGTCCGGTTCGCCGCTAGCAGGGTGCAGGCACAGGCCAGTCCGGCCTGCAGCGACGTGTCCCCATTGACCATCGCGGTCTCGACCGCGCTGCCCATGACGATGACGATCACCAGATCGACGACGGACAACTGCCCCAGGGTGCGCCGCCCGATCGTTCGCATAAGAAAGATCAGGAAGAAGTAGATCACCAGCGTGTGTGCCACCACCCACAACAAGGGCTGAAGGACGGACATATAAGCTGAAGGCATAGAAGTTATCCTCCTTAACACGTTCGGGAATGCGTGTCCCCTCTTCTGACACAGGGAGCATCGAAATGATGAAATGGTTCGCAGACGTGTTTTCTCACCCCGACCTGCGGGGCGGCCTGATAATCGCCGCGAAAACAAGCGTCATCTATCTGTTTCTGGTCGCCGGGCTGCGCCTGCTGGGCAAGCGTGAGCTCGGCCAGATGAATATCTACGATCTGGTTCTACTCATCGTGATCGCCAATGCCGTGCAGAACGCCATGGTAGGACCCGACAATTCGCTCGTCGGCGGCATCATCGCGGCGACTACGCTGCTCATTTTCAACCGGGCTTTCGCGGCCGCCATGGAATGCTCGCCCAAACTGGAGAAGTTCATGGTCGGCGAGCCGACGCTGATCGTCAACGACGGGAAGATTATCGCCGAACAGATGCGGCGAGAGGGCGTCACCCGCGATCAACTTCTTGCCGCACTTCGCGAACACGGAATGGACAAAGTCGATCAGGCCCACATGTGCGTGTTGGAAGTGGACGGGACGATTAGCGTCGTGCCACAGGGCTCCACGGTCCACAAAACGCGCCATCACTTCAGAGCTCTGCGACTATAGAAGGGGAAGCTTCTAAAACCATGTCTACTGCCTATTTGGCCTTCCTGGCCGCCATCGCCGCCCGCACGGTAGTCGTGATCGTTTTTCTGGTGATCGGACTGCGACTTTTGGGCAAACGCCAGATCGGACAGATGAACCTCTTCGACCTCGCGCTGATCATGCTCCTTGCGAACGCCGTCCAAAACGCGATGACGAACGGCAACGGCAATTTGACGGTCGGCATCGTTTCGTCTTCAGCGCTCCTGATCGTCGGGCGCGCGCTCACTGCGCTGCTGCTGCGCAAGCCGACCTTGGAGAAGCATGTGATCGGTTCGCCTTCGATTCTAGTCAACGACGGAGAGTTCGTGCAAGATCACATGAAGCGCGAACATATCACGGAAGAACAGCTCATGGCCGCGATGCGCGCCCATAGCATCTGCGAACTGGACGAGGTGGCGATGGCCGTTCTGGAGGTGGACGGAACGATCAGCATCGTGCCGTGCGAGGCAGAACAGCACCGCACCAAGAAGCGGGTCGCGCATTTCCGTAAAACCGGAACCTGAGCCTACCAGTATTTCCAGTTGTGTGTGACCAGGACGAAGATCCCGAGCGCCAGGTTGGTGACGCCGTGCGCCACGATGCACGCGAAGAGACTGCGGGTCTGCCGCAGCAGCAGCGCCATAGCGCACGCGAACAGGATGGCGACCAGCCACTCCGGATGCGCAACCGCGAATCCGGCGGCCACCAGCGCGAATGCGCCCCAGGAGAAGGCGCCCACGGGCAGTTTCTCGAAATCCTGGTCGGTGATCCAGCGCAGCAGAAACGATCGCCAGAAAAGTTCCTCCATCACCGGCACCATAAGCGCAAGCCCATAAAACCGCACGGCCAGAAACAACGTACGGATCGTCGGATCCGCGATCTCATGGAAGGGATTGTACTCGGTGCGCGTACCCAGGAACTTGAAATGGGGCGTCAGCGGATCGATCGTCACCCAGCCTGCAAAGCAGATCAGTCCGACTACCGTGCCGACCAGCAGCATAGGCACGCTCCAGCGCACCTCGCTTTTCCAGGTTCTCCACCCCGCGATCAATAGTGCGGTGACCAGGATCGCCTTCGCGATATAGATCCAGACATACTGTTTCGGCATCGACCCCTCAAGGGCGGTGATGCCCAGAAATGCCGCCATCGGCGCAACGTAGCCGATCCAGGCGCGGGACGCTGGCGGGGCCTCGCTACTCTCCGTCTTATTCCCTTCCAAACTCAAGCTCCTTCTCCATAATCGCCCCTTCGCAGTACGAAGCCACCCCTACTGCCAGCGGGCGTTAGGACCAAAATCGGCGGAATAGTAGTTGCTCACATGGGTTCCCGGTTCGAATATCTGATTGATGCGCTGCAAGTCTTCGTCCGTGGGTTTAAGGTCGAGCGAGTGCAGATAGTCTTCCAACTGCTCCATCGTGCGTGGCCCGATGATCGGACTGGTCACTCCCGGCTGCGCCGCGCACCAGCCCATTGCGAAATGAGTCGGCGAGTAGCCGCGCTCTGCGCAGAATGTCAGATACTCTTCCACCTTCGCCAGCGCTGCATCGTTGTCACGGTTATTGAACGCGCCCTTCTCATACCGCACTCCGGACGGTCGGGCCTGCCCGAGGCGGTATTTGCCGGTCAGCAGACCGCCCGCGATGGGAGCCCAGGGGATGACGCCGAAGCCATAGGTACGACAGGCAGGCAGCAGTTCGCGCTCGATGCGGCGGTCGAGAAGATTGTAAGGCGGCTGCTCGCAGACGAAGCGGTTCAGTCCCAACTCTTTCGACACCCAGAGCGATTCGACAAGCTGCCAGGATCCGAACGTGCTGGTCCCGATATAGCGCACTTTGCCCTGCTTCACCAGATCGTCGAGCGCGCGCAGTGTTTCGTCGATGGGAATCGAGGCTTTGGGCCGATGAACCTGATAGAGGTCGATATGGTCGGTATTCAGGCGGCGCAGGCTGTCCTCGACCGCCTTCATGATATGGAATCGATGGCTGCCCCAGGCGTTCGGGTCATGATCGTCCATACGGTTGTAGAACTTGGTCGCCAGGAAGACCTTCGCTCGCTTGCCGTCCGCGAGCGCCTTGCCGGTAATCGTCTCGCTGACGCCGCGCCCGTAGACATTGGCCGTATCGAGAAAATTGATGCCAGCATCCAGAGCGCGATGGACGATCCGAATCGAGTCCTCTTCGCTTGTACCGCTGTGTCCATCTCCGAAATTCATGCAGCCCAGACAGAGCGCACTGACCTGCGCGCCCGTTCGTCCGAGAGATCGATACTCCATCGTTCCAGCCCCCGATCTGTGGATTTCCTTCTCTATTGGGCAGACGGAGGCATTTCTCCTCCGCTGTCCGTCGCCTTCTCAGCGCGTTTTCAGGAGGATGCGGGAAAACTGCCCATGGGTATGGTAGACGCTCTGGCTAGCCGCATGGAAGTCGGCAGCGGTCGCCTTGGCGATGTCGAGGAAAGTCTGCGGGTTGCGGTCTACCAGTGGAAACCAACTGCTCTGGATCTGCACCATCAGGCGGTGGCCTTTGCGGAAGGTGTGGCAGACATCTGGAAGATCGAACTTCAGCTTCGTCACCTTGCCGGGGACGAACGGCTCCGGCTTCTCGAAGCTGTTCCGAAACTTCCCGCGCATCACATCCGCCCGCACCAGCATCTGATAGTCGGCCATTTTGGTCCGGCCATTCGCAGACTCGCTCTCAGGCGCATCGGAGGGATAGACATCGATGACCTTGACGATCCAGTCGGAGTCGGTGCCTGCCGTCGAGACGAAGAGCTCGGCGGTGATCGGCCCGACAACGGTCATGTCCTTCTCCAGGGGTTCCGTCTTATAAGTGAGAACATCGGGCCGATCCGCAGCAAAGCGCTGATCCGCGATCATGTAGGCGCTGTCGCGCTGGGTGCCTCGCGAGGCGGTCGCAATATAGGGAACCGGCTTGGCAGGGTCGCTGATGTAGCTGTCGGAGGGAGCGAGAGGAAGTCCAGAACCGAGGGGCAGAGAGAATGCGATACTATGTCCCGGCAGCAGGTAGAGCGACTGCGTGTGCAGATCGCGGGGCGGCCAGGAGTCGAAAGAGAGCCACTCGTTGGAGCCGGTCGCGAAGACCCGCGCTTTCGGCTCCTTCCACTCTCCCTCGTCTTTCAGATAGTGGTTAAAGAAAGGGAACTCGATCTCGTCCCGATAGGTCGCTCCGGTCGCGCTGCGAAAGGGGATGTCGCCGAAGGCGCTTCGATCTCCCCCTGCCCAGCCTCCGTGCGGCCATGGACCGACCACCAGGAAGTTCGGCGTCGTCGGGCTTGTTCGCTCGATGGTCTTGAAGATATGCAGCGGCCCGTAGAAATCCTCCGCGTCGAACCAGCCTCCGACGGTCAGCATAGCGGGTTTCATGTTGCGAATATGGGGCAACAGGTTGCGCGCTTTCCAGTAGGCATCGTAGGTGCCATGCGCCATCAACTCGTTCCAGAACGGCACGGCATTGTGAAAATAGCGCTCGTTCGCGTTCGCCAGAGGGCCGAGATCGAGATAGAACTGATAGCCGTCGTTGGAGTTGTAGCGTAGTCCCGGCGAAGGCTGAGACCGCGACGGGCCGGAGCGGGGCCAGTCGAACCCGGAGTCGAAATCCCAGGAGAAATTGTCCATCAGGTAGAACGCGCCGTTGTGATGGTCGTCGTCGCCCAGGAACCAGTCGGCGATGGGAGCCTGCGGCGAAACCGCTTTCAAGGCCGGATGGGCATGAATCGCGCCGACCGCCGCATAAAACCCGGGATACGAGATTCCCCACATGCCCACTTTGCCGTTGTTATGGGGCACGTTATGGATCAGCCATTCGATGGTATCGTAGGTGTCGGTGCTTTCGTCGATGTCTGTCTTGCCGTGCTTGCTTCCCAATTGCGGGCGCATATTCACGTAGTCGCCTTCCGACATATACCGACCGCGCACATCCTGATACACGACGATATACCCGCTCTCCGCAAAATGGGAAGACGGCCCGATCGATCCGGGAAAATTGTCGGGGCCATACGGCACGCTGTACGGAGTCCGCTCCAGCATCATCGGATAGGTTTTAGAAGTGTCCTTCGGCGCAAAGATCA
>JAYUMV010000476.1:0-3224 GCA_043762265.1 Chthonomonadaceae bacterium | reverse complement strand
GCGGGGCATACTGTCGAATTCGGCTTCTCCCGGCTCCTGCGCGAGGGTGATTCCGCCTTGCTCTTTAATATGCTTGATGCCGATGGCTCCGTCGCCGTCGGAACCGGAAAGCACGATCGCCATTGCACGAGGACCATACACAGACGCTAGAGTGCGAAAGAACAGATCGATGGCAAGTCGCTTTCCGTTGGTTTGCTGCGGCTCGATCAATTCGATGTAACCATCCCGGAGAGCCAAGTGTTTGTTCGGCGGGATGACATAGACATGATTAGGTTGAACCACCGTCTGTTCGTTGACTTGCAGAACCGGCATAGACGTCCGCACTTGAAGTACTTGCGCGAGGTGGCTCTCATGCTCCGGGGACAGGTGCATGATGACGACAAAGGCCATGCCGCTGTCGACAGGCATGTTTTCAAAGAAGGATTGCAGCGCCTGGATGCCGCCTGCCGAGGCTCCCAATCCCACCATAAAAAACGAGGAAGCGGAAGGAGCGTTCGGCGTGTTTGCTTCGTTGTCGGATGTAATGTTCATGAATAGCATCGTCCCCTGGTGCGCGCAGATTTGAGCGGAGTTTCCAGCAACACTATTCTTTACGAAGGCGGCAATTGCCTGCAAATATCGGAAACGTTTGTGAAAGGTTGGAACCGTCAGGATTAAGGGGGCATCGGTCTTTCGTCCGGCGAACTTTCAAACATCCTCGAACGCCTTGACGACGGCTGTTTTAGCACATCGCCCGCCGGCGCAAAATCTTCCTTTACTTCAATATGTTACCGGTGAGGCTCCCCAATGGCTCCCTCAATCGGTGTCCATTTAGAGTATACTCCAACCCGACGTCAGGAAGGGAGCCGTGAAAGCGTCAGATTCGGGTCCGATTCGGCATTTCTGGACACTCCCACCTGAAGGTCATAGACCCTATCCTGACAGACTCATCCCTGAGAGACTGACATCGGGACTGATGAGATGCTAAAGTTTCTTAAACGTACGATATTTTCCGTTTCGTGAGCAGACCCCTTATAGCGGCTATCCATTGGAGAATAACCAAAAGCCCTTGCCGGTAATAGGGACAGGAAACCGCAAGGCGTTATGTGTTGAGGTGCCTGTGCCATAAGCGGCTGTGCAGGCACTTCTATCTATTCTCCTTTTATTTCCAGCCCTTTCAGGAAGGTGATCATATCGGCGCGCTGCGAAGCTTTGCGCAGATAGAAGGGATGCGGAGCTTTTGCGCCACGTGTCGGATCCAGGAGGGAGGCCAGATTCGGGACGCTGTCGTCGTGCAGAAACACAGGCTTGCGGGCCAGATCGAGCAGAAGAGGCAGCGCATCTCCCCGTTTGCCGCCGCCAGGGCTGGCATCCACCACGATCATCTTGTCATCAAAGGTTCCCGGCGCGTTCTGAATCGGGTCCAGCGGCGGCATACGCTTGGCGAGGACTATCGGCTGATATCCAGGGTAGATCGTCTTCATGGCAATCAACTGAGCCGGCACCGGCTTGCTTTGATCCACATTATGACAACTGGTGCAGTTGGCACGGAAAAGTGCCCGCCCGCGCGCCTCGGCGACTCGGTTGGTATGCACCCCCTTCGGCGCAGGCAAACTGACGAGATAGGCGTTCAGGTCCAGCAGTTTCTTTTCGTCCACGCGCAGTCCGACCGGTGTGGGCGGAGCGCCCGGCTTGCCCTTTTTGTCTGCCTGCACGTAAGGATAGCCCGTTACTCCTGTCGCCTTCAACACTTTGGCATAATCGTTGGCGATTTTCTCGCCGGAGGCGCCCCCCAGCGCTTTCAGAAACTTCCTTCCGCCGGGCGTGACCAGCGTAGTCTGATCGAAGAGAACGGTATAAACCGTGTTGTTGAAGTCCTCCAGTTTGTCGTTCTGCCCCGAACTTCCATACGGAGCGGCTAGGTCCTGGCGGAAGAAATGCGCAATATGAACGGAGTTTCCATTGCCGTCCGGCGAATCGTCGAACGTGCCGATGGGATAGTACTTCGGATTGCTCAGATATGCGTCCACTTCGGCTTCAGTCGAGTTGGCAGTCAAGCCTTTGGGAGCGCGTCCGATGGTCTTACCGCCCATCTCCAACTGGAGGGTGCAGAAGAGCGCGCGTGAATTGGCGGCGATGGCCAGAAGTTTGCCCACGTTGAGCGCGTGATTGGTGAGACCGTCGAGACGATGCCCGATGGTGCCTCCATCAGGCATCGCGTACACGGAGTGATCCGTGATAGTGTGGCAGAGGGCGCACGCAATGCCTACCTTATCTCCGTGTTCGACATCGAGTTTGCCATCGCCGTTGCTGTCTTTGACAACCATTCCGATGATGGCGTTGGCATTGACAAGTTTGGTAGTTGTCTGCGGATCGTTGAGCAGGGGCGCATGGGCCGGGGAGAGATCTGTCTTTAGTTCTGCGTCGATCGACTGCAGCATATCGGCAGGAACGGCATCGACATCCACACTCACCCCTGCGTGCAAAGCCTGCAGAGGCGTTAATTTTGCCTTTTTCATTCCCTGGGGCATCCGAACGGCATCGGTCCAGAAACCTTCGTTTCCAAACGTCTCAAATCGGAACACCTCTTGGCCGGCCTGGGCATCGCCGGTAGGGGGTGGGGGAAGATGGCGCACATTCCGTGGCCCATCGGCGGGAGAGTGAGGGGGAGGAGATTTAGGGAGAGCGGCCAGGGCCACGGAAACAGCTCCGAGCGTCAAGGCCAGGAAACTAAAGGAAGTAATCTTCATACAGGATCTCCTACCGTATTGCGCATGCGTTCTAATGGCATTCAATGCCGTTGTGACTTGCAATGGACGCCTTATATAGCAGTATTGTTCCCAGCCAAGTAAACCGCTGTCTGAAACGTGGTTATGCTTTCCTGTGGAAGCATACGAGCGGTTAAAAGCCCAGAGTGCCTGGTAGCGTTGTTGTTTATCCGACTATTATCTATCGTTACGCGACCGGTATCGCCGACATCCACACCGGCCTGTGCGTTATCCAGGATGTCACAATCATCGATCCCGGCAATCGCTGCCCTAATGCGAAATCCAGAGAAGCGGTTGGCCCTTATTTTGCTGGTCGTAATGGTCGCGACGCTATTTGCGAAAACGGACACTCCTTCCCAGCCATTCTCGTACACTTCAGAGTCAGATACCCCCACCTAAAGGTTGGGGGCTTGTCCCTACGCTGAGACCGAAGTCTCTGTGCGGAACATTAGGCAGACTGACAGTTCTGCCCGTGCC
>JAYUMV010000475.1:0-21581 GCA_043762265.1 Chthonomonadaceae bacterium | reverse complement strand
GCATCGCAGACCTTTGTCGATCCTAATCAGACAGCAAATGTCAATACCTACCCTCCTACCACCGCCGGCACGAGTACGGCTACCAGCGGACCCTGAACGGAAACCTATGGATAACCCAGGCTACAACCGCATACGGTTTGCATCGCGTGGACAGGCCCTCGTGCCGGTCATCTTCGTCATGCTGATCCTGACGACGCTCGCCATCACCTTTGCGACCAGCGCTCACCGGGAGATCAAGGCAAGTTCGAATTTCAACACGCAGACTCAACGCTATTTTGTGGAGTTCGGCGCGATCAATTATGCGATGTCGGCGCTCGCGCAGACCAGCAACAACGGTGCGACCTACGGCATACTCCCGGCCAGTGCTGATACCGACGCGAACGGATGGATGCAGATGGGCGATGCCTGGGTTAAAATGGATGCAATGGACACGGCCGGACTGATCAACCTCAATTCCGTGACGCAGACGACACTGAACCAGATCCCGGTCCTCCAGCAGAACCCGGACGTGGTCGCGGCGATGATCGACTGGCGCACCACCAGCACCACGCCCTCCACCAATGGCGCGAAGTCGGAGTATTACAACACGTTGAGTCCGCCCTACGACAGCAAAAATGGTTCCTATGACAGCATTGAGGAGTTGCTGCTCGTCAAAGGCGTCACGCCTACCATTCTCTATGGCACTCCCTCGGGATCGGTCGTGGATCCGACAGTCTTGGCAACGCAGACCAGTACGTCCACTCCCGGTGGCCTGGGCAGCACGGGCGCGACGGCTTCCTCATCCGGTAGGAACGCACCAACACGGCAGACCACATCTTCGCGGCCAGGTGGCCTTGGTTCGATCTCAGGTAACACAGGACCGGGCACCGCGCCGGGATCGACGGCGAGGCCTGGCGGCACGGGAACGGGTTCGACAACGGGAACTGGCGCTACGACCGGCACCGGCACAACAGGTGCAGCGACGACTCCGGTCGGAGACACCGACTGGACCGACATCTATAATGCCAGCACCATCCCGCTCGCCGAAATGTTCACGACACTCACGTGGGAACGCAACGTGGCCTCGGACGGCACGCCCCGTATCAACATCAATACGGCAGCGGCCACCGACCTGACCGGAATCGGGCTTTCCGCCAACCTGGCAAACGCACTGATCCGTTTTCGGACAGGCGCCGTAGCCGGGGGCGCCACCACCGGAGGATCTACGACTGGAGGAGCCACCACCGGCGGCACGGCCACCGGAGGAACCACCAGGCCGAAAGTGCAGAGCATCAGTCGAGAAGGCCTGCTTCTCCCCGTTCCCACTCGCCAGCAAACTACTGCCAAACCAGGGGGTGCTGGATCTACCACCAATCCAGGGGGTTCGGGAACGACCACCGGAACTGGCACGCCCGGGACGGGAACCACGGGAACGGGAGCGACGGCGACGGCTTTTAAGTCTCTTGCCGACCTGCTCAATGTTGCGGGCTTTACCCAGACCGTCATGCAGCAGATCGCTGATAAACTCTCTATCGACGCCAAGGCCTACCACGCGGACATGGTCAACATCAATACCGCCTCACAAGAGGTGCTTGCCGCTGTTCCCGGTATGGATCATACGACTCTTCAGGCCATCCTGAGTTATCGACAGAGCGGACAGGCATTCCAGAGCATGAACGATTTCTTTGCACTTCAGGGCTTGACCCGACAGGAGTTTCAGAACGTTGTCGGGTATCTCTGCACGAAATCGTCTTTCTATCGAGTGCGCGTCCGCGTGCGGATGCCTGGACAGGACACGCTCTATGCGGTCACGGCCCTGGTACAGTTAACCGAAAACGGGCCACAGATTTTGCAGTGGAAAGAGGCGCAACGGATTCCGGGCTACGCCTATTGGGCGCTGCCCGCCACCCTGCCCACCCCCACCCCCACCAGTTCAACGAGCAGTTCGTCCCGCACGTCCCCTTAACGAGGGTTCCCTGTCGGCGGATAACGGAGGAGAGATTGTCTAGTAAAGCCAGTTCGCATAGTGTCGGGTCGAGCGTCGCGTTCGATCTCGGCGCGAACGCCGTGCGTGTTGTTGAGATCGAATGGTCCGGATCCGACGGCAGCGGTCGCCTTGTAAAACGTGGATCCGCGCCGCTTCCGGTCAACACCTGGAACGATCTGCCGGCCAACGCCAGCGCTTTCAGTGCTTCCCTCCGTCAGGCGCTGAGTAACGCCGGCATCGGCGCGAAGTCCGTCTCCGCGTGTCTGCCGCGTCGCCTCGTGACGCTGAGATTCGCACGCCTACCGCATGTAGCGCCGGATTTGATGGAAGGTCTCGTCGCCAATGAGGCAGCGCGTTATGTGCTGTTTCCGCTCGACGAGGTGATCCTTGACCACCACGTCGCTTCCGAAGGAGCCTCCGGACTTGCCATTCCGTCCGGCGATGATATGGAATCGGTGCTATTGGCGGCAGCGCGGCGCTCTCTGATTACCGACCTGATTACGATCTTCGAGAAGACCGGTCTGGAACTCGAACTGTTGACGGTCTCCGCCCTCGCTCTCGCAGAGCACATCCGCGATTCTATCGAGGCTACCGCCGTCATCGACGTGGAGCCCGGTGAGATGGATGTTGCAGTTGTCGCGAATCGGCAGTTGCTCTTCTCCCGCGCGTCCAGTCTGGACGTGACCGGCGCCCATCCGGATGTCGCTGCCCGCCGACTCGCCGATGAGATCGCACGGTCGTTTACATCGTTTCAGAACGAATATCGGCAGCAGGCGTTGACCCACATCAACCTTACCGGCCCCAGCGTGCAAGGCGCCGAAGGCATCGCTATCGAACAGACGCTGAGTTCCGTTCTTGAGATGCCGATCGGAAAACTCTCCAGCCGCCTGCTGCCTCTCACGGATACCGATGCCATCGCCTACGCGACAGCCGTAGGGGTGGCCTTGCAGACTCGGCCCGGCAACCTGGCCTCCATCAATCTCGTGCCGGACGAACGCGCCATCAAAAAGGCCCTTGCCGTACAACGACAGCGCAAACAACTTGCCTTTATGGCGGGTCTGGCTGCCGTTGTTCTCGGCGGCATCTTCCTTCAGCATGTCGCCGTGGCAAGCGCTAAAGAGAGAGCCGAACGGCTGACGGCCAACGACAAATTGAATAAATTTAATACCGCTCTGGAAGCCAAAAAAAAGGTATTTCAGACCCACAAAGCGCTGTTCGACGAACTCAACCTCGGCCTGGATCGCCAGCATCCCTCGATCGATATTCTGCTGGCTCTGGATCGAGCGCGTCCGCAGTCCAGCGAGATCTGGCTCACGCAGTTCTCCTTTGATCGCGCCGGGCTGATCACGATCCATGGGGATACCAAGACCGCCTCAGCGGCAACCGACATGGTCCTCGCGCTACAGGAATCCGGGGCGTTTACGGATGTCAAGGTGGCCTATCTGGGCGATGCGCAGGAGACCGGTGTCGCGAGCAGCGATGTACCGGTGGCACGTACTCCGACGCCCACTGCCGCCACCTCTACTCCCGTCACTCCTCTGCCAGCGATGCCACCTATGGCCTCAGCCAACCCGACGATGAACCGGCAGGGAGGGATTAGCAGCGGCGGGCTAAACGGCAATCAGGGCGGTGGGACAGGCGGCAATGGCGGCTTCCCAAATGGAAACGGTGGCAATCCGGGTGGCAACGGGGGGTTCCCGACAGGGAATGGCGGCTCGCGAGGCAATTTCCCGACGAACAACGCCTATCCACCCGGTCAAAGCTTCCAAGGCGCGACTCCCATGATTATCTCGCCAGCGCAAGCCGCTCCACCAGTCCAAGGGCCTTTGCCGCCCGGATCGATCATTCGAATCGATCCGGGTCAGGGCACCCAGATTATCCTGACGCCAACTCCTCCTCCCTTCTACTTGATCGGGTATGGTCAGGATCCGAATGCTGGGCAAGATCCGAACGCTCAGCAGCAAGGGGGAACCGACACTTCGCAGAACGGAAACACCCGTAGAAACCGCCGACGCGGACAAAACGGCAACAACCAGGGAAATGCCCGGGACGCCAATCCCGGCAGTTTTCCAGGGAACCTTAGTTCAAATACCGGCGTTACGCCCAACGGTCCAGGATCGTCTAATCCTGTACAACCTGGCCCGATGCCGCAGGGTCCAATGCCTCAGGGCGCCATGGCTCCGAAAAAAATGGCCATGCCCGGTGGTCCGGTCATCAATCCGGCGCTCCCAGGAGGGAAATCGACCGTGATTCCGACCCCGATCCACAAAGCGGCGATCCCGGCAGTAGCGAAGCCCAAGGGGACATTGACCAGTTTCATTATTACGTGCCGCATCAATCCGCAAGCGCACACACTGCTTACGAGTCACGGAACCGTTCCTGGCAAGGGCGGAAAATCCGCCCTGCCCTCAACTACGGGTACCACCCGACGACCTATCGGTGATGAAAGCGATACTTCGGATACGTCCGATTCGGGAGGAGATCTAAATGGCAGCCCGTAGCCCACGTGAAAAAGCGATCATCTTTGTGGGAGTTCCGGTGGTACTGGGCGTTCTCGCCTGGAACTTCCTCAGCCCGCCTGGAGGATCTACGCCCCAGAAGGGTCAGCTCAGCGCCACCGATGCGACTAAAAAGCTGAAGGATGCACAACACGAAAATGCGGTCATGATCGCGACTGAAAACAGGCTGGAACCGGATATCAAAAAGATGTCCTTCACGATCCCGGCTGAGCAGTTGGTACCGCGCGTGATTAGAGATCTTCAGATGCTAGCGGATAAATCCGGGGTTCATCTGCGCGAGATCAAGCCTATTCGCGGTAAAGAACTCAAATCTAAGGCGGGCGTCCGCGTTCCCGTAGAGGTTCGGTTTAAGGCTACTTTCCAGCCGGATGCCATTCGTTTTCTCTATCATGTCGAGCAGTCTGATAGCCGTATGGTAGTGGACAAAATCAATATCACTTCCGCTGATCCGAGATTTAAGACTGTCGAAGTCTCAGCGACTATTACCGTTTTTACAACCTCGCTCGTAGGCTTCTCCAGCGGGGAAGGAGACAACAGCAATGTTTCGACCCGATCGACCCGTGGGTGATTTGCCCCCTCAGTCGGCCCGCGCAGCGACCAAGTCGCCGTTTGCGCTGTCGCCTGCCGTGACCTCGCTCTCCCTTGTCGCCCTCTCCTGTGGCGCGCTGTTTCTCTTTGCCCGGCCCAACGGCGCGCAGGATCTTCCAGCCAAAAAGGGCGCTGCGACCGTCCACAAGCGTGTTGCCGTCGCTAAAACGTCGGTCACCGATGGGGCCACGGCTGCCGGAACCGAAGATCGGCACGATCTGAGTTTTTATACGAGCAATGTGCACAATGGCATGTTCAGCGCCCCGGTGCCACCGGCTCCCAAAGCGGTCACCCCGCCTGTTGTGGTCGTCAAGAAGGATCCGCCCCAAAAGCCCATTATATTGCCAGCGATCAACCCTTTCGCCGATTGGAGTTACACAGGGACGGTCCACATTGGGGATAATACGATCGCGTTGATCGAAAACAAGCTCACCGGCGAAGGCCAATATGTCAAGGTCGGAGATCAGATTCCGAATATGGGCAAAGCCGTGGTGAAAAGCGTTGACGACCGGATGGTCACTATCATCACTGAGGGCAATGCCACGAAGCCTGCGATGCTCGCGAAGGCGGATACGATCGTCGTCACACCCCTCAATTTCGATGCGCCGGGCAAAAACCCGCAGCAACAGCAACAGGCACAGAACGGTCAGCAGCAAAACGGACAGCAGACACAATCCGATGTGGCCCCCAACCAGCCGACGGTCCTCGGTCGCAACGGACAGCCGATAACGGATCCAAACCAGGCTGCACGCTATCAAAATCGCCTCAACCGCGGTTTCGGCGGTGGCAATAATGGCGGTGGCAATAACGGTGGCGGCGGACGACGCGGTGGTCGCGGCGGCAATGGCGGCGGCAACTTCGGCGGATAATTAGATCGTTCAGGGAGAACATGCGCAATGCAATCGAATGATAACAAACTTCTCGCCGCTTATAAGCGGCGAGCCTTCCTGCCCCCTGGCCTGCTCACGATGCTGGCCGCCGGTATGGCGCTTGCGCCACTGGCCTCTCTAGGGCAGGACAAGACCGCTCAGGATCCGCCTAAGCCTGCCGTGCAGACAACACCAGTACCTGGCACAGCCCAGACAACGCCCGTCCCTGGCACAACTCAGACTGGGGTTCCGCCCGCTGGAGGCGCGCAAGTGGATCCGAATGTCAGGCAGGGCGACCCGACCACCATTATTCCCCGTCAGCGCCGTCCGTTTACGATTAATCCCGACGGCACTCAGGGCCGCGACCCCAACCAGGGGCGCGGGGGAAGGTCCGGCGGGTTCGGCGGCTTTCCAGGCGGAACGCCGGTCTCGTTCGACTTCCGAGGATCGAACATCATCGATGTCCTGCGATTCTTCTCGCAGATGTCGGGCCAGACGATCACCGCCGATGCAGCCCTCTCCGGCCAGGTGACCATTATTAACCCGAAGCCCGTTCAACTCGACGATGCGTTCAAGATCCTACAGTCGGTACTGGCAGCACGTGGTTTTACCGCCGTTACGAACGGCAGCGTCATCAGCATTGTGCCGTTCAATACGGGCGTGCGGACTTCGTCCCATATTAACACCGATAAGGATGTTAATAAATCGGATCCCCGCAACGAAGTGATGACACAGATCATTCCGCTGGACAACGTCGAGGCAGACGCACTCGCCAAAGATCTGAATCCTTTGATCTCGACCGGAGCCAGTCTTATTGGCAGCAACAGCAGCAACGCTCTGATCCTGACCGATACCGCCGATAATATCAAGAGGTTCCTCACCATCGTCGAGTCGCTCGATAAGTCGTCGGCGAACAACGAGATGGTGATCTATCCGTTGCGCCGAGCGGAAGCTTCGAACGTCGCGGGCGTTATCACGAGTATCTATTCACAGACTACCACTCGCAACACCGGTGCGGGCGGCGGCGGTCGCAACGGTCAGCCTCAGATGAACGTTCCAGGTCAGCCACAAGGCCAGCAAGCCGCTACCGCTGCCGCGCGACCTACGGTGGTTGCCATCGCCGATACACGCACCAACTCGGTGATCGTCATCGCCTCCCGCGAGAAACAGACCGAGATCGCGAAAAAGCTGATCGCAACGCTTGATGACGACGACTCGAACACGCTCGACACCAAGTTCGTCAAGATCAAGTATGCCGATGCGACCACGGTCGCCAGTCTAGTTAACAACGTCCTGTCCAATATGCACGGTACGGCTTCGAGCGGAGGAGGCAATGGATCGTTCCAGAGCCGTATATTCGGATTTGACCCCTTCGGGCTTGGCAACGGCAACCAGAGCGGCGGCAGCAGCAGCGACCCGTTCGGCAAAGTCGTCGCCGAACCCCGTACCAACTCGCTCCTGGTAACTGCCAACGCGGAGAAGATGGCGAAGATCGAAGAGTTGATCAAGCAGATGGATGTCGCGGTTCCGACCGAAACCACCACCTTCGTGATCAAACTGAAAAACGCCAATGCGACCGATGTCTCTACTGCGCTCAGTCAGGCATTTGGAACCACACAGAACGGCCAGAACAACAACAACAATGGAGGGGGCAATCGGACGGCTACCGGCACGAATGCCGGCAACGGGACCCAGCGCTCCAACACCAACCGTGCCTTCGGTGGCTCTGCAACTCCACCTGGGCGACAGGCTGCGCCCACTCCGCCTCCTGGCCCGCAGAGCAGCCAGGGCGCCCAGGATGACGGCTCGGCCATTCCTCAGGGTGTCGAAGGCGTGATGACCTCGAACGGCTTCGTCCCTGCTTCCAACTCGAACCAAAACGGCCCCACCCGCCAGTTCGGCGGAGGCTTCGGAGGCTTTTTCGGCGGTGGCGGACAGAACCGTGGACGCCAGGGCTCGACCCTCGGTTCGAGTACCAGTCCGCAGTTCGGACGCGGCAGCAACGGCAGCTATGTCAACCTACTGCAGCTCCAGGGCAACGTCTTTACGACTCCTACCCCCAATGGCGACAGTATCATCGTGACGACCACTCCCGATAACATCGAAGCGGTCAAGAACATTGTCGAGCAGTTGGACATCGTGCCCCGCCAGGTCATGATCGAAGTCGTTGTTGCGGAAGTGACCCTCAGCAGCGATCAGAAACTCGGCTTCTCGGCCGCTGGGATGCTAAACCGCCTGTTCCATTCCGCGACCACGGGGGGCCTCCAGGCCAACCAGCCGGTTTCCGGCTTCGTCCCCACCACGGCGACTGCGCTCGATGCGGCTGCAAGAGGATTCCAGTTTGTCCTGAACAATGCCAACTACTCTGCCGTTCTGCAGGCGCTCGATGATAGCACCAACGTCAACATCCTCGCCACTCCGAAAGTGTTTACGTCCAATAACCAGCAGGCAACGATCAACATTCAGCAGTTCGTCCCGTACATCACGGGGCAGGCATCGAGTGGCCTGGCAGGCACAACCGTCGCCAACCAGGTACAGTATCTCCAGGTCGGTTTCAGTCTGGTCGTCACCCCTCGCATCACGCGGGATGGACAGGTCACGATGGACCTGATCCAGGAAGCAAGCGAACTCCTCAACTACCAGACATTGGGGACAGGGCAGGGCGCGATCCAAGCGCCTGTGACCAACGACCGCTATACCGATACAGAGGTCACAGTTCAGGACAACGAAACCATCGTTATCGGAGGGCTGATCCGGCAAAGCAACAACGTCAATCGCGTCAAAGTTCCTCTGCTTGGCGACATCCCGCTGATCGGCCAGTTGTTTCAATCCAAACAGCGTTCGCATGAGAAACAGGAGCTCGTCATCTTCGTGACCCCTCATGTCGTGAACAACTCGGACGAGGCACGCGCGCTCGCGAAAAAGAGCAGCGAAAGCATCTCCCGCCAGATTCCCGAACTGGGCAAGCAACAGCCGAATCTGGATTACTTCAAGAAAAAGCCTGCCACTCGGACCGCTCCCGGCAAGAAGTCCGATGAGTCCACGATGTCTCCCACTGGGGACAAAACGACAGACACCACCGGTGTTCCCGCTAGCCAGAACCCCAACATCCGTCCCTGATGCTGTGGTTCGCGCACAAAACCCCCTCGTCACTAGACTGAACGAGGGGGTTTTTGCTTCGATGCAAACAAGACGAATAAGGTTCTAAGCTGCCTTACTGTTGCCGGGTTTGCGGATAGGAACGTTGGTGGCGCAAAGCGGACAGGTTTCCGGTGCGAAGGTCGCTGCCTGCACACGCAGTAAGCTCTCCAGGCGGCAACCGAAATCTGTGGCGCCGCCGCTGCGATCGACCAGCACTGCCGCGCCTACGACGACGGCTTCATGTTTTGCAGCCAGATCGAGGCACTCTTTTACGGAGCCGCCGCTCGTCATAACATCGTCCACAACGAGTGTTCGCGTGCCTGCTGGCAGTTGGAGGCCCCGGCGCAGTAGGCGCTCTCCATTCTCGGTCTCCGCATAGAGCGCACGGACTCCCAGTTGACGCGCAACCTCGAATGCCAGCAGAATTCCACCGGTGGTCGGTCCGAGAACGACTTCAATGTTTTCACCGCGAAAACGGCGTACGATCTCGGCGCACAGTGTTTCAACATGATTCGGCCACTGCAGCACCCAGAACTTCTCCCAGTACTCGCCGCTATGCCGCCCGGAAGTCAGGCGAAAATGCCCGTTCAGCAGTGCTCCAGCTTCCAAGAAAATCGCTCTCACTTCTTCTTCCGACAGCAACTCGTCCTCCTGATTGCCGAGAGAGGCCAATACGATTGAAGCCGCCTGATCGACAACTTCACCGTATGTCCCTACTCTTCGTCTTCGTCCAGTGCAGTCGATGCCTTTACGGGGGGCGGCGCCGGTTTGCCGCGCATCTCCGTATAGAGTTGCGAGAATAGTTCGCGTAGGGCAGCGGCCGTGTAAGGCGGCGGGAGGCAGACATCGCAGAGATCGGTAGGCGCGGAGTCGGGAAAACCTTCCGGGGCGGTCTCGCAATCGTCTACGAGACCGACGATGCGCATCCCCTTCTCGCGCCACGCCTGCACCGCTCGGAAAATCGCGTAGTCCTTCTGCCGACCGAAGTCACCCGAAAGAATCAGCAAGTCCGGCGGCCCCGGCTTCTTCGTCACGAGTCCGACAGGGTCCTGCCGATTCAACAGGGACGTCACGTCCCAACCCTCCAGCGCAACCGCGCGTTCGCAACGCCCGCGATACCGGGGACGATGGACCGCGATCACGATCCGAAACGGGACGGGTCCCGTCAGCACGAATGTAGGCTTCGGGACTTCTCGTTCTACGATCGGAACGGGCACGGCGAATGCCTGGGCGCGAGCCAGTTGTGCCTGTCTTCCGGTCGCGAAACCGGGATGCGAGGGACGAGAAGTGGGCTTTTTGCGGGACTTCCCCCCTTGTCTTCCATTGTTCACTTGAATACCACTTTCTTCTAGGACTCCATCGGCGGCGGGCCATCCAGAGGGCGCAGGAGCGTTCCTGCATCGTCCTTCTGTCGAATAGGATCCAGCATTTTCACGATTCGAACGGCAGCGGTCGGAATTAATAGCCGCTCTCCGTTCTCTTTGGTCAATTCCAGCCAGGAAGGATCCAGATAGGTCACACGCCCCGAGTCGGTATAACTACTTTGTGAATTGTAGTATACCATGACGCGGGCGTTCAGATACTGCTCCAGCCGACTCGGAGGCGTCACACTCTCGCGTCGTATCAGGCGATCTCCCCCACCCCCTGCCGTTTCCTCGGCCATTGTGACTCCTCTCAGTGCGGCTGGAACTCTTTCCAGGCTGCAAACTCCCGCACAAAGGCGACGACTTCGCGCACCGCCGTATCGAAGAGCACAGCGCCCTTCTCGGCAGTCGCCAATTCGGGATGCCCGAACGCGCCCGTCGCGCTCAACTGATCGAAGGAACGGGCGACATCGACCCGGCTTGGCGCTCCAAAGTCAGGCACATAGAATGCAGAATCGAAGGGAATCACCGTGCCTGTGGCCGAAAGCATAGCGACCAGTTCCGGGCGCAAGTGCAGGATCATACTCGTCTCCAGTTCGCACGCGTGCGTCACGGCCTTCTGATCCAGAGAGTCGATCGCAGCGATCTGTTCTGCGGCGATCGTAAACCACGTCGCCAGCGAGATCCAGAGGCCCGGCAGATCCAGATGCCGTAGCTGTACATCGTACATCGCCATGCGTCCCGGCGTAATGTTGCCGCCATGCGAGTTCAGCAGCAGGATCTTGCGGTAGCCCGCTCCGATGAGGTTCTCCAAAATATCCACCAGTACGGAAACATACAGATCGTTGCTCAGGCTAAGGGTGCCTGCAAAACCCAGATGATGGTCGGAAGCGCCGATCCAGAGCAGCGGTGTAAACAGCGCAGAATCCCCTAACTCCGCCTCCGCCCGCCGTGCGATCTCCGCTCCGATCATGCTGTCGGTCAGCATCGGCAGATGGTGTCCGTGCTGCTCCAACGACCCAATCGGCACCACCACGACCTTCTCTGCCTGAGCCGCTGTCTGCGTCCAAATCCGTTCTCCGTAGTACAAATCCGACACTCCTCTCTCAATGCTTCATCTTTGATCTCTTATGGGTGCGGTTTCGCAGCGCGTATAAAGATCCGTCCATTCTGCACTGCCATCGTCGGAATGCACTTCCATGCGCACTCCACGCTCCTGGACGGGCTGATTCCCGACCAGGCAGTCGTCCCAGCATTGCCGCATGCTCGCGTAGTGGACGACGCGCCCGCCGGGCCAGACGACAGAGAGCAGCAGACGTGGTTTGGGAAATTCGTAGGGGGGTTCCATGCGGAAACGCGTCAGGGCATCCTCATCGACGGTAATTCCGAGACCAGGCGCTTCCGGAACTTGGGCAAAGCCGCCGCGAATGGTGAGCGGTTCGGTCAACAGGTCGTCGGCGTAGTTGTTCAGGCAGTTGACGGCGGGCCACTGTGCGAAAGGCAGGACGGCGCCCAGATGCAGCGACATCGCGGTCGTCAGGCCGGTGCCGACCATCTGCAGCCAGAACGGCTTTTCGAACATGGCTGCCACGGTCGCCTGACGGAGAATAGAGGCCACCCCCCCGCCGACCACAAAGCCATCGCAGACCTCATCCCGAACCACAGTCGGAAAGGGAGGATCGCCGAAATGGAGGGCCAGAGGCCGCGTCGTCTTCTGACGCAACTGCCGATGCCCCTCCACATCGCGATGCATGATCGGCGATTCGTAGATCGCTACCCGCTCGTATTTGTCCAGTTCCATCAGCACCGGTGCGGCATTCCCGGCATTGAGGAGCATGTTGTTCCAGTCCAGATCGAGCCGGAAGTGGGGCGGGGTCACGGCGCTGATGGCCTCCACCTGCGCATAGACGTCCCACCAGGGACGCGCCTTGATCTTGTAGGAGGTGTAGCCTCGGTCCAGCGCTTCTTTCGCCTCCTCCGCAAAAGATTCTGGTGGCATGTCGATGTTCCACCAGGAGAGCGGGCACCACTCGCGGACGCGCGGGAGATTGAACAGGCGGTACGCGGGAACTTCCAGCGCCTTGCCGACCACATCGTATAGCGCCATCTGAAGACCTGCCCCGAGCGTGTCGTCGCCGAGCAGTTCCGCAGGATTGCGGCCTTTCACTTTGGCGATGGCGACATCCGAGACGCGGCCCCAGGTATAGTGCGGCAGAGTCTCCCCGTATCCGACAATGCCGGGGGCATCCGTCGTCACCCGTATGACTTCCGAGATGCGCCACTGCCACACCTCGCGGGCATTCCATTCCTGGCACCGCTGGGTGAACGGCACATTCACAGTGATCCGCTCGACATCCGTGATCCGAAGCGACATAGCGAAGTTACTTTCCTATAAGAGTATAGTGGTTGATGGTGTCCAAACTGTGACGCACCGTCGCGAGGCACTCATTGATATAGGGTATGGGAGCGTCTGGATGCTCCTCGTACTCCAGCGATAACAGGCCGCGATGCTGGTAGTCGAACTTGATCAGTTCTTTCAGGAAGACATTGATGTCCAGGGTGCCTTTGCCGAGTTCGGTGAACGATTTTTTCTGGTCCTCCCCGATCTTCACATCCTTGAGATGCACACCGAAGACACGCTTGCCGAAGGTGCCCGCGGCGGTTTCGGGGCGCTCGTCCGAGAGCAGATAGTGGCCCGTATCGATACAGGCTCCGATGCGCGGGCTATGCCCTTGCAGCGCATCGACCTGCTTCTGAATCTTGTCGTAGAGGTTGTCACCGGGGCCGTGGTTGTGGATTGCGAGGTTGATGTTATACTCCTCGGTCAGTTTGTCGAGCAGCGACAATGAGTCGAGGGACGGATAGGCCGACATAGTACGCAGCCCCATCGCCTTCGCAAAGGCGAACTTCTTACGGGCGTCCGCCTCATTGTTCGAGAATCCCACGACTCCGTAGGTCAGCATCGTGATCCCGTTGGCCGCCAGTTTGTCTTTATAGGTCTGAATTAGCTTGGGATCGTCCGTGACCGGCATATGGCCGTCCCACCCCTCCCAGTACTTCAGGCCGATCTCTTTGGTCTTGGCCAACGCCTCATCCACTTTGTAACCCCGCAGGGTGTAGGACTGAATTGCCATATGGAACGGCTTATAGGCATTCGGAGCGCGGCCTGCCTGGGCCAGGGCAGGCAGCAGGGTCAGGCCTGCTGCTCCGACCGCAGCGTTCCGAAGTAGTTCACGCCTGGACAGTGAGTCCTGGGTTTGGTTTGTCATCGTCGAGATCTCCATTTCACGATAGACGCGCCCTGTCAAATCCGACGAGCGCGTTTCGAAACATTCTTTTGGGTCTGCGCGGCCCTCTGCCCGGAGGATACCATCATTCGCTCCAGGAGGAGGAAGAACGCATCCTTCTCCGCGTTGCGTACAATCGCCTGTTCATGCGCTTCCGCCAGCGCGATTGGATAGCCGTATCCCTTCCGTGCCTGATCGATACAGAGCGTGTGCGCCCTCGCGAGCAGTTCAGGATCGTCTGCGACCCATTGCGGTATTTCGCAGCGGGCGATCTCCGTTCCCACATGCAGGTAGAAGAAACAGACGTGATGCTGCTTGTAGGCGTCAAGTATCGAAGACGTCGAGCGGAAAACCGCCGACCGTTCGCCCTCGCACAGGATCTCCGCAAACAGATCGGCGTCCCGGACGCCTTCGGTTCCCGCACAGTCCGGCGCGACGAAATGCGGTCGAGGCCGACTGCGATTCGGGCAACGCCGGTCACAATTGGCATCCGTGTGCGGACAGTGTGCGACCCGCAGCGAGTTCACCACGTCTCGGCTGGCAGGCCGGCTGATATATCCGACAACGGGTACCTGGCAGGCCTGAATCGCATCGAAATGCCGATGCATGCTTTCGAGCGCTTCTATACGGAAGGCATCAGGTTCGTTTTCGAGCGTCCAGAGGATAAGACTGCCGTCGAACAGTGCGATGGCGTGAGCGCCCGCCCCACGTCCTGAAACCATTTCGGCCAACGCACCGAACTCGGCGAGTTGGCGGCGTATGCCGAGGCGTTTGCCTGCGATCGCAGTCAGTTCCCCGACCGCCTCCTGCTCCGTATCTTCCTCCGGAGGAGAGATCGCAGCCGAAGACGAGAGTTCTGCCCTCGCATTGTCGCCATAGTGCAGCACGATACGGCTGACATTGAGCAGATAGCAGAGAGCGATGTCGTGCCGATCCGAAACGATCTGTGAGCCGTCGGTCGCGCATACCACGTACTGCGCGGGGAGTCCCTCCGACGCTGCCACGAGATCGGGAGCCTCGCGCCACCCGGCGACCAGCCAGGAGGTACGGCTGCCCTGCAGTTTAGGCTGAATCTCCTCCCAACCCGGGGCGGCGGAACGCAGGCGGCGGCCCGCTTCGATCAGCGCAGTCAACAGACGTTCGCGACCGCTTGCGCGTTCCATAGAAAAGGTTTCGATCTGCGTGACGACCTGGCTGAAATCAAGCATCGGTGCGTCTCCCTTGGAGCATTCTAACATGCCGCTCCGACCGTGTCAACTGGATTCGGCTTTGGATGGTTTTATGGGGGTCGGCTTCTCCGCAAGGTTGAAACGGTTCATCGCCATCTCAAAGCCTTCTTTGAGACCACACTCGATGGCATCCGCCGAAAGGGCTACGGCTTCTTCGATCAGAGGATACTCCTCCTTGCGGAATTTGCCAAGCACATGCCCGACCATCGCACCCGGTTTGGCGGCCCCAACTCCCAGCCGAATGCGGGGCACCTCCTGCGTATGCAGCGCCGATATTATGTTCGCGAGGCCGTTGTGGCCCCCAGCAGAGCCTTTGAAGCGCAATCGGATCCGGCCGGGCACAAGCGCGACCTCGTCCAGAACGACCCAGACATCGGTCGGTTCGAGTTTGTAGAAGCGAACGATGGCGCCCACCGCCTCCCCCGACAGATTCATAAAGGTCATGGGCCGCATCAGCAGCACTCTTTCGCCGCCGATACTGCCCTCGCCGTAGACGCTCTTGAAATTGCGCTTGCTCACCGAGATATTATGGCGGCGGGCCAGCAGGTCGATCACCTCGAACCCGACGTTATGCCGGGTTCCTTCATATTCCGAGCCGGGATTGCCGAGCCCCACGATCAGCTTCATGCCGCTATCCTATTTCTTCGCCCGTGCCCGCTTCTTTACCACAGGCGGCGCAGTGCCGAGCAGTTTGCGAATAGGCTCTCGCAGCGTGTCCAAAACGAGGTATTCGCCGGTCTGCTTATCGCGATAGTACCAGTGTTCCCAGCCGTTGCACGAGGGCTTGCCCAGACACTGCGCCGCGACCTTGTGAATGGAACCGCGTAGTCCTCCGCAGACCAGGGTCGCATCCTCCTGCACCCGCGCGAAGTGTTCCGTGCGATCCAGGCGTAGTTCCGCTCCATATTCGATCAAACCATGTTCGAGCAGCATCCCGAACGGTACTTTGATTTTCGGAGCGTCCAGCGGCGGCGGCAGCAGCTCGTCCGGAATGAGCGGTGGCACGACCTCTCCGATGCGATCGGCGGCGAGTCGTGCGTAGTGCTCTTCGCGCTCGATCCCGACCCAGTTCCGCCCCAGTTTCTTCGCGACCGCCCCCGTCGTGCCAGTCCCGAAGAAAGGATCGAGCACGACATCCTCTTTATTCGTGCAGGCCCGGATGATCCGATGCAGCAGGGCTTCCGGCTTCTGCGTGTTGTGGGCCTTCTCCCCATTGTGTTTCAGGCGCTCATCCCCGGTGCAGAGCGGAATATGCCAGTCGCTGCGCATCTGGAGATCGTCGTTCCCCGCTTTAAGAGTCTTGTAGTTGAACGTGTAGTTCGTGTGCTTCTCCGACTTCGACACCCAGAGCAGGGTCTCATGGGCGTTGCAGAAGCGCGTGCCTCGGAAGTTCGGCATCGGATTGGTCTTGGTCCAGACGATGTCGTTCAGGATCCAGTAGCCGAGATCCTGCAGGATCGCCCCCACCCGATAGATATTATGATAGGAGCCGATCACCCAGAGCGTTCCGTTGTCCTTCAGCACGTCGCGGCAAGCTGCGAGCCATTCCCGCGTAAAACGGTCGTACTCTTCGAGACTCACGAATTTGTCCCAATCGTCGTCCACCGCATCGACATGCGTCATATTAGGCCGCCACAGTTCGTGGCGCAACTGTAGATTGTAGGGTGGGTCGGCAAAAATCAGATCGACCGAGTTGGCGGGCAGGGTCTTTAGCAGTTCACGGCAGTCTCCAACAAGGACAGTATTGAGGGGCAGATCGTCGAGGTTTTTTTCTCCGGTCATAGTTCGTCTAATTGGCTCTTTCCACGAGAAGGATTTGGCATGTTCGTGCGGTCACGTCCCCCGTCATTCACCGGGAATCTCCTCGTTTCCTCCCTTGATTTCCGCGTTTAACTCTGTTTAAGTGTCAGGGACTGAGTCGGGCTGATTCTGGTTGATTCCAACTGAGTCTTACTGTGAGTCGTTCACACTCACTGCGGTTCGAAGGAATCCAAAAAAAATTTCGGAGAGAGGGTAAACTAATCGCTGTGCGAGCGCCGCAATCACCACTGCAAAATAAATCTAAGGTGCGCGACACTTTTTCGATGTCTGCCCCGTCGTTATGGGGGAAGGACATCCCGGACAAGGCCATGCCCACCGCTCCTATAGAGACACATCACGAAAGCCCCTACGAAAAGCGCCTGGTCGCTCGCCTTCAAGCGGGGGAAGCCGAGGCGTTGGGAATTCTATTCGACCTGCATGTGGATCGCATTTTCGCGTTCGCACGGCACCTGTTGGGCAGCCGAGAAGATGCCGAGGAGGTCGTTACAGAGGCCTTTTTAAGGGCGTTTCAACGCGCCACTGACTATCGAGGCGAGTGCCCTTTTCGAGGCTGGCTGTTCGGTATCACGCGCAATCTGTGTATCGATAAGCTTCGCCAGCCGCGTCTGATGCTTTTGGAACCCGACGCCTTTGAACGTCATAGCGATCGCGGACAGGCCGCTGCGCAGATGGAGACGAGTCTGGTGGTGCAGCAGGCGCTGGCGCAACTCTCGGAGGAGCATCGCCTCGTGCTGACGCTCTGCGACGTGGAAGAGTGGGACGCGCACGAGGTCGCGGCTATTCTGGAAAAATCGTTACCGGCGACGAAATCGCTCCTGTACCGTGCGCGCCGTGCCCTGCGCACAGAACTGACTGCCCAATGGGACGAAGACGAGGAGGAGGAGAGGCCCAATGCGCTGTGAAGAGATACGCTCCCTGCTGGATGCACACCTGGACCACGCTTTGGCGGAGGAGTGGGATCGACGCCTCGAACGCCACCTCTTGCGCTGCCCTGCATGCTCCTACGAGGCGCGGACCCTCGAACAGACACGCGCGATGCTGCGCGAAGCGGTTCCTCCTGCCGTCGCTACTCCCGGTTTCCGAGAACGCGCGGTCGCCCGCCTGCTGGATGCGCTTCCCGAACTCCACCCTGCTCCCGGCGGCGACGCCGCTCGCCAGTGGTCCCTCCCCTTCTCCCGCGACGAATCCTGAGTTCTTTTTCCCCAGCGTGAACCGTTTTCCTCTCCTCAGGCTCCATACCATTGAACCGTCGCAGAAAGGGCATCCGAATGAAGGACAACTGGCTGGTATGGCGCATACTTCGGGGCGATAAGCGGGCTGGTGAGGAGATGGTCGCTGCACACTATCCTCGTATCTTTCGCCTGTTACGTTACCTGACCGGACGTGCGGACATCGCGGAGGATCTGACTCAGCAGGCGTTCGTCCGTGCCTGGCAGGCGCTCCCTAATTTTCGCCACCAGGCGAGTCTGGCAACCTGGCTGCACCGTATCGCCTACCACGAGTATACGCACTGGTTACGGGACCGACGCGAACACGCCTCCCTCGACTCCGCCGCGCATCTCGCCGCGCCGTCCACCTTTCACGAATGGGAGGCGCTGGTCTTGCCGCAAGCCCTGGCGCAACTGACTCCGGAGCACCGCGACGCATTCCTTCTCTATCATGTCCAGGAACTCTCCGTCGGCGAAGTCGCATCGATCCTGGAGGTTCCTGCCGGTACCATCAAGTCACGGCTCTTTACCGCCCGTCAACGCCTGCGTGAAATTCTGGAAGCGGAAGCCGCGTCCAGCCTCGAACTCACGTTCTCCACGCCCTGCGTCGAACTCACGATCCCTGCGCCCAGCGTCGAATTTACGACCTCCGTTCCGAGTCCTGCCGTCCTCGTCGCGCCGCCGCAGAAGGAGCTTTTTCATGAACTGTCATCGCGTTAAACGGAGCGGCAAGCCCGCAAACTGGCTGCACTCCCTATTCTGCGCCGAGTGCCGCGCATCGCAGCGCACCGACGATCTTCTCGCTTTCGGCATCGTCCAACTGCGGAAACCGGCGCATGCGCATATGGCGCTCAATCGGACGTTGGACGCTCTGAACCTCGCTCCCATCGCAGAAACCTACTATCTGCGTCGTAGCCGACGGCGTCGGATCTCGATTCGCGCTGCGACCGCCTCTGTTGCCCTGCTGGGTGTCGGGAGCTGGGTCAACTACATGGACTGGGTACCTGCGGAGCCTGCCATTCCCGCCTGGGAGAAGCCGTCGCCCAGTTATATTGCACTCCGCGACGCCGTGGAAACCGAAATTTCGTCTCCAAGTTCGATGACGGATACGAATAAGATCCTCATAGCGATAAAGCGACTGGAAGAGCACAAGGAATCAAGCCCCATCCCGGATATGGCCATTGTCGGTAACTATGTCTCGGCAAATTCCGAAACCCTCAAAATGATCCATGCGAACAAGTTCCTTCCCTATCGCGAACAGATGGATCGTACTTTGAATGGCAGTTCCTATCCCTATCCTTACCTGACCCTCTACACGGGTTCTGCCATGTTGCAAGCAGAACTCGCCTGGAAGGTAGCGCAGGGCGACCGTGCAGAAGCCATCAACGATGCGCTGGATATGATCGATTTCGGAGAAAATACCGCAGGCGGAGGATCCCAAGCCGCTCGTGTTTATGGAATACAGTGCCAACAGAACGGTCGGCTCCTCCTCTGGCGACTTCTGCACAGCATGACTGCGGATGAGGCGCATCAGGCGTGCGCTCGCCTGGAAGAGGCCAGAAAATACTATACGCCGGTAAACGAGACGATCCGTTGGGAACGCGAGTCGGACCTGTTCATTCAACGTTCTATGCTCCGCTCTCCGTTCTGGAGATGGGGGTTTGCCGAATCGATTGCGAGGTCTAAAGGTGGCGTTCTTCCGCTCGCAGAACGGCTCACGACGGCTTTCAAACTGTATGCGCGCAGCAACCGAAGGATTCTTCAGGAACGCACGCATGCCTGGGATGTCGCGGAAAGTCACCCCCCCCATTATGGTCAGAATGCATTCGAGAACGCAGTTCCTGATAAAAGGGATCTGATCGATCAGGGACTCATTCCAGATCAATCTCAGTTCTATACGATGATGCGCTTCATGTTTACCGAGAGCGAGGCGCAGAACGCGCTCCTGACGACAGCATTGGCCATCCAGGCCTATCATGCCGAGCACGGAGCCAACCCGAAGAGTCTGCAAGCGCTCTGCCCGACTTATATGAAGCAGGTTCCCACCGATCCTTTCCTTTCAGGGTCACCGCTACACTACGCGCCGGAAGTCGCGCATTTCCTCTCCCTTCAAAAGGCTTCATTCGCCCCTGGAATGACGGTGAAGGACAGATCTGTCACCTACCCAACCTATCTGCTCTACTCCGTAGGGCCAGACCTGACGGATCAGAAGGGAGCCTTCATCTTGCCCATAATACGCTATGGCGCTCGCTCCTTCTCCGAGAACATCCGGGTCCGACAGGAGAGCGTTGGAGACATCGTTGCGGGAGTCAATCTCTAGCGAGCGAGCACGAACGCAAACGCGCCCTCTTCCGGTACTCCGGAAGAGGGCGCGCTGTTGTCTGTAAGTGGCAGACGGGACTACATGTCGTAGTCCATGCCGCCGCCGTGTCCGCCGCCTGCGGGAGCCGCAGACTTCTTTTCGGGCTTTTCGACCACGAGGGTCTCGGTCGTCAGGATGAGGCTGGCGATGGAGGCCGCGTTGGTCAGGGCAGAGCGGGTGACCTTGACGGGGTCGATGACGCCCGCCGCGATCATGTCGCCATACTCTTCGGTCAGGGCGTTGAAGCCATGACCGATGGGCAGGCCCTTGACGGTGTTGACGACGACGCTGCCTTCGAAGCCCGCGTTCTGGGCGATCTGGCGCAGGGGCTCTTCGAGCGCGCGGCGCACGATCGCAACGCCATGCTTCTCGTCAGCGTTGTCACCCAGGCCGTCGAGGGAGCTCTGGATGTTGAGATAGGCGATTCCGCCACCGGAGACGATGCCCTCTTCGACCGCAGCGCGGGTGGCGGAGAGTGCGTCTTCGAAGCGATGCTTCTTCTCTTTGAGTTCGGTCTCGGTCGCAGCGCCGACCTTGATGACGGCGACGCCACCGGCCAGCTTGGCGAGACGCTCCTGCAGTTTCTCTTTGTCGTAGGAGGAGTCGGTCGCTTCGATCTGGTTCTTGATCTGCGCGATGCGGCCCATGATCGCCGCTTCCGAGCCGGCGCCTTCGATGATCGTGGTCTGCTCTTTACCGACGATGATCTTCGCGGCGGAGCCGAGCATGGTCAGGTCGGTGTTCTCCAGCTTCACGCCGAGGTCATCGCTGATGAACTTGCCGTTCGTGAGAAGGGCGATGTCCTCCAGCATGGCCTTGCGGCGGTCGCCGAAGCCCGGCGCTTTGACCGCGCAGCTGTTGATGATGCCACGGATCTTGTTCACGACCAGAGTCGCGAGGGCGTCGCCATCGACATCTTCTGCGATGATGACGAGCGGGCGGCGGGACTGCGCGACTTTCTCAAGGACGGGGATCAGATCGGCAGCGGCGCTGACTTTCTTCTCGTAGATGAGGATATAGGGGTTCTCGATGACCGCTTCCATGCGCTCGGGATCGGTGACGAAGTAGGGGGAGATGTAACCCTTGTCGAACTGCATTCCGTCGACAAAGTCGGTGTAGGTCTGGAGACTCTTGCTCTCTTCGACGGTGATGACGCCGTCCTGGCCGACCTTCTCGATCGCATCCGCGACGAGCTGACCGATCTCAGGGTCGTTTCCGGAGATGGAG
>JAYUMV010000474.1:0-6611 GCA_043762265.1 Chthonomonadaceae bacterium | reverse complement strand
CGGCCCATGGTGCTCTGGGGATACACCAATCTGACCGATCCGCGCTGGATGTTCGGTAAAGCTTTTCTGACGCTCAAGCAGGATGAGAACAACAAAGAGCCGCAGAAACTCGGCCTTCAAAACCGCCAGGGCTGGGCTGCCTACTCGCACAATGGCGCGCTCTTCCTGAAACGATTCGGCTACGAGAAGGGCCGCGCCTATCCCGATTTCGGATGCAACAACGAAACGTTCACCAATGAGGCATTCCTGGAAATGGAGTCGTTGGGTCCACTGGAAAAAGTGGAGCCAGGGCAGGCTATCACCCACCGCGAAGACTGGTGGCTCTACAAAAATATCGATCTCGGAAATGGCGAAGCGGGTATCGCCGCCGCTATGCAGCCGATCCTCACCGAAACCGCGAAACCGAAATAGCGAGGATCTCCTTCTCCAGAATTCGTAGGCTCCGACCATCGCAATACGCCTTTCTTCCAGAGTTAGAAGAGAGGCGTATTGATGCGCTATGGTGGGATCACCTTCATGCGCCTACCTTGCGATGTAAACTCAAGGCCTTTCCACAATGAGGCTTCTCTTCCGACTTGGGGTTGTCAAGGGACGTTGTCCCTCGCTACGCGGTTTCGCCGGGCCGTCCTCCGGACGAAGTGGTCTGAAACTCATCTTTCTTTCGGCGAAGGGCGGGTGCCCGCTTCAGCGGGTCTTGGGCACAGAGTGCCTCTAGCGGAGGGCTTTAGCCCGGCGTGACTGCTCAGGTAGGTCTCATTTGAAAGGCATTGGATGTAACCTTCTCTCTCGCAGTGCCGCCTAATTTGATGTAATCGTCGCAGAGGTGAACTTTTCTGGGAGGTTCTGGAACTAACCTGTGCGTATACGATGCCGATCCGTTTGCTGGAGAAAACTGGACGATGATGACCCCGAACTCGCGTTTCCTGGCCTTGCGCCTGCGTGTCTTCTTGATGCGGCGTGGTGTTTCTGCGCTGATTCTGGCGCTCTCCGTTGTCGGAATCGGGCTGGCGGTTCGGCCCTCGCTGGCACGTCAGAACCCGCAGGAGTGGGTACGTCAGGGCGATAAGAGTTGGAACGAGCAGTCGTTCGAGCTTGCGCGGGAGGCGTATGAGAAGGCGCTGGCGGCGGATCCGAAACTGCCGAATCGGGCGGAGATCGACTACCGGATCATGGTGGCGCTGGGGCGCGCGAAGAAGTGGGATCGGGCCGTTGCGGCGGCGGAAAAGTACGTCGTCACTTATCGCAATACCGCCTGGGAAGCCCGTGGGCAGGTCTGGCGCGGGCGGCTCTATCGGATCGTCGAGCATAACGGTTATCGGGTCGGCGAGAAGATCACACGGGGCAGCGACGTGCCGAAATCGGAGGGAGAAGAGGCGCCGGAACAGATCGGCCTCGAAGGCGAGGATAATCAAAAGGCGGAAGCCGCGTTGACGCGGGCGCAAGAACTGTTCGAGCGATTTCGCGCTTCTCGTCTCGATGCTGCGGAGCGCGAGGTGTTGACGGCCGCCGAGATCGACCTGGATTTCGACCTTGCAGAGACCAGCGCCCGCGAGGACAATAACGACCGTTTTGACGTTTTGCAGACCGACTGGACGATCGATCTGCATCTGCCCTACGACCGACACTGGCCCTCTGCCCGCCGTGTGATGTACCTGTACGAAAGAATTCTCTCGCTGGATGCCGACCGGAATACGGACCACCACGCCACAGTACTGGCGACATTGGGCAAAGCGACCTACATTTTGCAGTTGCGGCAACGGAACAGCAACTCCCAACGTTTGCGGGGCTATCGGCGCTACAAAGGTCAGCGCCTGCCTTTCTACAGCTCCAACGTGCTCCCCTACGAGGCGACCGACCCTCTCGATCTGTTGCGGGAGGTACTGCAGCGCTATCCCAAGGATCCAGAGGCCGACCGACTGACCTACACGAGCGCACTCTGGACGGAGCAGAAGGGCGATTTCCTGAAGGCGGCGGAGCTTTACATCGCCTTCCTGCATACCCATCCGAAAAGCCGGTGGATCAGCGATGCGAAACGTCAACTGGACAACATGACAACGCCTGCCCTCAGTTTGAGCGTGACGAATGTCTCGCGGCCCGGTCAAAAGGCCTTCGTGGAGGTGAACACCCGCAATGTGGCTCAGGTGCGCCTCGCCGCATATCGGGTCCACCTGGAAAGCTTCTTCGGACACACAGAGACGCGAGAGAAGGACGGAATTCTGCGTCGGCCCTCCTTCGACGACCTTGAACGCCACTTTCGCCCCGGAGACATCGGTCCCGCCTACCGCGCCGAGAAGCTGGCGGAATGGACCATCACCACCAGCAACGACGGCAAATACAATGCAGCATACGATCGGGTCGCGACGCCTCTGGATACGCCCGGAGCCTACATCGTCGAGGCCCGAGCGGGAGTGAGCAACCAGCTTGGCGCGACGACCCTCGTCATCGTCAGCGACATCGCACTGGTGCAGAAGGTGGACCGGGACTCCCTGCTAGCCTACGTCACCGACTCGACGACGGGGAAACCCATTCCAGGGGTGAAACTCACGGTATGGGAACCGGTACGACTCTATGCCACGGAGCCGGAGCAGGATGCGACCTATGCGAACGGCACCACAGACAGCCAGGGGCAGTTTCGTGCCCCTCTGCCGCTGCCGATCGGAGACGAGGGACGCAACCAGGAAGAGGTAAAGCGACGTGCCCAGGTGTTCGCCTATGCGGGCGGAGATCGTTATGCGGTCTCCGGGATCACGGAGTTCGATAGCAGCGAACTGCCGCAGGGCGAACGCGCCTTCCGAGCGTTCGTCTATACCGACCGTCCCCTCTATCGCCCGACCCAGACCGTGAATCTGCGCGTGGTAATGACGGAGGGCAAACCGGGTGCCTATCACCTTGCCGTCGGCAAAGAGGCGCAGTTGATCGTCCAGGGACCGCGCGGCGAACTCCTGCACAAAAACATCAAGATGGGCGAACGCGGTTCGTTCAACGACAGTTTTACCCTGCCCGCAGGAGCGGACCTGGGAAACTGGACGGTGCGTATCGAACCGCTGGCAACGCTCAAACTGCCCATTCCCCTCGTCTATGGTGCGACGACGTTTCGCATCGAGGAGTACAAGAAGCCGGAGTTCGCCGTCAGCGTGGCCCCGGAAAAGGATTTGGTACGGGTCGGGGAGCCGATGCAGGTTACGATCTCAGGGCAGTACTTCTTCGGCGGCCCGGTCGCGCACGCGAAAGTGCATTATAAAGTGATGCGTTCGCCGGTGGTGCATCCGCTGCCGTTCAAGCCTCGGCTGGCCTGGTTCGACTATGAGGATCCCAACCAGAATTCCGGCAGGCGATGGAACAGGGGAGGGGGCGCCGCTCCTGATATCGACTATACCTATTGGGGAAATCCCGGCACGATCTATCGCGAGGGAGACCTGACGACCGATGCTGCGGGGAAGGCGCATCTTACCTTCCCGACCACGCCGCCCAAACCGCCCAAAGGCTACCGCACCAATCCCGGCCTGACCAACGACCAGAGTTTTACGGTGACGGTGGAGGTCGTAGACGATTCGCGCCGCCAGATCGTGGGGGAGGGGACCGCCCGCGCCGCCGTGAACCAGTTCCATGCGGCGCTCAACGTGGATCGAAAGTTTCTGCTCGCCGGGGATACGCTCCGGATCGAAGGCAGCACTCTGAACGCCAATGATTCCCCTGTTGCGGCAACGGGCGATATCAATATCTATCGCCAGATCCCCGAGATCCCCGAGCAGAAGGTCATCGACCCGGAGACAGGCAAGTGGAAGATCGTGGTGAAGTACGTGCCTGCGCGTGAGGAGTTGGCGACGACGATGTGGCTGACGACGGAGGCGAAAGAGGGCAAAGGCTTCGCGTTCTGGCACCCGGACACGCCTGCCGACTACCGCATCGAATATGTGGCGAAAGACGACCGCCACCACGAGGTGACGGCGGGAACAAGCATCCTGGTCTATGGCCCCAACTTCGATACCCGCCTCAAGAAGGACGATGGACGCTTTGAAGTGACCCCGGAGTTTGCCGAATACCGTGCGGGCGATGTGGCACGCGTTCTGGTGGTCTCCCCGGTGCCGGACAGCTATATCCTCTTTACGGAATCGGCTGCGGGCGGGATCGTACGCAGTCGTTCTCTGTTTGTGCCTGGGCGCTCAACGCTGGTGGACGTGCCGATTGCGACGCTGCATGTGCCAAATGCCCGCTTCACGGCAACTCTGGTTCAGAACGGTGTGGTGCAGGAGCAGCAGGCCGATGTCGTCGTTCCTGCGGAGAACCGCATCCTGGCGCTGACTTTGACACCCGATAAGGCGGAGTACAAACCGGGAGAGCATGCTACGTTCAAACTCCATGCGGTGGATGCCGATGGCAGACCGGTGCAGGGTGAGATCAGCCTGGGGGTGGTGGACGCAGCTCTGCTCGCGATGCAGGCCGACCTGACGCCGGACATTCGCAACTACTTCTATGGGTATCGTATCTCCTTCAATGTGTCCGAAGCCGACTCCACTCAGTTTTCGGTGGTGACGCATTCCGTCACGACGCCGATACCTCCCTATGAGGAGCACGAACTGCGCTTCCCGGAGGGGATGGGCTGGCTAAGAGAGCATGAGAACAACGGCAACCTTCCGCCACTCCCCGGCTACATTGCCTATTCTCCGGCGCTGTCTTATGAGGATCAGTTGGAGGTCGCACGCCACGGTGTCGATCTCTATTATATCGGCGGGGAAAGTCTCCTCAAGAACAGGACCGCCGGGATGGCGATGAGCTTTGGTGGGGCCACGCTCGCACGAGCCGGCGAAGTCCCTATGACTACGAGTAACACTCTCGGCTATGCTTATGCTATGGATGGGGCTGCCACTCCAGTGAAATCGATGCCACCTTTCGGCGTTGCATGGAGTGTTGTCCCCCCTGGGAAAGACGACAAGCAGCCGGAGATCGTCCTTAACGGAGTTGAGGGAGGGCCGTTGGTGGGGGCGACAGTTCGGAGCAAGTTCGCGGATACCGCCTTCTGGATTCCTGCGGTCGTCACGGATGCGCAAGGCAACGCTACGGTCTCCTTCGATTTCCCGGACAACCTCACGAAATGGACCGCCGTGGCGCGAGGCGTCTCGGGGAAGGTGGAAGTCGGCTTTGCCGAAGCTCAGACCGTCACGAAGAAGAATCTGCTGGTGCGCCTGCAAGCCCCGCGCTTCTTCGTGGATCGGGATCAGGTCACGCTTTCCGCCAATATCCATAACTACCTGAGCACCGGCAAGAGTGCCCGTGTCGAATTGGTGACCGATGGCGGCGTCTTCACCCTTGCCAATGGCACTCCTGCCGTGCGAACCGTGCAGGTCGAGAAAGACGGCGAAATCCGGGTCGATTGGACTGTCGATGCCAAAAAGGCGGGACTGACGAAGATCAAAGTCATTGCGCAGACCGATCAGGAATCGGATGCCGCCGAGTTGATGTTCCCGGTTCTGGTACATGGCGTGGAGAAGTTCGTGGTGCAGAGCGGTGTCTTGCACGATGGCGGGGAAGCCACCCTCACCTACGATCTGCCGGAGATGAGGCGGCGAGGCGCAAGTCTGCTAGATGTGCAACTCAGTCCCTCCCTGGCAGCAACGCTTCTGGACGCACTGCCTTACCTGGAAGATTACCCCTATGGCTGCACCGAGCAGACGCTCTCACGCTTTGTGCCGACGGTACTCGTTGCCAAAAGCCTGCGCGACAGCGGTATCAATCTGGAAGCCTTAGGCAAGCGTGCGCAGGAGTTGGAGAAGCAACGCGCTTCTATTCCACCGCAACAGGTCTATGCGGAGAGCGGCTATACCTATCCGAAAGGCGCTCCCGGCGTACTGGATGCAAAGGAGTTGGCCTCTCGGCTCTTTGTGAACGGTCGCTCCCATGCTCCGATCTTCAACGACGCGGAACTCCGAGCCATGACGGAGGCAGGCTTGCAGCGTCTTGCCTCCACGCAGCGCGACGACGGTAGTTGGGGCTGGTGGCCAGGGAGCACAGTGGGCGATCCTTACCTGACCGCTTACGCGCTCGAAGGGTTGGTTCATGCTCGCCAGGCCGATGTCGCCGTCAAGCCGGAGGTCATCACCAAAGCCTACAACTATCTGACCAGCCATCTGAACGCGACCGAAGACCTGCATCTGCTGGCCTATTTCGCCTATGTACTCTCGCTGGAAGGGCGTAATAATACCGGTCCTGTCCGAATCTTGGCGCATGACACGCTCTATGGGAAGCGGGATCGCATGAACGCTTACGGGCAGGCGCTGCTGGCTCTGGCGCTCCATCAAGTCAAAGAGGACGCCATGGCTGAGGTGGTCGTGCGCAATCTCTTCACGCTGGCGAAACGGGATGGCGACCGGGGAACGGCGCACTGGGAAGGGGACGCCGATCGTTACTATTGGCACTGGTACAATGACAAGCAGGAGATGACCTCGATGGCTTTGCGCGCCCTGGTAGCGGTGCCACCGGACGCACAGAATCCTGTGGACATCGCGACGCTGGCCGCAGGCACGGTTCGGTGGTTGGTGGACAATCGGCGCGGCGGACACTGGACCTCGACGCGTCAGACCGCGAATGTGGTCGAAGCGCTCCTGGAGTATGCG
>JAYUMV010000473.1:0-9086 GCA_043762265.1 Chthonomonadaceae bacterium | reverse complement strand
GAAAAGGCCGAAAAATCACTAGGGAACGGGCATGTCGGTCAAAGTGCGGGCAAATTTCAGGGCTTGATCGCGCAGACGGTTTTGGCCTCTGTCCGCGCTCTCTATCGGCCCCACCGCGCCCTGTGCTAAAGAGAGGGAGAATCGAAGTTCTGTCGGGCAACGAATCAGCGTTTGCCGGAGGTCAGAAATTGGAGGGCGGCCCCGATGAGGGCGGAGGCGTTGGTTTTATCGGTGGATTTGGCGAAGACCTGATCGGCGGCGCGGCGCGCATCGGGCCTGCCATACCCGAGGCCGACCAACGCCTCGATGATGTCTTCGTGAATCGCGTTCTCTTCGGAGGTCTGTTGGCTTGCCACGGCGCGATCCACCTTCTGCTCGAAGACGAACGCGGCCATCTTATCGCCGAGTTCCAGGCAGAGACGCTGTGCGAGTTTGGGGCCGACTCCGGGAACTTTTGTGATCGTTTTCGTATCGGAAGTCGAGACCGCTCTTGCCAGTTCGTCCACCTTGAGCGTGGAGAGCATCGCGAGCGCAACTTTCGCGCCGACCCCCGATACTCCGAGCAGGATCCGGAAAGCCCGCATCTCCTGCGGGTCGAGAAAGCCGTAGAGAGTCATGTCGAAGTCGGGCTGCACCCGGCACACCAGGTGCGTCCGTAAGGTGGTTTTGCCTCCGATTTCCGGGAGTGCCGCCAGGGTCGGAATAGGGACCACGACTTCGTACCCGATGCCTCCCACATCCAGCACAACCGCATTGCCTTCAATGCGAACGATAGTTCCGGTCAACTGCGCAATCATAGATTTCTCTTCCTCAGTTCTGAATTTAGGTCTGCTTGCGGTCCATCCACTTGTCGATGATCGGCGCGACATAATGCTCCATCGTGTCGAGCAGCACAGCAGGGTCTGTATCGGCAAGCACCAGGCCGAGATGTTCCGGGCGCACAAAGCGTTCCTCGACCGCATGGTGCAGCAGAGCGAGCAGGGGATCGTAGTAGCCTGCGATGTTCAAGAGCGCGCAGGGCTTGCGATGGATGCCGATCTGCGCCCAGGTCACTACTTCGAAAAACTCTTCAAAGGTTCCGCAGCCTCCGGGGAGGGCCAGAAAACCATCCGAAAGATCCGCCATCTGGGCCTTGCGCTCATGCATCGAGCCAACGACCCGCAGATCACCCAGGCCCATATGGGCGACCTCCTTGCGCACGAGCGAGTGTGGGATGATCCCGATCACCTCACCGCCCACCGACAGCGCGCCATCCGCCACTGCCCCCATCAGGCCGACCTGTGCCCCACCGTAGACAAGGCCCAATCCGCGCTCCGCCAGTAGAACGCCCACCTCCCGCGCCACACGCATGTAGAGAGGGTCGGCTCCCGGACTAGAACCACAGAACACACATACTCTCTGCATCGCCTTTCCCTCCTTGCAGGATAACCGCTTTTGCACCTCATTGTAACCCCAGTTGCCGTCGCTGTCAATGCCCCTCTTATCCTCGGTGGTCGGCAAGCGGAGGATGCCTTGGGGGAGGTCTCTCACGCTTCGCATGAGATTCTAGAGCGAGCAGATCGACCATTTAGGGGCGAGGGACCCGCGTCAATTGACGGCATGGGCGCGATATGTTATAATCCCTCATCAGGTCGGCGCGCTTCCCTGGATTTTTGGCGTCGTCCTCTTCCTGCTCGATCCCGTTTCCCTACCGAGGACACTATGCGAAATCTCTGGCGCAACGCGGGAGCCTACATTGCCCTCGTCGTCGTCATTCTTATCTTTGCTGTGAAATTGCCGGAGTTCCGGCAGGCGTCCAACCTTCTCAATGTGCTCGATCAGTCCGTCGAGATCGCAGTCGTCGCGGTGGGTATGACCGCGATCATCCTGACGGGGGGAATCGATCTCTCCGTCGGCAGTGTGGCCGCCCTCGCTCCGTTTCTGGGGGCCTGGGTCATGACGAAGCATCCGGACTGGTTTGGAGGACTTGCCGCCTCTGCCGGGTTCGGCATCGCCATAGCGCTGTTTGTCGGGGCGTCGGCGGGAGCGATCAATGGGCTCGCGATCACACGGTTCCGACTGCCCCCCTTCATCGCCACGCTCGGCATGATGAGCATTGTGCGTGGGGTGGCGTTTCTCGTGTCCAAAGGGTCCGGAATCTCGTCCGGTTTGCCCCCCGCCTATAAGTTTACAGCCTCTAACCTGGTCTCGATCAAGACGGCGGACGGCTCGCACTCGAATCTGACCGCAGCGGTGCTGGTCATGGTCGTGGTATTTGTCGTAGGGCATCTGATTCTGACGCGAACGCGCATTGGACGCTCGATCTATGCTACCGGTGGCAACGAGATCGCGACCATGCTTTCCGGCGTCGATGTCGAGCGTGTCAAGATCGTCGTCTATCTGGTAGGCGGCCTGCTGGCTGCGTTGGGCGGCCTGATCGAGGTTGGAACGGTCGGAGGGGCGGTTCCGGACGCGGGCAAAGATCTGGAGCTGAATGCGATCGCTGCAGCGGTCATCGGCGGCACGAGCTTGACGGGCGGACGGGGCAGTCTGGCGGGAACTTTTGCGGGCGCCCTGCTGATGCAGACCATCAGCAACGGCCTCATTTTAAGCGGCGTCGACTCCAACTGGCAGCGCGTCGCTATCGGCGGCATTATTATGATCGCCGTCGGTTTCGACCAGTTTCAAAAGAGGAGGAGTGTTCGATCATGAAAACGATTTTCGCGCTTTCCAGCGAGGGACAGCGCCTGCGTTTGACTTTCGCTGGCCTGGCATTGACGGCTCTGTGTGGTGTGGCTCTGGCAGGGTGTAACGATAAGCCCACAACAGACGGAATGCCGCCGAGCGCAGGTCCGCCTTCCACGAATGGAGCCGTTGCGCCTACGACTGGAAGCCCTAAGACGATTGCGATCATCTCTCCCGCCAAGACCAGCGAGTTCCATCAGGTGCTCCCGATGGGCGCGGCCGAAGAGGCTAAGAAACTCGGTTGGAACGAGATCATCGATCAAGCTCCCGGCGCGGAAGACAACTACACGGCGCAGGTCGCCCTTGTCAAGACGGTGCTGCAACGGAAACCGGATGCCGTGAGCGTCTGCGGGATCAATCCGGACGCCCTGAACAACATCGTGAAGCTCTGCAACGATGCCAAGGTGCCGGTCTATGTCCACAATCAGATAACTCCTGTGAAAGAGGGCGCGGTCGTCGCTTACATCGGCTACGATGAGCGCGAAGGCGGCAAGCTCTGCGGGCAGAAAGCCGCAGAGATGCTGAAGGCGAAAAACGGCGACTACAAAGGCACGGTCACGATCCTGGACGGCGAGCCGAGTGACCATACCACGGAGCGTGCAGGCGGCTTCCGCGACGCGCTGAAGGCCTATCCCAATATCAAGATCGTCGATGAGCAGAACGGCAAATGGAATCGTGAGCCCGGCTCGCAGATCACCCAGACCTGGCTTCAGAAGTACAAAGATCTGGACCTGGTATTCGGATGCAGCGATGCGATGGTGCAGGGGGCGGCAGAGGCGGCGATAAAGGCCGGACACCCGCTGATCACCATTGGCATCGATGGCAACAAAACCAGTATGGAAGACATCAAGGCGGGTGGCAAACTGACGGCTACGCTCGCAGTACAGCCCAAAATGATCGGTGCGAAAATCATCGATACCATGAAGGACGCCTTCGATGGCAAAACCCCGGTGCAAGTTGTAAAGACCGACATGGTGATCGTTACCAAAGATAATGTAGACAAGTTTCTCGGCAAGTAGGAGTAGGGACGATGACACAAGGGCGACAGGGCAGCTTCCGATTGATTATGCGGGAAGGCGGTCAGATTCGAGAGATGGGCGGCGATCTGACGGAAGCCGTCAGCGCAGTAGACCTGCTGTTCAAACAGGCGTTGGACCTCGGCGCTTCCGACATCCACCTCCAGCCGGAGCGCAACCGCCTGCTGGTGCGCTACCGTATGGACGGCCAGATGCACGATGTCGGCATGTATAGCCTGGAGATCGTGCCCAACATCCTGGCGCGTCTGAAACTCGCTGCCGGAATGCATATCGACGAACGCCGCGAACCGCAAGACGGCCGTCTCGATATGGAGTATGGGCCGCGTCGCCTTAGCGCCCGTATGTCCTGCCTGCCGATGCTCAACGGCGAAAAGGTCGTGATGCGCCTGCTCGACCCGATGGGCGCGAAAGTCGAATTGGAAAAGCTCGGGATGGCCCCGGATGTCCTGCAACGCTGGACCAATGCGGTCCAGTCCTCCTATGGAATGGTGCTCGTGACCGGGCCGACCGGAAGCGGAAAGACCTCGACGCTCTATGCCTCCATCAACAAACTGGAGCGCGTCAAACGCAACATCGTGACGGTGGAAGATCCGGTCGAATACGAGTTTGCCGACCATATCACCCAGGTCCAGGTCTCCGAAAAAATGACCTTCCCACGCGTAATGCGCTCGTTCTTGCGTCAGGACCCGGATGTCATGCTCGTCGGAGAGATGCGCGACGCCGAAACGCTCGGAATCGGTATGCAGGCTAGCTTGACGGGCCACCTTGTCCTGAGCACCCTCCATACCAATAACGCCATCGAGACCGTCGGGCGTATGATCGATATGGGGGGAGAGCCGTTCCTGATCGCCTCCATTCTGCAGGCTGTCATGGCGCAGCGTCTGGTTCGTACGATCTGCGTGCGGTGTAAGACGGCCTACACTCCGGAAGCGGCCGAACTTATCGAGATCGGGCTGGAGCCGACGAAAATGCAGGGCGTTCCGTTCTACAAGGGGCGTGGCTGCGATCAGTGCCGCAATACGGGCTATAAGGGCCGGATGGGCCTCTATGAGATCATGGTCAGCACTCCGGAACTGCGCGAGATGATCGCGCGCCGCGCTTCCATCATGGACATCACTAACTATGTAAAGACCAAGCAGGGAATGAGGACCATGCTCGAAGACGGCTATGCAAAGATCGCAGCCGGACTCACGACGCCGAGCGAGGTCTTTACCGCGGTATACTCGACCATGACGGTAGGCTAGACTGTCTTTAAATGGACTGCATGATAAAAAAGCGCCCCTGCTTCCAATCGGAAGCAGGGGCGTTCTCATGCAACGTTGTGATCAGGGTTGTTTCGTGTCGTCGATAAGTTCGACCGGCTTGTCTACGGCAGCTTTTTCGAGACCGCTCAAGATAGGACCAGCGTGTTTCCAGATCGCCGCAGAGAAACGTACGAGTTGTTGCCGATGGTCCTCATCGGTTCCAGGGGACTCCTGGGTGATGCGGACGAAGTAGGATGGTTTGCCGGCATCCCCATAGAACATCTGACGCATGATCGCGGAGCGTGCCTCTGCCGGTGTGCGGACGACCTTTCCATCCACGACGTAGAACATCATGAATTCATACCGGTCGTTGTCGGTGTTGCGATGATACTGGTGCTCGCTCAAAGTCACCTGCGGCAAGTCGGGTCGTGAGCCAGGCAATACGGGTAGGGTAAGAGGGCCGATATCTTCCAGGACGGAATCGCTCCCGAGAGAGCAGTTGTGCGGATCATGGAACGTTTTTCGACCATTGCCTGCCGTGATGAAGAGGTTGATATGCGATCCGTCCGAGCCACCATAATCGCGGTTGATAACGCGCATCGGGCTCAGGATCTCATTGACCTCTTTCGTCAACTTATCGCGGGACGGGGATGGCGGGGAGGACCAGGTGACTCCGCCTTCCTGTAGATCGAAAGGAACTTGGAAGGTCGCGATCGGAGGCTGCGGATTCAGACCATGCGCCAGAATCGGGGTCACGGCCTGCGCGAGCACAAATAACACGTCGATGGCGATGACATAGGGAGCGGCCTGCCGCAGTTGTGCGCCTGTCGGACGCCAGGCGAGGACGACCTGCCACCAGGCCGCCTCCTGTGGCGCATCCGGATCTTCCGCATCGTCTTTTGCCTGCTCGGCATCGTTCAAGGGAATCCCCATGAAGCGTTCGCATTTCAGAACGCGGGCGAAATTGAACAGGAAAAGAAAAGCCAGAGTCAAGACGATGAAACCGCTGTAGTCGTGAAAGATACCGGCGGCCTTCATGCTGATAAGTTCGCCAACGACGCCGATCAGCGTGATGCGCAGCGCATTGATAAACAGACTGAGGGGAATAGTTACGAAGAAGAGTGTCCAGCGTTTCCACATAGCACCGTCCACCAGATAGGCGAACGCGGCGGTGAACGTCAGCAGTGAGACCAGAGTTTTGAAGCCGCTGCACGGCAACTCGACGGACATCATGTAGTTGTCCATCTTGATCATCGTACCCAACTGCACCGAATGCAGCGTCATCAAATTCAAAAATCCGGTCGCCAGTTTGGCCGAGAGCAACTGGATGGGAAAGGCGATCGTACTGATCAACTGATCCGGGATCAGCGGCATCATCATGATGATGAAGCAGAGCGGAAACAGCAATAGACGTGTCTTCGCCTTACCAAAAACCAGGAGAGAAACCGCGAATACCATCATCATGAACGAGAACGACTGCAGCACCGTGACGTCCAGGCGCTTACCGACCAGTAGGAGGAGCATGGCTGGGACAACCAGGATCAGGCCACTCCAGGAGGGCTCGGCAGGCGCTTCGGCCAGTTTTTTGCGGTCCCGCCAGATCATCACCGCCACGAAAAACGGGACGAAGATTGCGTGCGCGTAGAAACTTCCCGGGGCGGTCCACTCTTCGTACCACCACTTGAAAGCAGGAGTATAGAGCATAACGATCAGGGCGATACCGACTACGAACGGCAACAGAAAGGGCAATGGGATAGAGGGTCGTTCGGTTGGCGTAAATTCTGCGTTCATGGTGAATGTTTGCTCCCCGTCATGTCAGTGAGTCTAATGCTATTTTCGAGTCTGTTCGGGGAAGAACATATGCTCGATTTGCGCCTTGTCGCCTTGATCCGCACTTTCGAATCTGGCGGTCGACCAGAGATTAGCGAGCATTTCCGAGGCGGGACGAGTTCGGCGTAGGGCGACGTTCATCTTTATTCGATTCAACGTCTTGTTGTCGTTCAGATCGGCCTTCTTACCGGGGGTGATGTCGAGCATTTTTACGACAAGTTTCCGCGCGCCTTGCTGACCCAGGTCACCGGGCAACATCACTTTGACCTCATGCGGAGCCATGGTGAAAACGTCTTTGTTCATTTCGGTATTATACGCCTGTACGAAGGTAAACTTGTCATCGTCACCGATGAAGACCACTTCCCTTGGATACATCTGCATAATCGCCTTGGGACCGATGGGCTTTTCTGTCTGCGCCATCAGCTTGCGAATGTCTTCCAGGTGAATCTCGTTGAGCACCGCAGCGACTTCTGTATGGGCTTTTGCGGGGGCATCATAAAGAGCCGGATGGGCGTTGTACTCTTCGCGGACCTCTTCTTCGGTCACGGTAATGTCCTGCGCGAGCAGCTTCTGCTGTTCCAACTGCTGTTTGATCTCTTCACGGCTCTCACCCGACAGCCATGGACTGGTCGCAATTCGCGATGCGAACTGCCAGTCGAGTTCCTTTTTTAGCGTAAACTCGTCGTTGATTTCCGTCTCGGAGGGAGCTACCCCTTTGTGCCGGGCCTCCTGATCGATGAGCAGGCGTTGCGCCATCATCGCTTTATAAGTCGGGCCAAACTGTTTTTCGAGATAATCGTCCATATCCGCGCGGGTGACACTCTCGCCGTTGAGCGTGAAGATCGTCTTTTTGTTGCGATAGCGCATCCACAGAACTACATTGAAGACAAGGGATAGGATTAGAACAAGCACTATCAGAGGTCGTAACAGACGCATGAATTCGTCCTTTCTTTACAGCCGACAGGAAGACCGTCTGCTGGTAGGCTTAGCGGCGGGAATAACAACCATCGGAAAGTATTATATCATACTCTGACCGTTAACTGTATCGAGACGCCACGATCCCTCTTTCTAACGCATCGGTGAGCGAGAGATCGGGCGTATAGAGGCCGTTAAAGATTTGGCCCTGATGCAGGGCGGCGTGGATGCGAGGTGGGAGAGAAGCGAGGCGATTCCGAACCTGAAGCATGTACCGTTCGGCGGCGCGGTTTCCGAGGAGGCGTACAGGCACCCTACGGAACCATCTCGCCTCTCATTGGCGTACCTGTGCATAGCAATCGGCGCAGGGATCTGCCTGGATCTCCTGCCGAGAATGTGTAGTCTACCTCAAAGAATGAAAAGACGGCAAACTGATGCGACAAATTGCGATAGTATCGGGACACGGGCGGCCCGTCGTCTCTCTCTACGGTTCCGCACAGCGGGTGCCTCCTACCGTTCGCCCCCAACAGCAAGTAGAAGAGCCTGCCGAGCGTGAACCGCGCCCCTACATGACCTACCTGTTGACAGGGATCAATCTGTCGATTTTCCTCTGGATGATGGCGGTCGGACGTGGCAATATCGACTCCGTTGCAGAGTTGTTCGGGGCGAAAGTCAATGTGCTGATCCAGCACGGGCAGTGGTGGCGCCTGCTGACTCCGGTCTTCCTCCACGGCAGTTGGCTGCACCTGCTCTCCAACTCGCTCTCGTTGATCTGGTTCGGTGGCAGCATCGAACGCCTCTACGGTGCGCGCAAGTATCTGATGATCTACTTTGTCGCCGGGGTGATGGGGAATATCGCCAGTTACATGCATAGCCCTGCGTTGTCGCTGGGCGCATCCGGTGCGATCTTTGGCCTCGTGGGCGCAGGTCTGATGTTTCCGATCCGTTTTCGGTCTCTGTTGCCGCCGGAGGCTCCGAGTAAGATACTCGGTCAGATTGTGCCGATTGCAGCGATCAACCTGTTTATCGGCCAGACAACGCCCTCCATCGACAACTGGGCGCACATGGGCGGGCTGGTCGGCGGAGCGATGGTCGCCCTCTTCCTGATCCCCGACGCTCTAACGGATCGGGATCCCCCCCGCATTCAGGATCTGCTTCTCTCCATTGCCTGTGTCGCAGCGCTGCTCATCACCCTGTTGGCTGGTTTTCTGCAGTGGAACTGGGCCAGGAAAGAGTGGAAGGCGGCCAGCGACGAGGCGACCATGGTGATGTACACGCTTCCGACCACCACCGATCCCTGGTGGCATGTCGGCCTGCCAAAGAGTTGGAAGCCGGT
>JAYUMV010000472.1:0-1795 GCA_043762265.1 Chthonomonadaceae bacterium | reverse complement strand
GGCAGGATGCCGCCGATGGCGGTGGAGAGGGCAGCAGAAGTCGCGCCGATGAGAGGGTTGGGGAAGTGGCGTTCGCTGAGCCCCAACTCTTCCTGCGCCATGGTTTTGAGGAAAAGTTCCGGTTGCGCGGCGACACGGGTGGCCATCATCTCTGCCTCGTTTTCGGAAAAACCTTTCAACTGATAGAGCAGTTCCAGCTCCTCACGCTCATGCTCGGGAGACTGCTCGATCTCGTTACGTTCACGCCCTATTTCCGCCTCGTAGACCTCACGTTCCGCCTTGGTCGCCATAAAGGCGCTGGAGCCCATCGAGAGCGCAGAGGCGAGCGTCGCGACCAGGCCGGAGGCGACCACGTAGCGGAACGCCTCGTTGTGAGTCCCTGCAAATCCCGCCATCCCGCTGACGACGCCAAACACGGAGCCCAATCCATCGTTGACTCCGTAGATTGCGTCTCCGATCCAACTGCCGGTCGAGACATGCCACTTTTCGCCTTTCAGCATCGCTTCCAGGCGCGTCTTCGGTTCGTCCGGCATCTTCAGGGAGTGGAGGGTGGAAGCGTGCTGCTTCTCCTCGTCCTCGATCTGCTGGAAGAGGGCGAACGACTCGCCATCCTCGGCAAGGTCTTTGGCCTGCCGTTCGAACTGCGCGATATTGCGCTCCTCTTCGGCTTCGAGCCGACGCAGCATGGCATCGGCGCCGAAGGTCTTCATCATGCGGCGCTGGGAGGGGGTGGGAGTGGTGGTCGCTTCGGGCGGCATGCCGCCGAGCGCGGCGATGCGTCCGGCGAACTGGCGCGCGTGGCCCTCTTCCGCCTCGGCCAGTCGAATAAAGAGGCCGCGCCGCCGGTCGGACTGCTGCTCTTCGGCCAGCAGGCGGTACATCTGCGCGGCTTCGATCTCCCGCTCCCACGCCGACCGCAGGGCCGCAATCACTTTCTGCTCTTTCAGCATAAACTCCACTACTTTCTACGCAGTAACCTTGCGGCATCGGACCGCCAGCACCGCCGGAACCTCCGCATAGCCAGGGACGCGCTGAGCAGTCTCGTCCAGGGCTTGAGGCTCGTCGAACTGTTCCAAAGTCAATCCTGCTGCAATGCAGGCGTTCAGGTAGGTCGTTAGAGTACGATGGTAGGCCCCGACCTGCCCACGCACCCCTTGTTTGTTGTCGGAACGCCAGAAAAGTTCGCGAAAATAGCCCCGCACTTCCCGCCGAACGGTGCCGCCCTTCTGCCCCGTCCAGCGCCCTTCCGGCACCTGAAAACAGGGATGCGTGATCGCAAAGACGAACCATCCGCCGGGCCGCAGCACGCGCGCCACCGTTCGGAAACAAACGGCAAGATCCGGAATGTCCATGAACGCGAGGCAGCAGGTCACGCCCTCGAAGGCGGCATCGGAAACATCGGCAAGCGTCTGCGCGTCACCCTGTTCGTATACGATTGCCAGCGGAAGGTCTGCTTCATAGTTCCGAGCCAGGGCCAGCAGCGCGCCCGACAGATCGATACCGACCACCGCCGCGCCGGACTGGGCCAGTGCGCGGGTCAGAATGCCTTGTCCACAGGCGAGATCGCAGATGCGCTGCCCGGTCACGTCGCCGCAGAGCGCCAGCATCGCTGGGATCGCCAGGGCATGGACCGGCGAACCGGTCTGCAGGCTGTCGTCGTACCACTCCGCGACCGCATCGTAAGCGGGAACAGCAGTCTCACCCGCGCTGGCCTCGCCGCAATCCGGCTCTGCAATTTTGTCCGGGGCGGCCTCCGTAGTTGCGGTTTCGGACGTCATCGCACGGGAACCAGTTT
>JAYUMV010000471.1:0-2696 GCA_043762265.1 Chthonomonadaceae bacterium | reverse complement strand
CGCCCAAAGGAATTCTACTTGGCTGGTTCGGCGTTCCAGACTTTGAGGTCGGTGAACAGGCCGTCTTTGCCGCCGACGCCGAACTCCAGCTTGGACTTGGTGACGTGACCGATGCCGGGTGACTTGAGGTAGGCGACGGGTTTGCTGTCAAGAGTCACGCGCATCTCTTCGCCCACGGTTTCGACGACGAGGTTGTACCATTTGCCCGCTTCTAACTTCGTGGGCAAGGGGAAATTGGCGCTGTGCGTGGAGAGCAGCGTACGGATGGCCTCTTTGTTGGCGATGGGGTCTTTCCGTAGTTCGATGAGGGCATTGCTCTGGCTGCCGTCGCGTTCGTCCACGATATTGACCCGGTCGAGGTGAACCTGGGCGCGGCAGAGGTGGCCGTAGTGAGAGCCTTCGAATTTGCGATCATCGAACTCGACATCGATCGTATTCGCGCCTTCAAAGCGGATCTTGCACTCTACAACGGTGTCTTTGGTGGGAAGTTCCAGCCCATAGACGGCCGCATGTGCCGAGATGGCGGGTTTGCCCTCGGCGGCAGGCCCGCCATCACGGGTCTGGGAGCCTCGCAATGCGCCCTTCTCGAAAGTGAAGGTGTCCACGACCTGGTGCCAGCGCTTGTCATGCTCGGCGTTCTGGAAATCGTCGGAGAAAAGCAGCTCCTTCTTGTGGGCGATCGACTTGGTAGGGACCGTATCCAGGTCCGATGCCAGCGAAGCCGAGCCGAGAATAAGGAAGGGAACGATGAGCAGTCGCATGTTCATGTTGTATCGAAACCTCTCTGTTCGGATGCGTTGATTCCTTCGGATTATACCCGTTTCCACACCTGCTCAAGCGTGTTGGCCTCTTTTGCTGCCTGGCTGCCACCGCTGATGCTTTGTAGCACGGAGAGAGTTGGAATGACGAAGGCGTGATGGGAAGCAAGGAGTTTTCCAAAATCGGGGTCCGGGGCGCGGTCGACAAAGAGATGGGCCAGCCCATCTGCGCCTGCCTCGATGACTTCCTTCGCGTCCGCATAGGATCCTATATGCGCGACTGCCAATTTCCCCCGCTTATGGGCGGCCACGACGACAGCCTTGATGGTGGCGGCATCGAGTGTAGGGATATGACCGCCGTAGGTGCTGCCGTCATCCAGAATGATCTTGATGTAGTCCGAACCTTCGGCGATGCGGGTATCCACAAAGTTCTGCGCCTCGTCAGGCCGGGTGATCGTGGGGATCGGGAAGCCGTACTCGGTGCCATGTCCGCCCGGAGCCGTCACTAGCGTTCCGGCCGAAAACAGATCGGCGCGACCGCCATCCGTGCCCTGGGACTGTTGCGCACGCATCGCGGCTGCCATGCGGTAGTCGGTGAACATATCGAATTCTGTGGTGACACCGAAGATAAGCGCCTCCGCCAGTGCATTGCCATAGACATGCGTATGAGCATCGATGAGGCCGGGCAGGAGAGTCGCGCTTCCGCCGCCTTCTATCTGAGTTTTGGCTTCGGCGGGAATTCGGACCGAGGCGACTGGCCCCACAGCAACGATCTTCCCGTCTTTAATAATTACTGTTTGTGGCTGGGAAAGAAGACGCTTGCCATCGAAAACGCGGACATTGTGGAACACAACCAGCACTGGAGAGGCACCCTCCGCTTTGGGAGACTGCTTTTGCGCATTTTGCCTTTCCCCAGCCAGACAAGAAGCGGGCAGGTTCGCGGCAATAAGCAGCAGGGCAGGCAGAAATATTTTATGCATGGTTATCCTTTGGAGGTGGACTGCAATCGTGTCTTCCGAATAGGCTCAGACAGGCGAGGCTAAATGGGTTACGGCTTCTCCTGTCGCTTGGTTTCGAGTAGAAGTGGCGATTTCTGAAGAGAGACTGCTCAGAGAAAACAGCGAGATCAGAGAGAAGGCGAAGCAGGACTCGCCTACAAAAGTCGCTAATTCTTCCTGAGATCGTTTGATCCACGCACTTGTCTTGTGCATCACAGGTATTATACGATGCTCGTTCGATCCGCAATAATCTACTTTCCATAGAATGAGGCTAAGGAGGCAACTATGCTCAGGATTCGTTCGTTACGCGCGGCTATCGCAACACTTTCGCTGTTTGCAGCCGTTTCGGCTCTGATTTTGACGCCCACGAGGGGGCGGGCAGACCAGTTTGTGCTGTTCGATGTCACTTTTACGTTCACCAAAACGAACGCCGACAACTCGACGCCGAGTAAGTCGCACTACTATGTCACGGGCAAAGCCATCAATCCCAAACGCCCGACCGACTGGACCAGTCCGGTCGATTACCGAAACGGCAATGTCCATATTCGAACAGAAGTTCTTGACCGGCCCGAGGGCGGCGAACCGGTACAGTGGAGCCTCTGCTACATTCCCAACCATGGTCAGGGAAACGGCTACGGGTGTACCGGAAACGATCCCTACAAAGACAAAGGCGTCTATGAGAAGGATGTATCGATGACCTCTTTCTGGGAGAACAACTCCATCATTTGGACTGAGGGGATCAAGCAAATGGACCTGGTGATGAAGGATAAGAGCGGCGAGAAAGCCCACACCCGCCTCGATCCCGAGAAGTTCTTCCCGACCCGCATTCGCATCACCATGATTCAGGTCTCTGCAGGCGCGAAGTACGATCCCAATCTCGTACCCAACATTCCCCATAAAAAATCTGCGGAGAAGCCCGCCGAAAAACCGGCCCAATGAC
>JAYUMV010000470.1:0-18473 GCA_043762265.1 Chthonomonadaceae bacterium | reverse complement strand
TCCGGAGCCCAACTCCATCGAGATCGGCATTCTGCAGGACGCTCTGGGCCACCCCCTCGGCCCGGTCACACTGACCGCCGACGGCCTCAACCGACATGTCTTCGTGACCGGCGTCACCGGCTCCGGCAAGACCAACACCTGTATGCAGTTGCTGCTCGAAACCTATCATACGCTGCGTGTGCCGTTCCTTGTCATCGAGCCCGCGAAGGCAGAATACCATCGTCTCGCCCAGACGTCGGAGCTGCAGGGCAAACTGCGCGTCTACGGCATCGGCGGCGATGCGACGCTTCCGTTCCGTCTGAACCCGTTCGCGCCGATGCCAGGCATTCCGCTAAGCCGCCATATCGATCTGCTCAAAGCGGTCTTCAACGCCTCGTTTCCGATGTTCGCCGGAATGACGTACGTGCTCGAAGAGGCCATTATGGAGGTCTATACGGAGCGCGGCTGGAACCTCTTCACGTCGCAGAACGATTTCCTTCCGGAGAGACCGAACCTGGACGAAATCAGCGCCCTCACCCCCTGCCTCGGCGATGTCCACGACAAGATCGATGTGATTCTGGAGCGCAAGAGTTATGGCGAGGAGATACAGAAGAATCTCGGTGCGGCGTTGCGCTCCCGGATCCACAGCCTCATGGTCGGCAACAAGGGCCTTACGCTCAACAGCCGCCGCGCTACGCCGCTGGAGCACCTGTTCGACGGCCCGACGGTCATCGAACTGGAGAATTTGGGCGACGATGAGGAGAAGGCGTTCGTCATGGCGCTTCTGTTCGTGCTGCTCTATGAGTTCGCGCAGCAGCGGCAGAAGTGGGTCGGACGCAGTCAGGAAAATTCGCTTCAGCACCTCACGCTGATCGAAGAGGCGCATCGCCTGCTGACCGCCACCCACGGCGGGAGCGCCGAATCCGGCGATCCCCGTGGCAAGGCCGTCACGATGTTTACCGATATGCTTGCGGAGATGCGCGCGTATGGGGAAGGCTTCATCATCGCGGATCAGATCCCGACGAAGCTGGCGCCCGAGACGATGAAGAACTCCAACGTCAAGATCGTGCATCGCCTGATTTCGCCTGACGACCGTGTGGCGGCGGGAAGCTGCATCAACCTGTCCGACCGGCAGATCCGCTACCTCAACAATCTGACGCGCGGCCTAGCGCTGGTCCATGATGAGCGGATCGGCGAGGCGGTTCTGACCCGTATCCATCCGGCCAAGGATACCCGTGCGCCCAAACTCACTCCCACGGAGGCGAAAGCGCTGTTGGAGAAGTCGGCGGTCGGCAGCAGAGAGTACCTGCGTCACCACGCGGGCTGTCACAAATGCGCCTCCCCATGTGCCTTCTTCCATCGCCTCGACAGTCTTGAATCTCCGGAAGCAATGGCGCGGACCCTTGAAATCGTCCTTGAAAACACACTTTTCGATGAGGCGGAGCAGGCGTGGGCGGCATGGAAGCACTGGTGGGGTCCGTGGCAGGTGAGCCGCGACACCACGCGCCCGGAGGAGCAGGCCGATGTGGAGGGCCTGGCTTACTGTGCGGCGGTCAATGCCGCCTATTCCTGGCTGGAGCGCCGCCTGCTGGCGCGACGCAGGCAGAACGGTCCGCAGAGCAGTCTGACGCCGAACGACCGTCTGAGCCAGGAGACGATGGCCCGCGAAACCGGAGCTCTGATCCGGGCCTGGATGGAACACGTAGAGTGGGACGACGACACGCAAACCCGTTTCGCTGCGCTCCGCGACCTGCTCCGTGCAGAGATCGCTTCGGAACCGGTGCGTGAGCTTGAGGGCTGTGCACGGTGTCCGGTTCGCTGTCAGGCCCTCTCCTTCGTCACCCCTGCGCTACCCGTACTCGCACTCAAAATTAATCCCAAATTGCAAGGGATGCAGGATGCGCTTCTGCGTCTGCGCAGCATCGAAGCCCTTGTGAACGCCGAGCCACCGACCGAACTGTCCTTGCTTCAGCACGCCGTCGGCCCCCACGCCGATACGCTGCATCGGGGCAGTCTCTACTGCCTACTGGTCAACTCCGCGCCGCCATCCGGTCAGACGGACCCAGGCCAGCCCGCACGCGACGGCTTGCTCGATCTGCTGCGCTCTCCAGCCGAAACTCCCACAGGCACACCTTCGGCTTCCCAATCTGGCCTACAGATCTCGTTCCCGCCCCAGAAGCTCTGACCCCTCCGCTATAAATTGCTTGATAGGAAAAGTTTCATGGTCCGAGTCTGCGTTGTCAGAGTGAATTGGGCGTTGTCTGAATATTGAGGCAGGACTTCGAAGGATATATTGCCCACAAGGCGGTAAGCGTAGAAGTGGTTGTCGAGTGTGAATATGCGCTTTAGTCCGAGCGTCTCAGCAGCAGCAATTAGGGACGCATCAGCAAGATCTCAGGGCAGATCGCGATAGGTCTTCATTACTTCTTTTACCCGATGCAATTCACTTGCATTGGGATGATGCACGATCAAAATCTCCTGATCCACCAGCGCCCCAATGTTTGGCCAGGTACTCTTCCACAGCGTCACCTGGCGCACCGGTGCTCACGGAAGATTGGGGTTCGGCCTCCGCTCGATCCTGCTCAGCCCAGAAGGGAGCGAGTACCTCTAACATTTTTTCGTCGAGAATCGTGTCGCTCTCAGGCATTTCCAAATTGAAGGCTTTCTTGAGAATTTCGACGATAACATGTTCAGTGTCTTCACCGCGTTCTTGAGCGACATCCGTTATGCGCTCTAACAGCGCGTCTTCTACATTTACGAGAAGCGTTGCCATCGATTTTCCCCTTTCACGTAGAATACATTAATAGAGGGCCTGTTCGGTCTGGGGATCGAAGAGGTGGGATTTGGCCATGTCGAAGATGACTTCGATCTTGTCGCCGACCTGAGCAGCGGAAGCGCTGTCGATGGTGGCGATCAGGGTGAGTTCGCCGCTCTTGATATACATCTCGACATCGCTGCCGAGCGGTTCGATGACGTCCACCTCGACAGAGACCGTATTGCCGGGCGTCGAGGCGATGAGACCGGGCAGGCTCTTGTCATAGATGTCTTCCGGGCGGATACCGAAGGTCAGTTTCTTGCCGATGTAGTCGCTGACTTTGTCGGCATGCGCAGGCTCCAGCGTTACCGAGAAACTGCCAGCATCGACGAGGACCTCGCTGCCGCTTCGGGTCAGCGTCACGGGCAGGAAGTTCATGGCAGGGGAGCCGATAAATCCGGCGACGAAGAGGTTTACGGGATGATTGTAGAGAGTCAGCGGCTTGTCGCACTGCTGAATGATACCATTGCTCATGACGGCGATCCGGTCGCCCATCGTCATCGCTTCCACCTGGTCGTGCGTGACATAGACGGTCGTGATCCCCAGTCGCCGATGGAGTTTAATCAATTCGGCGCGGGTCTGCACGCGCAGTTTGGCGTCGAGGTTCGAAAGCGGTTCGTCCATCAGAAAGACTTTTGGCTCCCGGACAATGGCGCGACCAAGGGCCACACGCTGGCGCTGACCGCCAGAAAGCTCTTTCGGCTTGCGCAGCAGCAACGGTTTCAGCCCGAGCATGTCGGCGGCCTCGTTGACCCGCCGTGAGATCTCCTGCTCCGTAAAGGTACGCTTGGCGTTGAAGGGCCAGACGCTGCCGGTCTCCGTGCGCTTCAGCCGCAGTCCGAAACTCATGTTGTCGAAAACGGTCATATGCGGATAGAGCGCGTAGTTCTGAAAGACCATCGCGATGTCGCGATCTTTGGGGGAGACATCGTTGACGATACGGTCCCCGATCAGGATCTCGCCGCTCGTCGACTCCTCCAGTCCTGCGATCATGCGCAAGGCGGTCGTCTTGCCACATCCGGACGGGCCGACGAATACCATGAACTCTTTGTCTTTAATCTCCAGATTGATGCTGTTGACGGCGGTCACTTTATCGAACGACTTCGTCAGGTTCCTCAGAACGACACCGGCCATAAGGTAAGTTCTCTCCTCTGCACACTGCTCGCCTTCCGGGAAAGGATGGAAGTGGGAGTTGTTTCAGATCAATGCGTTTCGTATAGGCATTATAGTATTTCCGCTTGTGCCTTGTCAAGAAGCGGCCCGCCCTCAGAAATCGACTTTTGTTGTCTGGCAAGCGAGACGTGTGCTATAATGGCGATATTAGCCTTTTGTGCGATGCTGGTTCACTCGTTTCGGGTCGGGAGACTGTCCATGACGTCTGGAGTGCCCATCCTTCTGTCTTCGCCGACGGCAGAGAACGCCGCCCCACCCTCCGCCCTCTATCTCATCCTTCTGGAGGCCGTCCCTTGTATCGCCAACGCGGCGACCAAAGGAGATGCGCTGGAGGGCCTGTTCCGTATTTTGCAGAAGCACGATGTCGCCCTGGCTCTCGGGATCGAAATCGTCGCCGGGTCTTCCAAACAACTGATGCCTTATGGGGATGTCGCCGCCCTGATGAACAAGGGGGAGAACGGGCAGCGGGAGTTCACCTTTGCGCTTCACGGCGCGGACGTTCCGATCGGTTACCTGCGCTATGTGTTCGCTCCGGAAACCCGCGTTACGCAAGAACTTCTGGAGACTTTGACAACCCAGGTCTGTTTGCGCCTCAGTCGGGACGTCATGGCGAAACGGATCGAGGCTGCGGAAGATCGCGCCCACCAGCGCATCAGCGAAGTCGCCGCGATCTACGAGATCGGGCAGGCGATCGATAAGATAAAGCACGACAGGTTGCTTCAAGTTCTTACGGATCGCGCGGCCCAACTCATGGAAGCCGAAACGTGCAGTACCTGGCTCCTACGTACGGGAGAGAAGACCCTCACCCTGGCCGCGCGCGCTGGTACCGATACGGCGATCACGGCGCAAGAGGAGCAGATCGCGGAGCGGGTCGTGGCTGGCGAACAGTCTCTGCTCTTCGTCGGCGGATTGCAGGAGACGCAGGTCGCCGATGCCTCCGATCTCGGCTCCTCCCTCTTTGTGCCGATGAAAAGTCAGGATGGACGGGTGCAAGGGGTGCTCTCGATCTCACGGCGACGGGCTGCGCCCGATTTCACCGAGAGCGATCTGCAACTGTTCAGCGTTTTTGCGAACCAGGCGGCGCTCACCCTCACAAACAAGCGTCTGTACGACGATCTGAACCGCCGTGCCGACGAACTGTTCAAGATCTCGACCCTCTCGCGAACTCTGATCTCCATCAACCTGGATGAGCTTTTGGAGCGCGTAGCCGACGACATACGCGATACGGTGGGCTTCGAACGCTGCTGTCTCTACCTGCGCGAGCCGACCGGAATGACGTTCGTCGCGCGGGTCTGGCGTGGCTACAACGAGGCGATCGGGAGAAACCCGATCCGGGATCGGGACAGCGCCATAGGAGCGACCGCGCGCAGCAAGCACCTGCGCTCGTTCGATGCACGCGACGCACGGCCCGAAGGCGAGGCCGCCGAACGCGAGTACCTTCAGATGCTGGGTTTCGCCCGCTCGCTCGGCACCGATAGCTTTGTCGCAGTGCCCATTTTGACCAGTAAGAACGACTGCGTGGGCGTTGTCGTCGTCGATAACAAAGGCCGGGGCCGCGCGCCCGGCGAAGAGCAGACGCGTCTGCTCACGGCCTTTGTGAGTCAGGCGGGCCTGGCGATCGAGAATGCACGCCTGCACGAAAAGACACAGCGCCTTACCGACTATACCGACAACGTTTTGCAGTCCATCGGCGATGGGATTCTTTCCACCGATTCGCGGGGCCATATTGCCCGCTGGAATCGCGCCGCCGCCGCCATTCTGGAGCAGCCGACGGGCTTCTTTCGCAACACGACTCTGATCGAAGTCGTGCAACAGATGGAGATCACCCATCCAGAACGCGAACACCTATTGCAGTTGATGACGCGGCTGCCGGAGACGGGTGAACGCATGCTGCTGCACGAACTGACCCTGCGCCCGATACGCGGCGCGCCACGCAGCCTGATCTTGAAACTGTTTCGTCTGGGAGAGCATGGGCGCGAGCGCTCCGGAATCGTCATGATGCTGGAAGATGTGACGCAGCATGTGCGGATGCAGGCTGAGATGGAGCGGATGCGCCGCCTGGCGGATATCGGACAGTTGGCGGCCAAGATGGCCCATGAGGTGCGCAACGCTCTCTCTCCGATTAAAGGCGCAGCCCAGATCATTCGGCTGGAACTAGAGACGCAGGGGGCGTCCACCGAGTGGCCCGACATCATCGTCGCCGAAGTCGATGGATTGAGCCGACTTACCAGCGCGATGCTGGACTTTGCGCGGCCTATTCCGTTCGACCCCCGTCCGCTGAAGATTGTGGAGTTCCTGACCGCTGCCGTGCAGAAACTCTCGGTCTTTCTCACGGAACATCGCGTGGAGGTCACACAACACATGGCTCCAGATCTGCCCGAAATCGAAGCGGATCCGATACAGTTGGGCCAGGTGGTGCGCAATGTCGTGATGAATGCCGCCCAGTCCATGCCCGACGGCGGAGAACTGATCCTGGGAGCGGAGTTCGACGTCTCCACCGAAATGGTGACCTTGACTTTCCGCGATACGGGCGTCGGCATCGAAGAATCGCAGCGAGAGCGGATTTTTCGGCCCTTTGTGACTACCAAACCCAAAGGCAGCGGCCTGGGGCTTCCGATCGTGCAGAAGATCGTTGCCGGTCATGGCGGGCGCGTAGAGGTCGAGAGTAAAAGCGGAGTAGGCACCTGTTTTCGAATCCTGTTGCCAATGCGTCCCCCGCAAGACTTCTACGACTACACCGGTGGCGACAACCCACTGATCAGTTCCAGTCTTACCGGTCCCTTTCCGGACAGCTAGTTTGTCATTCCGAATCGAGAAGCAGTAGGAGTAGAATGAGTCCACCGACCAAAGCCCATACGATTTTGATTGCCGACGACGAGCCCAATATTCGGCGTGTCTTCGAGGCTATGCTTTCGAAAGAAGGTTACACGGTCTTTACCGCAGAGAACGGCAAACGCGCCCTCGATATCGCCACCGCCAACACCATCGATGTTCTCGTCTCCGACTTGATCATGCCCGACATGAACGGTGTGGAGCTGCTGCAGCGGGTCAAAGAGATTCATCCGAACTGCGCCGCGATCATCGTCACGGCCTACGGCACGATCAAATCGGCGGTCGAAGCCATGCGGTATGGCGCATTTACATATCTCTCCAAACCGTTCGACATCGACGAAGTGCGAGTCGTGCTCAAGCAGGCCATCGCCCATCGCGACAAGACCACCGAATCGACCACAAGACGATCTCTTACGGGCAAGTCAACGCCCGGCGCCAGCATCCTGGACTGCGTCAGCGATAAGATGCGTGAGGTCTATCGGGTCGTGGAAAGGGTTGCCGAGACCCGCGCCACCGTGCTGATCCGAGGGGAGAGCGGCACCGGCAAAGAGTTGATTGCCCGTGCTCTGCACACTCAGAGCGGAAGGGCGAATAAACCGTTCGTCCCCGTTTCCTGCGCGGCGCTGCCGGAGACCTTGCTGGAGAGTGAACTCTTCGGCCATGAGAAAAACGCCTTTACCGGGGCCGCCACCGCCAAACCCGGGCGCTTCGAACTGGCCAATCAAGGCACCCTCTTTCTCGATGAAATCGGCGACATTCCTACGACCGTTCAGATCAAACTCCTGCGGGTTCTGCAGGAGTGGGAGTTCGAACGCATCGGCGGCACCAAAAGCCTGAAGGTCGATGTGCGCCTGATCGCGGCAACCAATAAGAATCTGGAAAAAGCGGTTGCCGACGAAAAATTTCGAACGGATCTCTACTACCGCTTGAACATCGTGACCATCACCCTGCCGCCCCTGCGCGAACGCACAGATGATATTCCCACGCTCATCGAACATTTCCTTGCCAAATTCAACCGCCAGAACAATCGACACCTGTCCCAAGTCAGCCCCGAAGCGATGGAGATGCTGAAACGCTATGTCTGGCCAGGCAATGTACGCGAGTTGGAAAATGCGATGGAGCGCGCCGTCGTTCTGGCGGATCGTGGTTCTACGCTCCTGACGCCGGACCTGCTTCCGCATACGCTTCACCTCTCCATGCAAAATATCGCCGATTCAGATCTCGCTCCCTGATCTGCCCTCAAACTTGCTCGTCTGAACGCTTCGTGCCAGTTGGCACAAAAGTTGCAGTAGAAAAATTCAAGCCCTTTTGCCACGGCCTGGCCGCCGTGCGTATCGCTCGACGATCTGGAAGGTTTCAGCCATGCAAGACACTCCTGCTCTTTTCTCCGTACTGGTTGCGGATGCCGAGCCTACTCTCTGTCGAGTCTTCGAGGCAAAACTTACAAAGGAAGGTCGGTTTCGCGTTGCCTGCGCCTCCACGGCGCAGGAGGCGTATCGTCTCGCGTTGCACTCCCCGTTCGATATTCTCCTCTGGGATCTCCGGCTGCGCGACTCCGATACCGTCTTGCCTCGTCTGCGCGCCCTCAGTCCCGACGCTGCGTTGCTTTTGATGTCTACCGATGACCAGCCCACGATAAGCATGACGGTATTGAGGCTCGACATTACCGGTGTTCTCATCAAACCGTTTGGCTTGGACACACTGGAAGCCAGTATTCGCTCGGCTCTGACACAGCGCACCCGTCAACAGCCGCTCCACCAAATCGGGTTTGTAGGCCAGTACGTCACGATCCGTACTCCCTCCGGTGCATGCCTGACCCGCGTCTTTGAGAACGCCCACGACACCTTTCTGGTAGTAGGGGCGACACGTGTCGCCACTCCTCCGGACTTTGGCGTTGGACTCAAAGTACAGGTCGAATACAATGGTCGTGGCGCGCTTTACTCATTCGATTCGACCCTGGTGCGTGAATTGACAGAACCGCTGCCCTGCTGGGAGCTGGCCATGCCGGATCTCATCCGACGACTCCAACGCCGTCGGGCTCCCCGCATCCCACTGCAGAAGATGATTCGTCTTCATGCCGCAGGCGAGGGGCCAGACCTCCTGTGTGACGGCACAACCACCGATATCAGTATCCTGGGTCTGGCGCTCCTCTCCGCCACTGCCCTTGAAATCGGGACCCATGTCTATTTCACGATCTCGCCGGATGTCACCGGGCGTGCTAGCGTCGTTCGCACCCAGTCTCAGAGGGCTCTGACAGGCGATCTTCATTACCGAATTGCCCTACAGTTCGACGACGTTCCTTCTCAGACACAGGCGCATCTAGAGGGGTGGCTCGAAAACGCGGCCCGTTTGTGGTAACATAAGGCTGTTCCGCAACCGAACCTTCCCCCCTGCTCGGTGTCACAAACTGGAGACGCGGACGTTTTCAGCGAGAGAGCGTACTGTTCGCAGCGATCGCGCTGACGCTCGTACCACATTTTGGGAGGAGGATACTCCATCGTGCCCGCAACTATCTCTCCGCGCCACTGCGCGCGAACCCTTGGGTCTCACCGTGTCTCGATCCTGCGACCGTACTCTCTAGCTCTGCTTGGCCTTGTCGCCCTGGCAGGCTGTGGAGGAGGAGGCGGATCCACTCCGGTCGTGATTCCGCCTAATGCGCCCGGTATCCTCACTGGCACTGTCACGGATGCTAACAGTGCGCCGATCGTCGGCGCGACAGTTCGGTTCGGTTCCCAATCCACGACCTCCACCCAGAACGGCTCTTACCGGATCTCCAATGTCGTCGTTCCCACGGCCCAGACCTCGCTGGTCGGAAATGTGGTCGCCACGACATCGGTCAAAGGGATTCCCTACAGCGGACAGAATCAGGCGGAAGTGCTGGTCAGCGATGCGATCACGCACGATGTGCAGATCGTCATGTCTCCGACCAGTGCGCAAGGTTCCATTCTCGGAGTGGTGACAGATACGAGTGGTCACCGGGTCGCCGGAGCCCGTGTCTTCGCGAATGTCGGGCCATTCTCCCAGACCGCTACGCCGACCCAGCAGTTCTTCGGCAACCTGGGTTCCTTTAACACCACCACGCGCTCCGACGGTGGATTCACCCTGCCGGCGCTTCCGCCAAGCAACCTCTACACGGTAGTCGCCTCTCTCGCAGGCAAAATCAACCAGACGGTCAGCAATATCAACGTTTTGGCCAGCAGTTCTACGACGGTCAACCTCACCCTAACAAATGCGACCGGCACCTCTACCATCGCGGCCCCTGTCGGTCTGGCTGCGCAGTCGATCACCACGCCCGCAAATCCCACGCGCGCTGCCGGGACTGCCGGAACCGATGCCGGGTTTATGAATGTAATCCGTCGGATCATCCTACAAAAGCGGGGACTTCTGGCACACCATTCCGCCGCCGCGCCGCAAATCACCCTGCATCGGAGTATCACTCGCTCCGCGCCTTCCGGCAGCCTGATCGAAACGGATATGTTCTGGGACTACATCCCGCAGGACAACGTGTTCGGCTACACCCTCTTGCGCTCACCGCTCGCCCCCGGAAATTTTAACTCGATCGCGACGGTACGGGATCCGCTTGCGGATCGTTTTGCGGACAGCGACCCGGATCTGACTCCGGACACGCTCTACTACTACAGCATTGCTACGCTGGACACCATCAACTTCCCGGTCAACGGCACGGAGGGTCCTCCGAACCTCCAGCCCGTCTCCGTCAAGCCGCTCAATGCCCTCTCGTTGGTTTCGCCTGCGAGCGGCAGTGTAGCCCCTACTACGCCGACTTTCACCTGGAACGCCGTCAACCGCGCCACACACTACAAAGTGCTCGTCTATCCCGAGTTCCCGACACTCCAGTCCGACACCGATCCCAACGGTGTCGCCCCGATCTGGAGCGCCGATTTCTCGACGACGACTGCCACGTATGCCGGTCCGGCGCTGGTCGCCGGACACACCTACTACTGGGCGGTCCTGGGGCAGGACGATGTGGCTTCGGCCTTCAGCGTCAGCCCGCTTCAGACATTCCGCACTCCGTAGGAGATGGAATACTCTTAAATGCACGGGGCGCAGGCGGGAACGCCTGCGCCACCGAGCGCGTATTTCGTAAAAGACTCTTTGCTGTCACCCCTCATCCCGACGGCGTCGAGCGTCTGCACCGAAACCCCCGTCATGCTACAGGGCATTTGTGCTCTGCATCGCTTAATCCTGGAGGGACTTCCGCTTGAAATCTGTGGACATTCGCCGTGCCGCCCGCCTGATCGCGCCGTATTGTCTTGCGCTGTCCGGATCGTGGCTTGCGCTCCCGCTGAGCGCGCAAACCTATCACAACCTCACCAACCAGAAGTTCCGGACCGTTGCCAACGGTCCGCAGTCGGCGCTCATCGTAGATGTGCCCAATCCCAAGGATGCCGATGCCGTACGAACCGCCGCGATGAATCAGTATCGCGCCAGTCTGGCAACGCAGAATTCGGCGATTCAGAAAGAGATCGCGATGATGCGACAGCATCATCTGATTCGGCCGACGCAGCAGTTCGATTACACCCAGGCTGCGATGATCCGTACCAACGGGCGCCTGGCGTTGCCTGCCGTCAAGCATACCCGTGCGGTGCCGGGAACCAACGACATCAAATTCAACTTTCCGGTGAGCGGAACCGGCGCCTGGAGCCTTGCAAAGGCCACGGCGCTGAACCATCTGGCCAACGACGTACTGAAACCGGAATTGATGCACATAATCGGTCCCCCGCTGTGGCAGAGCGCGGACGGCAAGACACCTATCGTAAACGTTCTGAACTCCGACCCACGATTGGGCAAAGGCGACGAAGTGATCGGAGCCCTGCTCGTCGTGAACGGCTTCAACGTCGAGATCGAGTTCCCCTCCTTCTCCGACTCGCAGACAGAGTTCCTCGCGATGGCTCAGGCGATGGCGCAGGCGTTCCACGGCCCCACCCGCATCGGCTACGACGCCTGGGAGCAGGGAATGGCCCGTGCCGTGACGGTCGTCGCCGCCGAAGATCTCGGCCAAGCCCCCGATGGCACTCCGCTCGACCCGACCAACGGCTTCTACTACACACCCTACTATGATCTGCTGAACCAACCCCCGTTAGGGAACAACACCTTTACGCCACCGACCCAGGCCAATGGCGCCTTTCTTCCATCGACCCTTTCCGGAATGCTGATTCCGCGTCTCCAGATGTCCTCGATGGCCTGGCTGAAATGCTATATCGGAAACCCCAGCTTCTTCGTGCAGTTCAACTCCGCCTACTACGATGCTTTCTACGCCAATGTTGCCACCGCCAACGACATCAATGCATTGCGTGCCCTCGTCAAAAAGGTCGCGCCAAATGTTGAGGGACAGCCGTTCGACACCTGGTACGAACAGCAGTTCGTGCTCGATACCAGCGTGACCCCCGGCCCCAAAATCTACGCCGATGTCGCGCCGACATTCCCCTCCGGATCCAATACCAAGGACAGCGGCGCGTCGGTCTTTCTCATCTACTACAACACCTCGCTGACCGCGACCGGCCTCGGAGACGAAACCAACCTGAGCGGCACCATCAATCCCATCTACTGGGACTACACCTTCGCAAACAGCCTGTTTCTGGATTTCGCCTCGAACCCGATTCCGATCACCGATGGCTTCGGTGCGGTTGCCCCCTTCTTTACCAACATCGGCGGAACTCCGGCAGATGCGATGCGGGTTGCAATGGACTTTCCGGCCAACCGCGAGTATGTGCGTGTCTATTTCCCAACCGGTCAGACCGGGACGCAAACCGCTCCCAGCGACTTTTCGGGGGTATTTGTCGGAGCGGACTCCGGGAGCCTCAGTATTCAGTTCGACGGCGCTCCTACCAAGGTGACTGCCGTTGTTCAGGGCGAATTCGGAGGTAACGGCGCTCCGAAAAACAATTTCAGCCAGGACATCTTCACCTTTACCCCGGCAGGCGGCGCCACACTGACCTATCAGCGCAATGTCCTGCACCGCACCGGCACCGCAGCGCCCATCTTTAAGTTTGTCGCTCCTACCCCGACGATCACCCTGACGACCGTCCTCCAAAACGGCCCGCATATGATCTCGCTGCCCATCAAACCGCTCACCAACGACATGGCGCAAGCGCTCACCAACGATCCGGTGCAGCAGGCGAGTTTCGAGAAGACGCTGCTGCTCGCACAGTACCGCCAGGATCTGCCGACTGCCGACAAATACCAGCGCTACCCGTCTCTGCCGACCTATCAGCCGGGCTACGGGCTGTGGAGCAACCTCAACCTCAACCTCAGCGCTACCATCACCGGGCAGCGCACCGATGTAGAGAAAGACATCTCCGTTCCGCTGCTCTTCGGCTGGAACCAGATCGGCACGCCGTACAACACCAACCTGAACGCCACTGCGGCAGACCTCACCTTCTCCTACCTCGGTAGCACGGCCGTCTCTCTGTCCGAAGCCATCAACAATAAATGGGTGGCCGCTGGCATCACTGGGTACTCTTCTTCCAGCGGCTATGTGGACATTCTCAACCCCAACTCCACCGACCTAACGGTTCCGCAGAACACGCTGGAGGCCTGGAAAGGCTACTGGATTCGGGTCACTGTCTCCGAAGGCGTGACCCTCACCTACAGCAATCCGAACAACCGTTCGGCGCGCGCGCTGAAGGTTTCGCGGGCCACCTCCGCGCCTGTCCGTGAGACCGGCGCCTGGAGCGTGCCCTTCACGGTGCGCGACTCCAATGGAAAGGGCTCTTCTGCGGTTTTCGGACAGTCGGCGCGAGGCGCCGAGACCTTTACTCCGGAACTCGACGCTGCCAGCCCGCCGCCCTTTACCCGCGCCGCAACGCTTGCGGTTCGTTTTCCGCACCCCGACTGGGATACCGGAAACGGGATCGGTGGCGACTTCCTCTCCGACATCCGCCGCTCGGGCGTCCATGCCGCATGGAACGTGACGGTAAGCGTGCCCAGGGCACAGGAGTCCTATACTCTCACCTGGAACGGCGTTGCGAAAGCGCCCAAAGGCACTCGCCTCACACTCGTGGATGCAACGAACGGCTCGCGCATTCTGATGAACACGGCGTCGAACTACACCTTCACTCCCGCTCAGAACGAGGTGACGCGTCAGTTCCAGATCGTCGCAGAACCGCGTACCGCAAGCCATCTGTTCATTCGCAACCTGGCCGTAGATCGCCCGTTGGTCGGCGGTGGTCGCGCAGCAAGTTCTGCGGTCATTCACTACGAGCTGTCGTCAGACGCGCAGACTATCGTGAATATCCGCCTCAATGGCAATGTCATACGGCATCTGACCGCTTCGGGGCGCGCGGCATCCGCTGGCGTCAACCAGATCGTGTGGGATCTGCGGGACGACAAGGGGATCGGAATGCCCGGTGGCCCCTACACCCTCGAAATCAGCGCACAGACAGCAGAAGGCGAGCGGACCCGCTCCATCCTGCCCATCATCATCACTCGCTAGAAGGAGCTTAAGATGCGAATCAACGCAATCTATAAACTGGGAGCGGTCATAGGCGTCTTCTGCGCCTTTGCCATCGCATTGACCGGCTGTGGCGGCGGAGGCGGTGGAGGAGGCGGACCTACCCCTTCCGGAAACGCCGTTGTGACGGGCACCGTGCTCAGTGTCGAGAGCGGGCTGCCCGCCTCGGCAGGCGCCACGGTGAAGATCGCTGGACAGACGATTACCACGGATGCTACCGGTAAGTTCACGCTGAACAACATCGGTTCCAACACGACGACCGGCACCGTGACGGCGGCGATGGAGATGCCGCTGACCCTGCAACTCAGTCTGAAGGCGAATACCGTCAACGATCTGGGCACGCTCTATCTCTCCAACGTCGGCTACACCGCAACGGTCACGGGGCGTGTGGTGGCATCTGTCAGCGGTGTCACGACTCCCGTCGGCAACGCCACTGTGACGATTGCCAACGTCAAGACGAAGTCGATGACAAACGGCACCTTTACCCTGACGGGCCTGCCGGTCGGGCTGGGCGCAACGGCAGGCTTTGTCGGCAAGATCTCGGCGGGTGGTTTCGAGGACAAGGCGCTTACGGCCGACACATTACGTTTCGCACTGGTGGCAGGAGCCAACAACATCGGAGATGTGCTGCTCGCTCAGCCGTCCGGTTCCATTCCTTCCAGTCCCTACACTATCCAGGGAGTCGTCACCGTAGGAGGCAAGCCCACTGCGAACGTCTCCGTCAGCCTCGCGTCTGGGGGGATCAGTCTGGGCAGCGCCACCACCGACAGCACGGGTACCTATTCGTTCTGGGTCGTTCCTGCCACCTATCAGCTCACCGCCATCGCGGGTGTGAGTTCCACGGCGACCGTTACCGCGACTCTCGTCCGTCTGGACACTCCGATCACGGTTCCCACCATCGCGTTACCGTAACGCTCTGTAGGCGCCTTCTGGCTTCCGGCCCCTCCTGCTCGTCGAGTAGGAGGGGTCGCTTGACATCGACCCCATAACACCGCCCGCCTTGGGGTCGTCAAGGGTTGGCACCCCTCGCTACGCGGCTTCGCCGGAAAAGGAAGCCCTACGGGCACCCCAAATCCTTCACTTCCGCGTGAAGGATTTCGTCCTTCGGACGAAGTAACCAGAAACTCTAACTTCTCCACTTTCGCAGGAAGCAATATCGTTCCGTGACTGATGTCGTCCCGTCCGGAGGACGGCCCGCCGAAGGCGCGTAGCGAGGGACAACGTCCCTTGACGCCCCCAAGGCACAATGCGCTTCTCTAAACGGTATTGCACCTCGCCCGGTGTGCTTGACAGCAACCCCTTACACGGCCTATACTAGAGTACCAAGAGAACTTTGCGAGACAAAGCGTTCTGTAGAACGCCCATCTCCAGGGGATGTGAGAGGTAACATGACGTTGTTGCGAGAGATTCACGAACCGGATGCCCGCACCGCGCACGAGAACTTACAGGTCATTCGGGATCTGATGGAGCGGTCTACCCGCTACTCAACCTTCTCTGGACTGTCCGGAGTGTTGGCAGGAACTGCGTCCATCGTCGGCTGCGTGGTGACCCACGCGCTTACCGGGCGAACAGGAACGGAAGACTATACCGCGTTTCTGCTCACCTGGTCGCTCGTGATCGTCTTTGCCATTGGCGCGGACTATCTGTGGATGAAGCGGCGGGCGACCCGAGTCGGCAAGAGGATCGTCTCTCCGCTCGGCAGGCAGATGTTGATCGCTTCGGCTCCTGGATTAGGGACGGGCGCGCTTCTGACGCTCTTTTTTTTGCAGCACGGCCTCATGGCTTACATCTATCCTGTCTGGATGCTGTGCTATGGTAGCGCCGTCGGTGCGGTAGGGCTCTTTTCGCAGCGTGAGGTCTCGCGCCTGGGAGCGGCTTTCCTGCTGGCCGGGGCCGCGACGCTGTTTCTCCCGATCCCCTACGGTCTGACTGCGATGAGCGTGGCGTTTGGAGGATTCCACATCGTGTATGGAGTGGTGATGTCTCGAAAGGATGGCTGGTAATGGCGGAGCGCGGAGGGGCAACGACATTGCCCGACAATCTGACGCCGAATCCGAACGCCGCCAATACTGCTGCCACCCTCGAAGCCCTGCATGAGATGGACGATGCCATCCACCAGAAGGCCCGCTTCGGCATTATGTCCGTGCTTCTGCCGCTGGGAGAGGCGGATTTCAAACTGCTCAAGGAGACGCTGACCCTCTCGGACGGCAATCTCAGCACGCATCTGGCGCTGCTGGAAGAGCGTGGTTATATCGAATCGCGCAAAGAGTTTGTGCGTAAGAAACCACGCACGACTTACATGCCGACAGAGGCGGGCCGCGTAGCCTTCCAGCGTTATCTTTCGGTTCTGGAACGGATCATTCGCGCCTCCACGGCCCAGTTATTGCCGCCCTTGGAGTAAAAATCCCGATGCCTCCCCCCAGACTTCCTCCTCTCTCTTCGCAGATTGAGCCTCTTTCCCAAACCCTTTGTTTATCATCGCAGTGCGCCGAAACGGAATAGGATTGTCTCCGTAGAACTGCTTGACGCTTGGAAGGGAGTGTGCGATACTTACACTATGAATAAAGTACAGCCTATGCACGAGATAGAGAACCAGGAGAGGGCGATTCTTGTTTCCGTCGAAGCGGAAAAAGAGATGCAGCCCTACGCGCGCGAGGAGTTGATTGCGCTGACGGAGACCGCAGGCGCAGAGGTCGTTGGGGAGTTTCATCAGAAGCGAGATCGGCCTCATGCCGCCTTCTTCATCGGTCCCGGCAAGACGGAAGAGCTCTATGCTGGAGTGCAGGATGTGAAGGCAGACCTGGTGGTGGTCGATAGCGAACTCTCGCCAGCGCAGGCTCGTAACCTGGAAGAGGCCGTCAAATGCCGGGTGATAGACCGCACCCAGTTGATTTTGGACATCTTTGCTCAGCGAGCCCAGACCCGAGAAGGCAAGCTCCAGGTATCGCTCGCACAGTTGACCTATCTGCTCCCCCGTCTGGGAAACCTCTATACCAAGTTCGAGCGGCAGCAAGGCGGTATCGGGGTACGCGGCGGCGCGGGTGAAACCAAGCTGGAGACCGACCGCCGCAAAGTCCGGGATCAGATCCGGGATCTGGAAGGCCAGTTGGCGGAGGTGCGAAGCGTTCGCCAGCAACAGCGCGTACAACGGCGGCGACTGCCCTTCCCCATTGCGGCGCTGGTCGGCTATACGAGCGCAGGCAAATCCACGCTTATGAATACCCTGTCAGGCAGCGACGTATTTGCCGATCCGAAGCTTTTCGCCACCCTCGACCCAACGACGCGGCGTGTGGTGCTGCCGGACGGATGGGCGATTCTGCTGACCGACACGGTTGGATTTATCCGCAACCTGCCCACAGGCCTTGTGGCAGCCTTTCGGGCAACCCTGGAAGAGACGATCGAGGCGGACTTTCTCATTCATGTCGTCGATGTCAGCCACCCCTATCGGGAGGCGCAGCGCGAAGCGGTGATGGAGGTTCTGTACGATCTGGGGGCGGTGGACAAGCCGACCATTACGGTCTTCAACAAAGCCGACCTTATCAAAGATACGTATGAACTCCGTAGCCTCGTCGCCAACACGCCGAACTCGGTCTATCTTTCCGCGCGCACAGCGGAGGGAATCCCACAACTGATCGAACGCATCGTCGCCACCATGGAAGGCCTTCTGGTCAGCGTAACCCTCAACCTTCCCTACGACCGCAGCGATCTCGTCGCACAGTGCTACGAGTATGGACGCGTGACGAAAGCGGACTATCGTGAGGGAGGAATCTACGTCGAGGCACGGATCACACACGACCTGGCAGGCAGAGTCGCCCGTTATCAGGTGGCAGAATAACCAGGTATCTAAGCCAAAGCGACCTGGTACCGCTTTTATTTCAATGAAACGAGTCGATGGGGAGGGTCAGGATCACAGAGGCCCCTCCTGATACGGCCGTAGCGTAGCGTATGGCGCCGCTGAGATCCCAGCGGCTCAGGCGCTCCACGAGTTCCAAACCGGTATGAGCGGCGTGGCGCGGATCGAAGTCTGCCGGAAAGCCCGGCCCGTCATCCGTTACCTCCAGGATCGCCTCGTTCCCTACGATTTTCAGGGTCACACAGACCTCTCCACGCCCATGTTTCAAAGCGTTGCTCACCAGTTCATTGGTTACCAGAGGCAGCGCATTCGCCTGCCGTGCCGAGAGGCGGAAATCTTCGATATCAAAC
>JAYUMV010000469.1:0-7918 GCA_043762265.1 Chthonomonadaceae bacterium | reverse complement strand
GTATTGCTCGCTCCTCCGGAAACTATTTGCGCTTCCTGCGCAAGCAGTAGGAGAAGCCGAGCGTGATGATACCGACTACCGCCCCCGTATTCGGCTCCGGCACATCCGAAACGCCTGAACTCGCGGACGAACGGTGTAATGGACGGAGGGTTAGTGAAGCCGTTGGTGACGGTATAGTTCTGGACGTTGAAAGACGGCAGATAGGTGATCTGCGCTTGCGCCGGAGCGCTGAGAGCGCCGATGAGAGTAGACAGTACGGCAGCCGCCGCACATTGCGAGACAATTCGGGTGATCTGTGTAAAGAACCGCATACCATTCCTCCTGCCTTTTCTTGGCGAGTTTGGAAGACTCACCACCGAAGCGCACGAGTTCGCACGCTTGACGGTATGAAATTTCGTCGGACGCTCGGCTTCCTGGAGGGCTTCCGCGTTCACATGGTGCTTCTGCTTGCCTGCCGTATCCATGTCTCCCCCTCCTCGCTTATTAGTGGACTATCTTTCTGAAATAGTCTTAACCGAACCAACACTATTTACACTATGGAGGGCCGCGTCTATCCCCATTTTCGCAGAACCTTTACTCGCTGACTGTATTATTTTCTTCACCGGGAACTTCCCAGGGGCTGCCAAACATGGAGATAATTTCGATGGCTTGACCGCCTGGGGCTTCCAGATAGAAACTGCGGCTGTGATCGCGATGAGATTTGATCTCCTTGCCAAGTTCGGCGGCGAGGCGTTCCAGTTCGGCAGTGTCTACACGCCAGGCCAGATGATTTGGGTGCTGATCGGATTTCACGAAGGCGAGTTTCGTTCCGTTGGCTTCGATAAAGGCCCAACTGCTGTCCTGGTGGAGGACCGTTACGCCGGGCAGGGTGCGCACGTACCAGGCGACGGCTTCCGCGATGTCGGGAACCTGCTGCGCGATATGATCGAAATGGTAGGACATCTGCGATTCTCCTCTTGGGTTCGATGGAAAGAATGGTTCTTCTCATTCTACGCACGAAGCCGCTCGATTTCTACCTACCTAAACATGGACAGGAGCCGGGTAAAATGTTTTACCCGGCTCCTGTCCATGTTTACGCCCTGGAAAAACTACTTAGTGACCACACGGCGGCGACGACGCAGAGACAGCACGCCTCCCGAGACCCCCAGTCCCATCATGAGGCCGACAACGCCCGGTTCCGGAGTAATGACACTCAAGGTAAAGCTCCCTGTGGGAAGAGCGTTAACGTTGAAAGCGGAGACCGAAATCAGAGCGGAGCCCAACACCAGGTTCGAGGCGCCGTTGGCACCGACGGCAGGAGCAGCGAGCCTATAGTTGTTGAGGAGCGTGCCGGGGGCAGGCACAAAGAAACTCGTCGAGCCATCGGTGGCGCGTGCGACGACCAGATCCGGCGTCCTGGTGGCCACACCTGAGCTGAAGGGGGTGCTTGATGTGGAAAAGTACAGTCCCAGATCCCCAAAAGAGCCAACCGCAGAATTGGTACCTCCGGCGAAGGTAAAAACATTGCTCCCTGAGGAGAGCGCGCGGGAGAACCCTTTGCCTGACGTAACAGTATTGGGAGTGATAATGAGCGGTTGCGTTGTGTTGTTGGTGTTCGTGTCGTACTGATAGGTGGCGCTTGTCGTGGCACCCGTGCTATCGGATTTGAAAAGATAGGCACCGACCAGATACGTCTGCGCATTTGCCGAAGAGCTGCCCATCAGCCCAGCTATCGAAAGTCCAAATAGTGCCAATCCAGCACTTAAACGTGTCTTCATCTTGTATGAAAGCCTTTCCCAATCGTCCCGTTCCGCAGTATCTCAGGCCACTCTTCAAGGATAGATCTACGTTGTTCCACCCGGTCATTTATGAGCCCGCACTTCAGTCCAATATCTCTACTGCATAATACGTGCCAAAACCGCCCCCCACCGCCTCCATTTTCGTCCGCCCACAAAAATAACTCTTGCTCCCCTCCCTTGAGACCTCTCTTTCAACGACAAGGAGAATCAGACCAGACCTGATACGTATTCCGTCAGGCTACTCCTCGAAGCCGAGGGAGGGCTGGAGGTCGCCGCGTGCTTCGCGGTGGAGATGGGTGTAGAGGGCCTCCCGCAGCAAGACCTGGGGGGAGGAGAAGGCGTGGTTGGCGAGCGCGTCCGGCGTCTCCCAGCGGAAGGCGGCGCAGCCAAGAGGTTGGGGAATCGGATGCGGCAGGAGTGGGCAGGCGTCGAAGCCGTAGAGAGAGATGCGATGATGGGTGACGCTGTGTTTGACTCGCCCGACTTTCGCTCCGATCTCTACCTCCAGGCCGACCACTTCCCGCGCGGCGCGGGCCGCGCCTTCGGCAGGCGTTTCACCCGATTCGCAGACGACGCGGGGAAACTCCCAGAGGCCGCCCCAGAGACCGTGCAGAGGGCGTTGGACGATGAGGAAACGGCCTGCGCTGTCGCGAATGAGGGCGGCGCTGTGCGTCTCGGCGACCGTGGCGCGACCGGGCGGAAGCTCCGGCAGCGCACTCGGATCGGCGCTGTTGCCTGCCACACAGTCGGCCAGCAGCGGACAGCGCTCGCACTTTGGATCGGCAGGAGAACAGACCAGCGCCCCCAACTCCATCAATCCCTGATTGAAGTCGCCCGGAAACTCCTGCGGCACCAACTGCTCCGCCAACGACCAGAGCGCAGTCTGGTTGGCCGTCGATTTCGGATCGCCCCGTAGGCCGAAGATTCGGCTCAAGACACGGATGACGTTGGCATCGACCAGGGGCCGCTGGACATCGAAGGCGATCGAGAGAATCGCCCCGGAGGTGTAGCGCCCGATGCCGGGAAGCGCCTCGATCTCGAGGGCCGTCTGGGGGAGTTTGCCGCCAAATCGTTCCGCCACGACCTGCGCGGCACGGTGCAGATTACGGGCGCGGGCGTAGTAGCCGAGGCCCGCCCAGTACTTCAAAACCTCCTCGATGGGAGCTTCCGCTAGCGCTTCGACCGTCGGGAATCGCTCCAGGAATCTCAAAAAGAACGGGATCACCGTCGCGACCTGTGTCTGCTGCAGCATGATCTCCGAAACCCAGACCGCATAGGGAGTTGCGCCGCGCCAGGGCAAGTCGCGCTTATGCGCCCGATACCAGCCGACCAGGTTCTCTACGATACGCCTCTGCTGCGCCGTATCCACCTCAGGAAGTACAGACATCCGTTCCTCGCTTTCGGCGGCATTGTAGCACAATCCTGACCGAAAAGAAAAGGCAAAAGCAGGCGCAGGGGTTGCGCCGACCGCCTCTCCGTGCTACAATGGAGCATGAATCGTGGAGTCTTTCGGAGGAATGTTCCTGCGTGACAAGACCCTCGTAATGGGGGCTTAAGAAAGCGAGAGTTCGTTTTGTATCGTGGAGTCATCGAACGTTACCGGGCGCTGCTGCCCGTATCGGATACTACCCCTGTCGTTACGCTCTGTGAGGGGAATACCCCGCTGATTCCCCTGCTCCGCCTGGCAGCGGCGATCAGCCCGTTTCTGACGCTCTACGCGAAGTACGAAGGGCTCAATCCTACAGGCTCTTTTAAGGACCGGGGCATGACGATGGCGGTGTCCAAAGCACTGGAAGCGGGCCAACAGACGGTTATGTGCGCTTCGACCGGCAACACCTCGGCGGCGGCGGCAGCCTATGCCTCCCGGGCGGGAATGAGCTGCTATGTGCTCATCCCCGAAGGCAAGATCGCCCTCGGCAAACTGTCGCAGGCGCTGATTCACGGCGCGAAGGTGCTGTCCGTCGCGGGCAACTTCGACGAAGCGCTGTGCCTCGTGCGTGAGATCTGCGCCACCCATCCCATCGCCCTGGTCAACTCCGTCAATCCCGTGCGGATCGAGGGACAGAAGACCGCCGCGTTCGAAGTCGTCGATGACCTGGGCGATGCGCCGGACTTCCATGCGCTGCCGGTCGGCAACGCCGGGAATATTACCGCCTACTGGAAGGGTTATAAAGAGTATCACGCTCTCGGAAAAGCGACGAAGCGCCCACGAATGCTCGGGTTCCAGGCCGCAGGAGCGGCCCCTATCGTAACCGGAGAGAGAGTGAACTTTCCCGATACGATCGCGACGGCCATTCGGATCGGCAACCCGGCAAGCTGGCAGCCTGCCATCGCGGCGCGGGACGAGTCAGGCGGACGCATCGACTCGGTTACCGATACCGAAATTCTGGAAGCGTATCGCCTGTTGCCAACGCTGGAAGGGATCTTCGCGGAGCCCGCCAGTGTGGTCTCGATCGCAGGTTTGCGCAAACTTGCCGCTCAGGGCTTCTTCACCGAACCCTGCACCGGAGTTCTCACCCTGACCGGACATGGACTGAAAGACCCGGACATCGCCGTCAAAGAGGCCATGCAGCCCCCTATCGCAATCCCGGCCAACCGCGAGGCCGTCCTGTGCGCAATCGGATACTGAATGCACTGCCCGGCAACATGCTAGGTAACAGAAAATGTGTCCGCGGAGGCGGACCTTCGGCCGAAGGCCCCAGCGAAGGACTTCAGTCCATAGCTGCACGCAATCGGATATTGAGAGCTTCTCAGGAGGCTCTAAGGAGAGGCCATGCAGCCCGCTTACGTTAAAAAATATTTTCTGACCGGCTTGAACGCCACGCCGGAAGTGCTGGAAGCGTTTCTGAAAGCGCTGCCCGCTGACGACCCGCGCTGGGATCTGCGCCCGGACCCCGAGCGTTTCACGCTGCGCGAAATTGTGGCGCATCTCGCCGACTGGGATCCGATTTTCACGAGCCGTATGGAACTCACTCTCAAAGAGGAGCTGCCCTTTATTCCCGACATGGATGAGGGCCAGGTCGCCCTGGATCACGACTACGCCCACCAGGACCCGCACGCCGCCCTGGCCCGATTTCGGACCGCACGCGCGGCGCTGGTCGTCTTTCTCAGCGGTCTGACCGATGCCGACTGGGGCCGTAGCGCCGTGAAGGAGATCCACGGTCCGGTCACACTGGAGCGACAGGCCGTGCTTATTCTAGCGCACGACGGCTACCACATGGAACAGGTGGTGCACTGGCTGGAGCCGGTGAAATAGACAAAAGCGAGGAGACAGGGTGAAACGAGAGAACAACGACCCTCTCAGTATCGTCGGCGCCACGCAGTTTCATCTGCTGCTGCACAGCATCCCCCACCTGGGGGAGAAGTCGCTGGCCGGGTTGCTGCGCCTGCTCGCGCAACGCCGCTCCCTTCCGAACGCTTTCCTGGATCTTGCTCCCGACGCTCTCATTCGCGACTATGAACTGTCGGCGCGGGTGGCAGAGTATCTGCATGACCACCGTGCCGCGCTGCTGGCTAAGAGCGCCGAACTGCTGCGGGCGATGCGACTGCATCCGCTGCAGCTTCTCTCCACCGAAAGCGCCGGATATCCTGCGCGCCTGGTACAGTTCGATCCTGCGCCTCCTCCGCTTCTCTATGCGCTGGGCAATGCGGCTCTGATGGAGCCCTTCTTACCGACACGCTTTACATTCACCATTGCAGTCTCCAACGGAGCGACGCCTGTCGTACTTAATCGTCAGGATGAGATCGCAAACAGTCTGATAGAAGCGGGCGGCGTGCCTGTCACGGGCCACGACCGAACCGCCTACAAGCGTCTGGCGCTGGCGGCGCAGCGCCGCAACCGCCCTACCCTCTATCTTCTTGACCGAGGTCTGCGCGAGGCGCTCGGCCCCGATTTTGACCGCCCCCCCTTCTCTGCCGCCCGGATCCGCGACGCTGTCTTCGAAGTCGAGCGAGATCTGGCCCTCTCCCCGTTTCGCCTGGACGATCATGGTCTGGGAGCCAACAATCGCCGCCGTGATGAACTCGTGTTTGCGCTGTCGGACCTCGTGGTCGCCCTGGATGTGCGCGCAGGCGGCACGATGATGCAGGAGTGCCTGAGTGCTTACAATCAGGGCCGCCCGGTCTACATTGCCGCCGAAGGGCGCGATGGCAACGAGGCTTTACGAACCGCAGGCTGTCCTGCGCTGCCCGTCATTCCCGACTGGCAGACTCTGGTGACCGCAGCCTCCCCACCCCTACGGGAAAGAGAGAAATATTATGCGCCAGGAAACTTCTAACAGTAGCGCATCCGACAGAACTCCGGTCTTAGCTCTGCCGGACGCCGTCGGATTGACGATGGGTCCGGAGGATCGCGCACGCGTCATCAACCAGACGATGGAGGTCGCGGCGCAAGAGTTGGGTCTGAGCCGATTGGCAGCGCTGAGTTACATTCCGGAGGAGAGCCAGATACGCGGCGGAGCGGTCTTCGGGATCGAGGCGGAGCAGATGCGGAACTGGCGCTGGTCGGTCAGCGACTTCGCCGGGGCGGAGCGCGCCATCCGTACCGTTCAGATCGTCGTGCAGTCCGACAGTTCCGGATTCCCCTCGGAACTGGCGCCTCACTTTACCGGCGAAGTCGTGATAGTGCCTCTGGTCCTGGCAGGGCGCGTGCTGGCGGTCATCGTGGGACAGATAAATCCCGGTGTCGCAGCGCGCTCTTCCGCCTGGCAGGCGCAGGCGGTCGAGACCGCCATTCGCACGGCGCTGATGGTCGAACTGCTCCGTCTCAGCGTAGCGTATCTGGATGAACAGAACCTGCGCCAGACGAGTCGGGTGATCGCCGCCGCGATTCTGGAAGGGCATCCGCTGGAAGAGGTCGCCACTCTTATTACCGATGCTGTCGCGACCCGCCTGCGTGTCAAGCGCGTTGGCATGTTTTTACGCGATGCGGACGGCAGAGCGCGTCCCATCGCGCTGCGTAACGTCTCCGCCGAATATGGCGATGGGATCACGCGCATTGCCCGTCCGACGTCGGCGTACAAACGCTCTATCGCCACCGGACTGCCCTTCTATTCCCGCAATATTCAAGACGACCCCCAACTGGACCCGGAACTCCGCGCCCTGTTTCAGCGCGAAGATATCACCACCTTGCTGCTCGCTATCATGCAGCAAGGGGAGATCTCGACAGGTTCTCTCGCCGTCTACCCATGTTCGGAACGCCAGTTCACTCCGGCAGAGATCGCGCTCTTTCAAAGTTTTACTGATCAGGCTGCGCTAGCGGTCGCCATGACACAACAGATGGAACAGCAGCGGGAAATGGCGATGAGCGAGGAGCGCAACCGGCTTGCGCGGGAGATGCACGACACCGTCGCGCAGTCGTTGATCGGCCTGATCCTTCAGATCGATACGGTGAAAACCAGCGTCGAAACCGGGGATTTGAATGCCGCTTCAGAACTGCTGAGTTCCGCCCGTGCTCAGGCCAAGCACGCCCTGGAAGACACTCGGCGCGCTGTTCAGGGCCTTGCGCCCGCCTCCCTGGAGCGTCTGACCACGGCCAAAGCGATCGCTGAGGAAGCACGCCACTTCGAATCGGAGACCGGTATTCCGGCCCTCTTCATTCAGACAGGGGAGGAACAATTTCTCCAGGCGGAACAACAGACCGCTCTGCTCCGCATCGCACAGGAGGCTTTGACCAACGCCCGCAAACATGCCCAGGCGCAACGGGTGCGGGTCGGACTCCAGTTTGGGCCAGACTATGTTTCCTTGATCATCGAAGACGATGGCATCGGGTTCGATGTCGAATCGGCGATCACTCCCGGCCCCCAGGGCGGCTACGGCCTTTTCGGGATGCGGGAGCGCGCCCGCCTGCTGGATGGTGAGTTAGAGATCGAAAGCCCTTCCGGTTGGGGAACCCGCCTGCGAGCCGTTCTGCCGTATCGCCCCGCTTCTCCGTTAGGCGTTGCGCGCCTCACTCTTCCGCAGACCGTGCTTACCCCCGCCCGCCTGCCCGCAGTCGCTACGGTAAGTTCGATCCCTGGCACTGAGAAGGTGCGCGTGCTGCTGGCCGACGATCACGATATCACCCGGCAAGGGGTCCGCACGATGCTGGAGGCGAGTGGGCAGATTGTGGTGGTCGGCGAGGCGATGGATGGGGTGCAGGC
>JAYUMV010000468.1:0-14531 GCA_043762265.1 Chthonomonadaceae bacterium | reverse complement strand
GCATTTGTCAGTCAGAGCGAGATCGATGCGGTGCTTTCGGCGCGCCCGGAGGATCGGCGCGAACTGTTCGAAGAGGCGGCAGGGATCAAAAAGTACCGGGTAAAGAAGCGTGAGGCGATGCGCAAATTGGAGAGCGCGGAAGCCAATCTGCACCGGGTAAATGATATTCTACACGAGCTGGACGGGCAGCGGGAGCCGATGGAGCGTCAGGCACAGACAGCCCGGCGCTATATTCTGCTTCAAGAACGTCTGCATGAGATTGAGGTCGGGCTGCTCGTCGCGGAGGTTCAGAAGGCCGATTATGAACTGTATGCAGGGAAGACGGAACGGGACGACGACCAGGCGAATCTCCTGAAGTTCGACGCGGAGCTTGCGCGTCTCGAACGCGCGTCCGCAGAGGTCGGGGAGAACCTGGCGCGGACCGAGGGCGAAATGGATGCGGCGCAGATCACGCGCCAGAACGCCGTCACGATGGTAGAGCGCACGCAGAGCCAACTGACTTTGATGACGGAGCGCAGCCAGACTTCCGCGAAGAATCAGGAACAGTTTACGGCGGAACTACGCGAACTAGCCGATCGGGTCCAACGCCTTACGGATAGTATCGCTCTGGACCGACAGGACCGCGACGAGGTCGATGCGGAGGAGCGTACCCATCAGGAAGAGTGGAGCGCCCAAAAGGGGACGCTGGCGGAGCTGGAGGCGGCAGTACAGCAAGCGGTGCGACAGGCCGATGCACGGCAGGGGGAGCGGACACGCCGCCTGCAGGAGCATGCCGCACGCGAAGCGGCGCTGAAAGCGGCGCAGGAACGGCTGACCGAGCTGTCCGCACGCTCCGAGCGAATGGATCGAGATGCCCTTGTGCTCGCGGAGACGCTCAAAGAGGCGCAGACGCGGGAAGATCAGGCCAGCGTTCGGCAAGCCGAATTGACCGAGGCGCGGAGCGAACTGGCGGCACAGCGCGCGCAGGTCGAAGCGAGGCAGCAGGCGGCCCAGTCGCAGCAGACGGCAGGCAGAACGGCACTGGATTCGGCGCGGAGGACGCAGGCAGAGCAGTCTGCGCGACTCTCGACGCTGACCGAACTCCAGGAGAATCACGAAGGTTTCTACCAGGGCGTGCGCGCCGTCTTGAATGCGGAAAAGCGCGGCCAACTGCAGGGGCATTTTCGCGCGGTGGTCGATCTGCTGCAGGTGCCCGAACAGTACCGGGTCGCCATCGAGGTCGCGCTCGGCGGCAGCCTCCAGGACATCGTCACTCAGACGGAAGCCGAGGCGAAGTCCGGGATCCAGTGGTTAAAACAGAATCGTGCGGGCAGGGCGACCTTCTTGCCCTTACCGCTCCTGCGCTCCGGCAATAAGTTCGAGCCTGCCTACGGTCGAGGCGATACGGCGGACGTGCAGAACGCGATGGACCTGGTCGGCTTCGGGGCGGAGTATCTGCCGGTGGCGCAGATGCTGCTCGGGCGTGTACTCGTCGTTCCCGATATGGAGGCGGCCATCGCGGCCTCTCGACGTGTCGGGAACGGCTGGAGCAAGATCGTCACTTTGGAGGGCGAACTGCTCACTCCGGGGGGAGCGCTCACCGGCGGATCGCTTCAGGGTAAGGGCGCGCATCTGGTCGGGCGCAAAGGGGAGATGGACGATCTGAAATCCGCTCTGCCGAAGACGAAGGCCGAAGTGGATCGCCTGACGGCCCAGAGCGAGCAGGTTACGCGTTTACTGCAAGAGTTGGAGACGGAGCGGCGACAGGTCGTGCAGCACGAGGCGACGGTGCAGGCGGAGCTCGCCGCGACGGAGAGCGCCCGTAGCGCCGCAGAGCGGGAACGACTGCGCCTGACCCGGGAACAGACGGAGCGAGAGGCGAGTCGCGAGGCCGTCGGCACGCAGCGGCGGAACCTGACAGGAGAGGTCGGCAACCTGACGATCACGCTGGAGACGGACCGGGTGGAGGAGGACAACGCGGACGAACTGCTCGCCACGCAGACCGAGCAGACGCGCGCTCTGATTTCTCGCCGGGACGCCTGTCGCCTGCGTGCGATTGCGCTGGAGGTCGAGGTCAGCCGTCTTAAAGAGAAACGGGAGGGTCTGACGCGGAGCCTCGGCGCAGACATTGCGGCTTTGAAGGGTGTCGAGCAGCAGATCGAGCAGAAGCAGCGACAGCGAGAGCAGGCGCACCTCTCCGGAGAGGATGCCACGGCGGAACTGGAGCGCCTGACTCTGCTTCGGGCCGATGCGCAGCGCAACTTAGTGGTGGCGGAGGCAGAGTATACGCAGTGGCGGGATCGTCGTCAGGGGATGCTGGCGCAGAACTTCGAGACCAATAATGCCATTAAAGAGGTGGTCAAGCGGCGTACCGATGTCACCCACAATCTGCATGAGACGGAACTGCGCCTCGCCCGGCTGGAAGTCCAGATGACGCAGGCGACGGAACGTCTGCGTGACGAATACAGTATCAGCAAAGAAGATGCCCTCGCTCGCCCGGAAAACACGACCATCGACCGCAATACTGCCATGGAGGTCGGCCGACTGCGCCGCGAACTGCGCGGGATGGGGCAGGTCAACACGGGCGCTGTGGGCGAATACGAACGCCTGACGGAACGGTTGGAGTTCTTGACGACGCAGTGCGCCGACCTTCAGCAGGGCCGGGAGTCGTTGTTGGCGACCATCGCCGACATCGATGACAGCACACGCGGTGTCTTTATGGAGACCTTCGAAGCCGTGAAAACCGAGTTCGACCGGCTCTTTACCCAGCTTTTCGAGGGCGGCGCCACAAAACTTATCTTGACCAATCCCGAAGATATTTTGGAAACCGGGATCGAAGTGATCGCGCAACCGCCCGGCAAGAAGCCGCAGCATCTCTCACTGCTCTCGGGAGGCGAACGCGCCCTTACGGCGACCGCGCTGCTGTTCGCCTTCCTCGCCGTCAAACCCAGTCCCTTCGTGCTTCTCGACGAAGTCGATGCGCCGCTGGATGGCGCAAACGTCGAGAAGTTCACGCGCCTGGTCGCAGAGTTCAGTCAGCGCAGCCAGTTTCTGCTCATTACGCATAATCCCACAACGATGGAAGCGGCTCCCACCTGGTACGGCGTCACCATGCGGGAGCCGGGAATCAGCAGCATTCTCTCCTACCGTGTGCCACAGCAAGCGACCGTCACTGAGACCGAACAGGCGGTCGTCCTCTCGGCCAAGACGTGATACAAGCTCTCTACCAAGGTATGCAATAAGCGGGGAGGTCCCGACATGGACAAGTCAACCTCCAGGGAGTGATACTATCGACAAATCTGTATTACGACGGCGCTATGCAAGATCGTGCTCCGGCCTGGGAGCGCTTCTGCTCGTCGCAGGCTTATGGCTGATTCCCCTTGTCGTCGATTCCCGAAATAACCTCTCGACCGTAGGACGGAAGGTTGCCGATGCGTCTCACTGGACGCGCCTTCCGTACTTTTACTACTGGGATTCAAATGATTCCCAGATCTACGTCGATGACTCTAAGGACTTGGCATCGTGGCGCTGCGAGGATCGTACGGGAAAGGCGATGCCCCTCCGCATGCCGCGTGTGCAGCAGGTGGTCTCAGCCGGAAACAGTTATGGGATTCTCCCATCACCGGATGGCAAATGGCTACTCCGCAAATCGCGGGAAGCCGAATTTACGATGGCTATCGAGACGGCAAGTCGTCGAAGCGTTCAGTGGAAATCCGTTCCCAGGATCCAAATCGATCACGCCTGGTTTCCGGATAGTAATCACTGGCTCGAGTTTGTTCCCGCGGCAGACGGCAAGCAGTTCCAGCCCATCGTTCATTCGATCGGAACTCCGGATCGGCAAACGGCCGTGATACCAGGGCTCCTCACGCTGATTGGAATATCGTCTTCGTCCCGTTTTGTGACTGTTACGATCAATGTCAACCCGGAACTGTGGGAATATGATCTTGAGGGTAAAAAGACGGTTCCGGAAAAACACCCTCTCGCCTTCCCCAGCGCCTGCGCCCTCTACGAGGTTGAAGGATCCCCGGATGGACGCCACATCGCGTACCTGGTCCAGGAGAGCAGAGACTCCTTGATCACTCGACTGTTGGACCGCGTCAGGCCTCGACAGAACGACTCCACGAAAACCATCGCGCTTTGGGTCAGTAGAACAGACGGTTCAGATCTGCATCGCGTCGGTTATGAGCGCGTTACCGAGGCAGCGGGCCTGCACTGGTCGCCAGACTGCAAAAAACTGGGTATTTTCCTGGACGATAATTTCTATGTCGTGCCTGCCAACTGATGCGGAATCGATCAAGGTGTAGGCAGGAAGCCAGCCGGAGCGGCGACGGGCGGGCTATCGGCTTCGCCAGGGAGAAAGAGCTTCTCTTGTCCCGAGGATCCGACGAGAAGGAATCGGGACGCGTCGCGTGCTCGAAGCAGGGAGAGCTGACCGGCATCGGCGGCACGCACGCGCCAGGCGAGGATGCAGGGATGCGAGCGGTCGCGGACTAGGAGCGCCTGTAGTTCGTCGAACGTGGCCTGTGAGGTCTGTCCTGTTCGGGGAGATTCCACGACGAGTATGCCCAACTCATCGGCGATGCTCAGGAGTTCCGGGTGGGGCGCATCGAGATAGAGCAGAGAGACACCGGCCTCTTTCAGACGTTGAAACGAGGCGCGCGCACGGTCCACATCCTCGGTGGAAGCGATCACAATCGGCAGCGCAAAGGTCGGGGCCAGACTCTTGACACTGATCGGCGACCCATTCAGGGTAATCGCGCCGTCTTTCCAGCCGAACTGCCGAAATCCGAATACGGTCTGTTGTGTATCCAGTACGTCGATCCCCTGGCTAAACACGAGTTGCAGGGCATAGAGGCTGGGGGTTTCGGGAGTCCAGGGATGTAGGTTTTTGCCTCGGAGCGAGGTGAGGAGGGTGGTGACGTTGCGACCGGGCGTCAGAGACAGACTCTGTTCGGACCGATGGACATCCTTGTCAGGCTTGTTGACGGCGACGACGCGGCCTTCCAGAGTAGCGACACCGGAGACGTCCGAGGTGTTCTCCAGGGTGATGGCAGTTGCCAACTGCCCGAGCCCGCCGGCAGTGAGGGCGACCTCCGAGAGATAGGCCTCATCGTGCGCAACGAGCATGACGCCCTGCCAGATGCCTGCCCCACGCTTTGCCTCGCCCTCTACACGAACCGCCACCAGATTCTTCTCCCCGAAATGGAGCCTCTTGGTCACATTGAATTCGAAGGGGGTCGCTCCGCCTTCATGATCTCCGACCTTGACGCCGTTGATCCAGACCGAGGCCATTTCGGCAACCGCCTCGAATCGGAGTCGAACGGTCTGCTTCTTCCAACTGGGAGGCATCTCGAATTCTCGCCAGAACCACGCGACGCCACTGTAGCCCGGAGCTGCCTGAGTCGTCCAGAGGGCCGGGACTACGGTCTCTTTCGTTTCGGCGGGCAGCGCGTTCGGCCAGCTCTCTTGCTCGCCTCGATGTTGCGGATCCGTCAAAAATCTCCAGGGACCGTCGATCACCTGGGTCTCTCGGCCCTTGCGTGCGACGGCAACGGGCTTTTTCTTGGAAGGATTACCATTCGGCTTTTGTACACCAGGCTTCGGCACCCCCTGAGCGATGGTAGGTAAGGAGGTGGCCAGGACTGTGCCGACAAGCATAAGAGGCAAGAGAGCGAGGGGTTTCGAAAGCGTTCGCATCTGGGCAAGGCCTTTCCCTAAGGTCATCGAAAGAAAACGGCGCGAAGCTTCGCGCCGCATACTCCTATAGACGACTCCTGTGGTCGATATGTAACCGAGGCTAACCCAGTTCTTTGGAACGCTGCGCTGCTTTACCGATTGCGTCGATGAGCGCGGCGCGCAGCCCCGAGTGCTCCAGCGAGGCGATGGCTTCGATAGTAGTGCCAGCAGGGGTCGTTACCATATCGCGGAGTTGGGCCGGATGCTTGCCGGTTTCGATCACCATCTGCGCCGCACCAAGCACGGTCTGTGAGGCGAGTTGAGAGGCGATCTCACGGGGCAGACCCGCACGAACACCTCCATCAATCAGGGCTTCGATCATGAGATAGATATAGGCCGGTCCCGAGCCGGAGAGCGCTGTCACCGCATCCATCTGCGTTTCCGGCACTTCGACCCCGATACCGACCGATTGGAAAATAGCTTTCGTCTGGGCGATATGGTCATCGTTGGCATGGGTTCCACGACAATAAGCACAGGCGCCTTTGAGCACCTGAGCGGGCGTGTTCGGCATGGCTCGCACCACGGGGATCGGATCCTCCAGAATCGATTCGATCTTTTCTATGCGGACACCGGCGGCGATACAGATGAGAAGCGGAAGGGGTTTGTCGGCTTCACGTTTCAAGCTCTCACGAATCTCTTCCAAAACCGCCGGAATCGTATAGGGCTTTATCGCCAGTACGATGATGTCGGTGTGGAGAGCGACCTGTGCGTTGTTCTTCGCCGCCTTGATATTCAAGGTGTTTTTAAGATTCTCAACGTGTTCGGTATGGGGGTCGCTGACGAGGATGCGGGTAGGCAGCGCGGCCTGCGCGAGGACCAGTCCCCGACACAGTGCGCCGCCCATTGCACCCGCCCCGATAATGCCGATACGTTTTTCGGTAAGCATAGACTTCTCTCATGGGGGGCCGAAGCCCCCGTCAGTCTCCGTAGTTCACGCGACGTGCGGTGCTGGCGGCTGTCGCCCCCTGGTCGACATCCACCACGACATTGGCGGGAACGAACATATAGACTCGTTCGCCGACGCGTTCGACGGTTCCATCAAGGGCATAACAGACGCCGTTCATGAAATCGATGATCCGCTCTGCCATCTGGGGGGTAGCCTTTTCGAGGTTGACGATCTGCTGCTCGCCGCCCTTGAGGCCATCCGCTGCGACTTTCGCATCTTCGAACACCTGAGCATTCATGCGGATCGCAACGCGGCCTCCTCGCGCCATCTGCAGGCGCAGGGGTTGCGCCTGTTTGTTGACGGAAGGCGAAGGCGTCGAGACACCCGGGTGCATCTCTTCGTCCTCGGGCTCTTCGACTCCCACGATCATATCTTTACAGCGTGTCCAGAAAGATCGGCGCGGATATTCCTCGTCCGACGTAGGTTGTGCATTCACCATAGCGTTTCCTCCCCACATTCGTGGTTGCGATTCGTGACCCGTGATGTGATGTAAAGTCGGATCCGCATACTGTCGAGCGAGCACAGTACGGGGGGATCGGAGCCGATTAGAGACGAGTATCAGTCCGGCGACGGTCGACTGCCAAAGAGCGCCGTTCCGATGCGTACCATCGTAGCGCCCTCTTCGATGGCGACCTCGAAATCCGAGGACATCCCCATCGACAGGACCTGGCACGCTTCGGGCGGCAGTTGATCGAACAGGGTTCGCAGTGTTCGGAAAGCGGGGCGGGCATCTTCGGAGTTCGTTCCGAAAGGCGCCATTCCCATCAGTCCGCGCAGGCGAACTCCCGGTATATTCAGAACGGTTTGCGCCGTTGCGAGTGTCTGTTCCGGCGCGATGCCGAATTTGGTAGCGATCGGATCTAGTTTGACTTCGAGCAGGAGTTCCATCGTCCTGCCGATCTGTTCGGCACGGCGACCGATCTCGCTCGCCAGCGCCAACGAATCGACGCTATGGATCAGCGCGAAGTGTCCGACAATATCTCGTACCTTATTGCGTTGAAGGTGTCCAATGAAGTGCCAGCGTACGCCAGCATCCGCGAGTTCCGGATCTCCGACCTTCGTCAGCGCCTCCTGCACATAGTTCTCCGCAAGATCTTGTACGCCCGCACGGTGGACTGCTCGTATGCGCGGCAGATCGACGGTCTTGGTGACGGCGATCAAAGTCACCAAGGAGGGATTGCGTCCGGACCGCTCGCATGCCTGCGTGATTCGCGCGCGAATCTCACCGACGTTCTGAGCGATACCCTCAACTGCCATGCCGCCTTCACTTCCCGCACCGTGCTATGCGCCCTGGAATCTGCATCATCGAGTCTATTGCTAGACTAGAATCCATGAGTCGGCACTAGATATGCCGATTCTGTTACAGTTTAGCAGATTTCTGGCCGATACGCAAGAGTCCATCGCTCCTTTTTGCAAATTCTTCCCTCTTTTTTGCGTTTATTGTGACTTGTCACCCAATTTACTCTCTCCTGAATCCATAAATTGAATCTACGGGTAGGGTTGAACGAAGAATTGGGCACTATAGGCAATTCGGTGAAATGGGATAGAATCCACAAACAAGAGCCACCCCCCTCGTGATAATCCCGCTCCTTTAGGGGCGGCTAGCCGGCAGGTCAAAGGCCCACAGAGGAAGAGGTGCCCCTGCCTAGGCGTGGGGAGGCACGATTAGTGCGCTGGCGGGGTGGGAGAGCCCGGACTTGTAGGATGCGCGGGGGGCGGTCCGCCGGGCGTTTCGACGGGAGGCGCGGGGATCGGCTTGACGGTCGCTCCCTCTTTCAAGTCGTCGCTGACATTGGTAATAAGCGATTCGTCGCCCATCAGGCCGGAGGCGACTTCGGTCTCCTGACCGTAGTCCGCACCGAGAACGACCGGTTGGAAGTGGATTTTGTTGTTCTTGGTGACGATCGCGACACGCGTGCCTTCTGCACCGATGACCAGCGCATTCGCCGGGATCCGCATATGCGGATTGGCCTGAACGTTTCCGAACTCGACCTGGGCATAGGTTCCCGGCAGGAGTTTGCCGTCGGCATTGTTGACATGGATCTCAGTCAGAAGGGTGCGCGTTGCAGGGTCCAGCGATCCAGCGTTGCGGGCAATGACCCCGGTAAAGACACGACCAGGAAACTCACGGATCGTTACCTTTGTATTTTGACCTGCCTGCATGTTTGCAGCAAACGTTTGTGGCACACTGACCATGATACGCAGGACATCCGTTCGGGCCAGACCGAACAGGCCCCCTTTGGCATTGGTGTTGTCATCCGCTTTTACGAGCGCGCCTGCGTCGATGCTGCGGGAAGTGATGACGCCGGGGAAGGGAGCCACGATCCTCTCGAATCCCTGTAGCACCGAGTAGCGTCGGGAGGTAGCCTGACTGGAACTCGTGATCGCCTGCGTCGCCTGGACGTTGGCTCTACTCGCATCTACACTGGCTCTGCTCGCGTCCACGCTCGCTTTGGCCGCCTGGACGTTCGACTTACTGGAGGCCACCATCGAGGAAGCCGCGTTAACGCTCTCCTTGGCGGCGGCGATGTCCTCGCGCGCGGCCTGCTCATCGGCCTCGCTCGACGACACTACGGCCTGTGCGGCATCCACATCGGCTTCCGCCGAGTGGATAGCGGCCTCCGCAGACGTGACGGCTGATTTGCGCGTCTCATAAGCGAACTGCTTCTCGTCCGCTTCCTGGCGAGAGACGGCGCCGCTCTTGGCGAGACCCTGCCAGCGCCTCCAGGTGCGTTCCGCCAAAGTGGTCTGGCTCTGCTGCTGGGCGAGGTCCGCCTGCCGCCCGATCAGCGCCTGTCTGGTCTGGGCCAGTTTCGCTTTGGCCGTGGCGGTGGCGGCCTGGGTTTGAAGTAGCTTGGCTTCAGCACGTTTCTGCGCGGCGCGCGCCTGTCCCAAGTTGGCCTGCATCTGGGCGACGACCGCCTGGGTCTGGGCGACGTTCGCCTGGGTTTGAGCGACGTTCGCTTGCTTATTCGCGACGTCCGCGCGGGCTTGGCCGGTTCCCGCGACCGATTTTGCCTCATCTGCGTGGGCCGCCATCAACTGCTGATCCACTTCGGGCGACTCGATCTCTGCGAGTAGTTGACCCGCCTTGACGCGCGAACCGATGTCCACATAGCGGTGCCGAACAAAGCCGCTTGTGCGGGCGTTAAGGGTCGTCTCCTCGATCGCCTGAACGCTGCCCGGCAGAATCAGGGAGTTGGAGGGTGCAAAGCGCGGTGTCAAGACGGTCACTTCGGGGATGGCGTTGCGTTCGTGCGCGGCTTCAACGGTCAGGTTGTTCTGTTGACGAAGATGCGGCAACAGGCCGACGAAGAAGAGAACCCCCAGAGCCAGCACGAGGCCGACAAAGATCAGGGTGACTTTGCCGCCGGAGGGCGGCTTGATATGAGACTTATCAGGAGTAGACGTAGTTTCCATGCTTGTAAAATTCCTCTGAACACGTTCCACAATCGGTCGGACTGTCGGTATTGCCGTAGCCCTTAGGGTGTTCTCTGGGATGTTGCGCGGGCGCAAAACATCCCGTTTAACTAGGCGTTTGCCGGGGCCGGAGCCTCCATCGAATCGTCGTCTGCACTTTCGGCCGCCGGTTGGCGACGGCGCAGCACGCTGTAGACGACGGGCACGAAGAACAGCGTCGTTACCGTCGCGCAGGCAAGGCCGCCGATAACGGCGCGGCCTAACGGAGCGTTCTGCTCGCCGCCTTCTCCCAACCCCAGCGCCATTGGCAGCATGCCGATAATCATTGCGAGAGCCGTCATCAGCACCGGGCGCAGGCGCGTGAATCCAGCGGTCAAAGCCGCCGTAAAGGCGTCGTCACCCTCGTGGCGGCGTTCGTTCGCGAAGGTCACCAGCAGGATACTGTTCGCGGTGGCGACCCCGATACACATGATGGCTCCCATCAGCGAAGGCACACTGAAGGTCGTCTGAGTCACGAAGAGCATCCACATAATGCCGGAGAGCGCTCCCGGCAAGGCGGTGATAATGATGAACGGGTCGAGCCACGACTGGAAGTTGACCACCATCAGCAGGTAGACGAGCAGGATCGCGAAGATCAGACCCAGGCCGAGACCGAGGAAGGACGAGTTCATGCTCTGCACCTGCCCACGGACGATGGTCGTCGTACCGCGCGGCAGATGCTTGCCGACTCCGGCCAGGATCTTATCGACCTCGTGCGAAACGCCTCCCAAATCCCGACCTTGCACGTTGGCGTAGATGTCGTAGACCGGCTGAACATTGTAGTGGTTGATGACTTGCGCCGCTTTGCCTCGGTCCACCGTGGCCACGTTATTGAGCAGTTGGGGGGTGCCCGGACTGGTACCCAGAATCGGCGTGTTCTGCAGGTCGCTGATCGAATTGATTTTATACTGCGGCGTCTGCGACGCCACCAGATAGCTTACCCCGTTCTTAGGGTCGAGCCAGTAGTTCGGCGAGGACTGTCCGCTGGACGTGAGCGAGATCAGCATGTTGTTTGCCACATCGCGCTGCGTCAATCCCAGCGCCTCGGCCCGTTCCCGATCGACGATGACGTGCAGTTCCGGCGCATCGAGCACCTGGTGGACATGGACGTCCACCGCGCCCGGCACATCCTTCAGTTTCGCCGCGATCTCAGTGGCGATCGCGAAGTTGCCTTTGTCGCGTCCGACCACCTGAATATCGATAGGGGCGGGAAGGCCGAAGTTCAGGATCTGACTCACGATGTCGGCAGGCTGGAAGAAGAAGACCAGTTGCGGAAACTTCTTGTGCAGTTGCGTCCGCAGTTTCTGCACGTAACCGGGTGTCGAACCATGCTCTGCTTCCAAGGAGACCAGGATCTCGCCATCCGCAGGGCCGATGGAAGCGTTGTCGCTGAAGGCGAGGTTGACACCCCCAACCGGCAGACCGATGTTGTCCAGCGTCATGCTCAGCTCTTTCGCCGGAATGGTAGCGCGGATCTCGTTCTCTACCTCATGGAAGATGCGCTCCGTCTCCTCGATGCGGGTGCCTGCGGGGGCACGAACGTGCAGTCGGAACTGCCCGGCATCGACCGAGGGGAAGAAGTCCTGCCCTATCATTGGAAGCAGCAGGAACGAGCCGATAAAGAAGGTCCCGAAGACTGCGGTCGTCACCAGTCGATGGTGCAGCGCCCATTCCAGTAGGCCGGTGTAGGCGTCGCGGAAACGCTCGAATACGACGTTGAATTTCTCATGGATCTTCCAGATCGGGTCGTTGGTGACGACATGCCCCTCCGATTGGTACAGGTGCATCTCCGACCGCAGCATCAGCTTCACCATGACCGGCACCAGGGTACGGGAGAGCAGGTAGGAGGCGAGCATCGCGAAGACGACCGCCATGGCGAGCGGAGTAAAGAGGGATTTCGCTGCGCCGGTGAGGAAGACGACCGGCACGAAGACGATACAGATACTCAGGGTAGAGACGAAGGTCGGAGCCGCGATCTGTTGGGCGCCATCCAGGATCGCTCGGGTCAGAGGCTTTCCGAGACCCATGTTCCGATGGACGTTTTCGAGTTCAACGGTAGCGTCATCGACCAGGATACCGACCGCAAGGGCCAGACCTCCCAGGGTCATCACGTTCAGTGTCTGACCGATCGCTCCAAGAATAATGATGGAGGTCAGGATCGAAAGCGGAATCGAGACGGCGACGATCAGCGTGCTGCGCCAACTTCCCAGGAAGAGCAGGATCATCGCGGCCGTCAGACAGGCAGCGATCAGGGCTTCTTTCACGACGCCGGTCACCGAGGCACGTACGAAGACCGACTGGTCGAACATCATCTGCAGGTTCAGCGCAGGCGGCAGAGTCGCCTTCACTTTGGGCATTGCCGCTTTGATACGATCAACAACGCTCAAGGTCGAGGCATCGCCGTTCTTGAGGATCGTCAACAGGGCGGCGCGTTTGCCATTCTGATTGACGATGTTGTTCTGCACCGCAAAGCCGTCGTGGACGTTCGCGACGTCGCGGATATAGACCATCGCGCCGTTGACCTGTTTGATCGGCAGACTGTTCAATCCTTCGACCGCATCGGGACTGCTGTTGAGCGTGACATTGTATTCGCGTTGTCCCATCTTCGCCGTCCCGGCCGGCACGATCAGGTTTTGCAGGCTGATGGCGTTATTCACATCGACCGGCGAAATGCCTTTTGCGATCATCGCCTGCGGATCGAGATCGACCATGATCTGGCGGGCCTTGCCGCCGTAGGGCAGGGGAATCGAGGCGCCCTGGATCGTGGCCAACTGGGTGCGGACGAAGTTGATGGAGAGATCGTAAAGCTGCTGTTCAGCGAGCGTTTTACTGCTGGCGCTCATCTGCAGGATCGGAACGCTCGACGCGCTGTAGCGGATGATGAGCGGCGGCGTGATGCCGGGAGGCATGATGCGGAGCAGCGTCTGCGAGATAGAGGTCAACTGCGCGACGCCCGCTTCGACTTTCGCTCCCGGTTGGAAATAGAACTTGATGACGGAGACACCGGGCATCGACTGCGATTCGATGTGTTCGATGTCCGCTACCGTCGTCGTGGCAGCGCGTTCGCTGATGGTGACGATACGTTTTTCCATCTCATTCGGCGACATACCGCCGTAGCTCCAGATGACACTGACGACAGGGATGTCGATCACCGGAAAGACATCGGTCGGCGTGCGCTGAATCGTCACGACTCCCAGGATTACGATGAGCAGGGCCATCACGATGAAGGTGTATGGCCGACGCAGCGCAAGCTGAACGATCCACATAGTTTCTTAACTCTTTCTTACTACAGGGGGACTGGCCAGACATCAGCCGGTCGAGTTACAGAGTGTGGGCCAAGGAAAGTCCCGGCAGGAAGACTATTTGACCTTCGGCGGAGCCGTATAACCCGGCGCCGTTTTTGCATACGAGTAGCGGCCTGCCGCACGGTCGATCTGTGCGCGCGCGGTGTTGTAGTCGTAGAGCGCGTTGACGACATTGCTCTGCGCCTGAGTCAGCGAGGTCTGCGCTGCGCTCAACTCCAGGATCGGAGACACCCCGACCGCCTGCGAGACGCCTGCATTGTACCGTACCTGCGCGAGACGGGAGGCTTCTCGGGCCTGAGCCAGGCCGACGTTCGCGACGGCTACCCGATCCCGCGCCTGCAGCAGAGTCAGATAAGCCTGCTCGACTTCGACCTGTACCTGATCTACCGCATTGCGGCGGTTGACTTCCGCAGAGGCTACATCGCCCTCCGCCTCGTGGACACGTGCGCGGGAAAGGCCGCCATCGAAGATCGGCACATTCAAGTTGAGGCCGACCTGCGCCTGATTGACGCGCGTGAATCCTGCGGCGGTCGGAGTGTAGTCGTATCCCAGTCGGGCGGAGAGAGACGGCTGGGAACTGCGGCGTGCGATCTGAATGCCTTTGCGCGCCGCCGCGATATTGGCGTCCGCCTGCAGGATCTCCGGGCGCTTCTGAAGCGCTTCGCGGTTGACCGCATCAAACTCCGGTCCCAGTGTGATCGGATCTTCGACATCTCCCGTTAACGGAGTGTCGCTGAGTGGTTTACCGGTCGGATCGGTCGGCCGAGCGAGGTCGGGACCGATAATCTGCGCTTTCTCGGGCGGCGGCGTATCGCGAAGGGGGGCAGGGGGCGCGGCGGAGCCGGGACCGATCTTCGGCGGCGTTGGTCCGTTGGGGGGCGGAATCGCGGGCGCGTCGGTATCAGGGGGAGTCTCCACAGCGCCCTTGTCCGTGATCTTGAGAGGCGTACGGATCGCAATGCCCATATTGCTCTTCAGGAGCGCCAGCGAAAGGCTGACCTGACTCTTCGCCTGGATCAGAGTCTGCTGGGAATCTGCGACGTCGCGCTGGGCCGTGATTACATCAAATCGCGGAGAAGTGCCTGCGGCGTAGTTCTTCTGAGCGG
>JAYUMV010000467.1:0-13934 GCA_043762265.1 Chthonomonadaceae bacterium | reverse complement strand
AAACTGTACTCGGTGGCAGGAATGTTATCGGCAGAGACCTCGCTGGTCAGCGCTCGGCCATTCCGCTCTCCGCACCATACCGTTTCGACTGCCGCCCTGGTCGGCGGTGGCACCGTCCCTCGGCCTGGCGAGGTGAGTCTTTCCCACCATGGCGTCCTCTTCCTCGACGAACTCCCCGAATTCAATCGCGACGCCCTGGAAGTCCTGCGCCAGCCCCTGGAAGATGGCGTCGTCAGCGTCTCCCGTGTCAGCGCCTCCTATATTTATCCTGCCGATTTTTGTCTGGTCGCCGCTATGAATCCCTGTCCGTGCGGCTATTACGGGGACGTTTATCGCCAATGCTCCTGCAACAACACCCAGGTGCAGAAGTACCAAAAGAAGATCTCTGGCCCCTTGCTCGACCGTATCGACCTGCACATCGAAGTGCCCCGTCTCTCGGAAGAGGAACTGCTCCAATCCCCATCCGGCGAGACCTCTGCTACCATCCGTGAACGCGTCTGCCGTGCCCGAACCCGTCAGGCCGAACGCTTCGCCCGTCCGATTCCCGTCGCCGATCCTCCTTCCGACCCCAACACACCTCCGCATCCCGCCGACCAGATGGCTGCTGGCGCGCCGAAGTCCGGTCGCAAGATCCATTGCAACGCGCAGATGGGTCCGCAGGAGATCCGGGCCTGGTGCGCGCCTTCCGATCCCGTCAAAGCCTTGCTGCGCGCCGCCATTCAGCAACTCAGCCTCTCGGCCCGTGCCTACGACCGCCTGCTCAAAGTCGCCCGCACCATCGCCGACCTCGGCGGTGTCGATGACATTCAGGTCGCCCATGTCGCCGAAGCCATCCAATACCGCTCCCTTGACCGCAAATTCTGGGGAATGTGAAGCATGATTCGTATCTCTCTGATACAATGGTTTAACCTGTCTATCAACGGAGAAGGTATGCAATCGTAAAGGAAAGGATAGCGTGGCCATTATGAATACAAAGAGGATCCTGCTGGTATCCGGCCTGTTTTTTGGGATCGCTGGCGTCGTTTCTCTGCAGGCGTTGCGGGTGCCGCAGGCCAAAAAACCTTCCCTTCCCCTTTTCGCTTCGGTGCGCACCGAAGCAGCGCCGCCCCCGGTATCGCCGATCGTCGGATACCGAAGTTGGGTGCGAGTCAACCAGAAGCCGCATTGGGTCACCTCTAAGATCGCCCTCATGTGCAGAGCCCCAACGCAGGAGGAGATCGCCGCCGAAGCCGCAAACCCCCACCTGGAGGCAAACGCCAATACTTCTTCGGTGATGCGCCTGCGTTTCGTCACGGTCTACGTCAACAAAATCGCCGAGCAGGCGATGTTACATCAAAAACACCCCGCTTTTCCGGAAGGCAGCATGATCGTCAAGGAGAGGCTGGCCGGGCAGACGAGCGCCGTGCCGGAACTGATAACGGTCATGCACAAGCGGGAGCAGGGCTACAATTCCGACAGCGGCGATTGGGAATACATGACTCTGGACGGTTCAGGTAAGCAGATCACCGCCCAGGGTCGCTTGAAAAGTTGTGAGTCCTGCCACGCAGAGTGGAAGAAAACGGACTATACGTCCCGTGCTTATCTGAGCGAGGACACCCTACGTCGCTTCCAATAGCATTGAGCGGAAACGTCATTTTAACATGATGGAAACCATTCGTCGTCACAGCAACAAAATCACTTTCGTCCTTATGGCATTTTGCGGGTTGGTACTGCTCCTCCTTTACCCTACCTTGCATCATGCCCCTAAACACGGCGTCCGTACGTCCAATGGAGTGCCTCTGGTGCGGCCCCCTTCGATTGCCTATCGGTCTTATCTGCGCGCCTTGCTGGCCGCCAACGCTACGGTAGCCGAACAAGAGCTCCGGCGCTCGATTCGGGAAGATGGAAAGAACCCGATGGTCTGGCTGGCACTGGCGGAACTGCTGCAGAAGCAGAACCGGCGAAAGGAGGCACTTGCAGACTATCGGGCGGCCTTCAATCCTCATCCGGATTGGGACGCTCAGTGGCGCTTCTCCTGGCACATGTCCGGTCAGATCGATCCGGAGGCAGCGCTCCGCTACGCGCAGTTATGCGATACCCCTGGCAACGGAAAAGAAGCCGATGCTGCCTACGTGGGCGTCCAATCGGCCGTCGCCTACAAACATCTTCGGGCGTTGAAGAAGTTTGACTGGAAAGTGGTCTCCACTCCCAAAAAGCGCGCCTACCTGGCTATTGCCTACTGGCGCGACAATCAGAAACGACACACCGAAGCGCTCTCCGCCTACACACTAGCCGGTGTCCATCCTGCGCAGTAAAGGCAAACCTCAAGATACCGCTTTGCAAGGGAAGGAGGAACCGGAGAAGGTCGCGAACTTGGTGGCATGCATCGCAATCAAGAAAAAGACCCTACGCTCCTGCCACCAGCGCCACCATATTCTTATTCACCGATTACGTTAGAGAGGGGGTGGTATGAGTTCTGAAAGCAAAGGTCCCCCTCTCCTGCAAGGTCGGGCAGTTATTTTGAGGGGTCCTCGGGAGACGGATAAACAGGACCGGCTTGCGGCGGGGCGGGATGCGGAGTTTCGGCGGATGGTGGGTGGGGATCCGCGCACGCTGCCGCCGCTCACGGCAGCCAACGTCGAAGCGTGGTATCATCAGGTAACGCAGGAGCCTTGTCACTGGATTATCGAGGCGGAGGGACGCTGTATCGGAACGGCGCGACTCCATGCGCTCGACCGAGAGAACCGGCGGGCGAAATATGCGGTGGGGATCTTTGCGCCGGAGATTTGGGGACGCGGACTGGGGACGGAAGTGACCCTCTTGGCGCTTGCGTATGCGTTTGAGGTTCTGTTGCTGCACCGGGTAGAGTTGTGCGTACTGGATTTCAACGCGCGTGCCATCGCCTGTTACGAGAAGTGCGGGTTTGTGCGGGAGGGCGTCGAGCGCGAAGGGGCGTGGATCGGTGGTCAGTGGCAGAGCGATGTCATCATGAGTATTCTGGAACACGAGTACAGGAGGAGCACGAGAACATGAAGTTCGGACTCTGGCTTACTAAACCCTCGTGCTTCCGTTTTTGGAGAAAGGTACTATCGTGCGACCAGGTCCAGATCAAGTAGTTGCATGCCCGCACTGCGAGGGGCTCGCGAAATATGGAACGCTCCGATCGGGAAATAATATTGGCGCTCGCATCTGGACGGATGGCAAACAGATTGCCCCAATGCGTCCCAGTCCGCCGGCAGTGGTCGCGTGCCATCACTGTGCGCAGCCCTATTGGCTTACGGAAGCCAAGGAGATCGGTACGCTTCTGGTCGGGGGAGACGATCCGAAAGCCGCTCCTGCCTGGAAAGAAGCCGAATACGTCGTCGAGGCGTCCGAAGAGGATTACTACAAGGCGTTGGAGGCTCGGCTCGCCCGAGATCGCGCGCTGGAGAAGATACTGCGAACCTTCGTCTGGTGGCGCGGGAACGATGCGGATCGAGAGTGCAAACCGGATGAGGAGGGGACCGCGACTCCGTGTCCCGACGAATACCGGGCCAATCTCACTGCACTGATAGGACTGTTCAATGAGAACAGCACGCAAGAACGGATCATGAAGGCGGAAGCGCGGCGGGAGTTCGGCGAGTACGCCGAGGCCCTCAAACTCTTGAACAGTATCCAGGACAGCGACTACGAGGCCGTGGTTCAGTTCCTCCGCGATCTCTGTGAGCGCCCCGACGCTACTGTGCGGGAAATACGTATTCGCGCCTGATCGATTACCGCTCTGTAAAGCAGACGGCATCGTCATTTTTGTATTGGGAAAGGGTGTGGTTTCATGCGTTCTGAGGAGGCCGTTCCCCTCTATCACCGTTATCTGTCTGTGGAGGGGCATCTCTCCTCCAAGACCCGACGACTCATTCGCGCAGGGCTTCCGGAAGACCTGCCACAGAACAGCCGTGTCTGCTTTCTCGCCTATTCCTATGCGGATCTGCCGCTGCCGAAAGAGTTTGATTGCGTATTCCATTATCACCGCGACGAAACAAAGGTTCGGCACGCGGACGAATTGGAGATACTTTTCCGGCCCAAACACCTTGCGACCGTAGCATCCGCCCGCGTGCGCATCCTCGCCGTGACGCAGCAGTCTGGAGAGGAATTAGAGGATATTCCCGATGGTGAGAAGACTATCGCTGTCCTGGAGTTTCCCGACGGCGTTCCCTCCATCATCGACGAGTTACCGACCGTCAACGAGTGGGGGGAATCGAGCGAAGCCGTCGCACTCTGCAGCCAGGAAACCTTGCAGGCAATCTTGCAACGGCGTGGAGCAAAATAAGGGGGCACACTCCTGTGGGACGATTCGAGTAAGTCTGCAGCGATCTACACGCGGTTGAATCTCTCTGCGGAGCGCGCCTTCGCTTTGATCGCCTCTTCTTCCCGATCTTTAGGAGGCGCGGAGGATTCGAGTGCGGTGAGAAGATCCGTAGAGATTCGTGCGACCGCATCGACAGCCGCCTGAAAGGCGGCTTCGTTCGCTTTGGATGGCGTGTTGAAGCCGCTGATCTTCCGCACATACTGCAACGAGGCCGCGAGGATCTCCTCCTCTGTAGCTGGTGGAGCGAAGTTGAACAACGTGCGAATGTTTCTGCACATCCTGCACACTCTCCCATTTCAAAATGTCGTTTTGCCTCTGCTTCAGGAAGGCTCGCACCGCTGAAGCAGAGGCAAATCTGTTGCCTCCTTCTTGAACGCTCGGGAAGGAGGAGTTGTTTCTGCCGCTCGAATCTGTTCCTATTCCCCTGCGAGGAAGAACTGGTTGCCATCGGGATCGGAGAACCAGGTCGCTTTGCCTCCCCACGGCATCTCTTCGACCGGCCCTTTGAACTTCACGCCGCGCTCCGTCAGAGTCGCGAAGGTGGCCTCAATGTCGGGGGTAGCGACGCAGATGCCGGTATAGCCATCGGGAGTTTTGCTTTCTCCGGTCCAACTCGGGTGCCCGAGCACAAGCTGTGTGGTCGCGCCCAGAGGAACCACCGTCAGCCAACGCATCGCGGGACTCATTTGGGAGTCCATCGCCACTTCCCATCCCAGAATATTCACATAGAAATCCAGGGCTTTGTCCTGATCGGAAACCACAATCGTTGTCGAATGAATGTTCGAAATCATCCTTTTCTCCTTCTCGGGGGGAGGTGGACTCTCGGCGCGGTCCTCTTGCAAATTCAGCAGTCGATCTCTCCCGCCTGCCCATTCACTCCGGATTAGCCCGTCGGACCGGAAAGACGATCCCTAACCTTTTTTCGTCTTAATGGCCCGCCGTGAATTTGCTCAGGTAGGAAAGTCCATCGTTGTCTCCTGTTCCGTCTTTCCAGGTGGGCGGTTTCAGCGCCCACCAGAGCAGAAGTACGATCGTCACAGTCGTAATTCCGACGCCGAGTCGGTGTTGTAGTATCCAGTGTAGCATCGCAAAAACCTCTTGTAGGAAACGTGCGCTTTCTGATTTGCCAGAAGAAATCTTTCTGGAAGAAAGTACGTTGCCCTACTAAGCGAGACGTACGTTCGCAGCTCTCGGCTACCTTCCAGTCCTGGAGTGGAAACCCCTGAGCGGAAACCTGTCGCAGGCAGATGAAGTCTCGTAGATCAGGGAAACCGATTCCGCAACGGCGCGTTGGTTATCTCTTCCCTTCGACGCGTTTAATCTCCATTTCAACGGTCGCGGGGCCACCTGCGAAGGTTCCGTGGCCCTTCTGGATCAGGCGTAGGATGTTGCCGTGCATGTCCACATTCACGACACCGTCGCTCTGGCTCTCCTTATCTCCTGCATGCGCATAGAGAGTAAACTTTATTCGGGCAGCGTTCTCTCCCTGAATCGGTTCCGCGCCGACCAGTTCCGCTTCGCCCACGAATTTCGGTCCTCCCAGGAGCGTGTTGATGTTCTCGAAGGCGAGTTTCCACTTCTCTCCAGCGTTCATTGTCTTGTGTGGCAGCAGAGTATCCGCCGTGGTGGCAAACTGCTGAAGCACGCCGAGAACATCCGGATTGCTTTCCGCACTGCCGCCGTCCGCCTTCGAGGTGAACTTGCCTTGTTTGTCGCGGGTGATGGTGACGACGGGCAGCAGTTTGAGGATGTCCTGTGGGGCTGCGCCAAAGGAGATGGAGCCTGAAGTGAAGGTATCGACCAGGGCCAGGGTGTGATCGGGCTTCGCCTCGCGCGTCAGCCGGTCGAACTGCTCGCTGATTTTAATGACTTTGCCAGGAGCCGCAGGGGAATCGATTTTGATCTCGATGGTGTAGCGAGTGGTCTCACCAGTCACGGCAGACGGCTGCTTCGATGGCGACAGCCGTTCGGGAATGGCCTTGCTGTCCTGCGCCAGAGTTGGGCCAGCTACGGCCGTGCAGAGTGCGAACCCTAGGCCGATTTGGGGGAGGCAGTGGAAGCTGTTTTTCATGGGATAGGATCTCCTTTTGCCGGTTGCAAAGTAAATGATGCCAGAGGAACCGAGCGTATTCTCCGCCCAGCGCGTTGCCGCAGAACAACGCTTTGTGAGCACGACTTCCGGTATATCTGCTCCTTAATGGCAGGCAGACACTAGATGGGCGATAGATGCGTGTTCCTGCCTTGATACTCCTTCCCCGCTTGCCGACCCGGAAACCGTGCGGAAGGATTTTTCGAGCCCTGGACCGTGTTATAATGATTTTACTATTGCAGACATCTGCAAAGCAACTCTCATCGTTGAAGCAGGGATCGGTCGCGGAACATGGCGAGGGCGGCACACGTCCGATCGATAGGAGTGCTGAGATCGTTACCGGACTGCTCCTGGCAGTCGAAGTTGCAACGTGAGAAAGGCGAATTTTAATGAGAACACGGGGATTTTTGCGGATGGCAGTTCCGCTGCTCGCCTCTCTGCTGGTCGCGGGGCCGACGGTTGGGCAGGGACGGCCGAAGCGCGGGCAGGATCCGAACGGCATCTTTGCCTACACCCGCAAAAAGGTCGCGTTTGAGGGTCTTGGAAGGAAGAAGCCGGTCCAGGGAACGCTGACGCTGCCCCGCAGAAGCCAGCCCTCTCCGGCGATCCTCATTGTTACGGGGGCCTGGAACGCGGACAGAGACGGCCTGGGAGAAGAGGAAGAGCTGCACTCTCTGGCAGACTATCTCGGCGCACACGGGATCGCCGTGCTGCAACTCCAGGTGCCTATGGGGGGGCGATCCACCGGAGATTTAAGCAGCGCCGGAATCGCGACTTTCGCGCCGGACATTCGCGCTGGCCTGGCCTATCTGAAGCAGCGGACGGAGATCGACTCCGGAGAGATCGGACTGTTCGGTCAGAATGAGAACGGCGCCATCGCGACCGTAATTGCGACCCTGACCCACGATGCCTCTTTCTTGATCCTGGCTGGGACAGCCATCGTCGAAGCATCTCCGTCCGCGACACCGTCCGGCCCCGTGAACGCCTACGATCTGCGCCCTATTGTGGAACGGGTCGCCTGTCCGGTACTGGTGTTGCAGGGAGATCAGGATCCGACTCTCTCCGTCCGCGAGAATCTGTCCGCGTTCCGCACGGCCCTGCTGGCCGCGAAGAACCCGGACACGGCCTTTGCGGCGCTTCCCGGCCTCAATCGCGCCCTGGAGACGACGACGGGCAAGGGCCGCAGCGAATCGGACATGGCTCCGCTGGCGATGCGCACGCTGGTGCGGTGGGTCTACCGTGATGCTTCAGAAAACGGCCAGCCCGATAACGCTCTGAGTATCACAGACGCAGGCGAAAAAGGGACGCATCGCAAGCCTTCGAACCCGTACGGCGATGTGCCTGGAGGCGTCATCGGCCAGTTTCGCTATCGTCCTGAAATGGGGTGGATTCCGCCGATCGGTAGCCAGCAAAGGCCCTACGGCTACTGGTACTGGTGAAAACGGAAAATTGAAATGCCGATTGGGCCGCGCAGAATTTGCGCGGCCCATTTTGTCCCTTATATATCATGCGATCCGCTCCTAGATAGGAAACCAGACTATGACCCGCTTGTTCTCACTCACGCTCGCCTCGGCGCTGCTTTGCGGCGCGATCCTCGGACTGACCGCTTCCCCGGTCGAGGCGCAGACCTACATTCTCACCAACACGACCATCAATGGATCCCATCCCATTTCCGGGGACATTGTCGTGGGGCAAGACAGCACCGGAACGCCTATAACAGCAGTCGCGTTCGCCTGAGTGGTGGCACCGTCAACGACGTCTACTTTTACAACTCCAGCACGCTCAATGTCTTCGGTGGCATTCTGAGCAACCATATCACTAGCTACGACAACTCCACCGTCAACTTTTCCGGCGGAGCGCTAGCCCTGGATTTTCGCCCCACCGATCACAGCCGGGTCAACTTCACTGGCGGCTCTATCGGGCAAAATTTGCAGGCCAGCGGCAACAGTATCCTCAACTTCTCCGGCGGCTCGGTCGCACGTGGTTCGTTCTTCACTGGTTTCAGTGCGGCCACGATCTCCGGCGGTACGTACGGCCAGAACGTGGGCATCAACTTCTTTTTGAAGGAGAACAGCGCGTTGACGCTCGTCGGCACCCACCTCTCCCTCACCGACCTGGGGGTCGATGGCAGCTTAGGCGAAAAGTTTGCCATCGACGGTCGGTTGGCAGACGGCACGGATCTGACAGGGTATCGGTTGATAAAAGACCCCGCCTTTGTGGGCACCGTCACTTTGAAGGAGGTTCCTGAACCCGGCAACATCGCTCTCCTGTCCGGATTGAGCCTGACAGGATTCGCCGCCTTTATGCGTCGTTGTAAACCGGCCCGCAAAGCCTCCTAATGCCAATGGGGGGCGCACGAGGCGTGCGCCGCCGAAGAAAAGCGGCTTTCGATGAGGAAAGCAGCGATTGGCCGTCTGCTCCGAGCTGGGGCGGTTAAGAGGTATACTGAACCCATGAAAGCAGCCCGATGGGTTCAGTATACCTTGCTGTTGTGGGGCGCGATGTACCATGTCGCGCCCCATCGGCCTGTTGCTGTCCCAGGCAAAAACGTCGCTGCAAACGTCGTTGAAGGCAGCGATTATTCTGCTGGAAACCGCTCCACGCAATCTTCCCACCAATTTCGCCCGTGTCGTTCGGAAGACGACCTTTGTCCCTTCTTCCTCGCCCCCCAAAAAGTCGAACGCCAAGCGTTTTTCTTCGACGGTCTTCTCCTGGCAATCGGCGGCGATCGTCCTGCCTGCCCTCTCCCTCCACACGGCTTATATTCCCTCTCTCCGCGAGCGCATCCGCGCAGTTCCCTCTTCTCCTCGCGATCCCCCGATCTCTTCCTGCCTTTAACGGAACAGTTTCCTGCGTACAGGCCTCTGCTGCCTGTTGCAGTATCATATAGAAAAGGCGACCTCGATGGGGAGGTGCGCTATTGTGTCCGCTTGTCTGGATTCCAGACGACGGCTATGGGATAGTCCTGCCAACGACGGCAGTGAGAAAGGGCGACGGGCAGTCTGACGGATCGCCTGTCGGCCATATGAGGGAGGAATGTAAATGAAATCGACCCTGCACGCTAATAGAGACTGCGGACGGCGGATCGCGCCGTTCGTGTTCGTGGGCATCCTGCTCCTACTCGCGACCGCCGCCTTCGGGCAGAACCAGGCCGCCGCAACACCACCAGCCAAAATCGATTCAGGAGATACGGCCTGGCTTCTGACCTCTTCCGCTCTGGTGCTGCTCATGACACCTGGACTGGCGCTCTTTTACGGCGGCATGGTGCGCAGCAAAAACGTGCTGAATGTGCTGATGCAGTCGTTTGTAGCCATGGGCCTCGTCACGGTCCTCTGGGTAGTCGTCGGTTATAGTCTGGCTTTCTCGAAGGGAACGCCTTTTGTCGGCGGGCTTGCGTGGCTGGGGTTGAGCGGCGTGGGGCAGGAGCCAAACGCCTTCTACGGCGCGACCGTGCCGCACCAGGTGTTCATGGTCTTTCAGATGATGTTCGCGATCATCACGCCTGCGCTTATCAGTGGGGCGATCGCCGAACGGATGAAGTTCAGCGCTTATGTGGTGTTCATAGGGCTTTGGAGTCTGCTCATCTATGCTCCGTTGGCGCACATGGTCTGGGGCGAAGGGGGCTATCTGCGGGATCTGGGCGCGCTCGATTTCGCGGGCGGCACCGTGGTCCATATCTCCTCCGGCGTCTCTGCTCTGGTGCTGGCGCTGCTGCTCGGCAAGCGGCGCATCTCGCACGGGGAAGACAGCCGGCCGCACAATCTGACGATGACCCTGATCGGCACGGGACTTCTATGGTTCGGCTGGTTCGGTTTCAATGCAGGATCGGCGATCGCCTCCAACGGTCTGGCGGGGAGTGCGTTCCTCGTGACGCATATCGCCGCTGCGGTGGCGGCCATGACCTGGGTGCTCATCGAGTGGATCGTCATCAAGAAGCCGACCGCGCTTGGAATGGCGACGGGGGCGGTCGCCGGACTGGTGGCCATCACCCCGGCTTCCGGGTTTGTAGGCCCGATGGCGGCCATTGCGCTCGGCGTGGGCGTTTCGGTCATCTCCTTCTGTGCGATCCGGCTGAAGGCGAAACTCGGTTACGACGACACGTTGGATGTGTTCGGAGTGCATGGAATCGGCGGCATCTGGGGAGCATTGGCCACCGGGCTGTTCGCAGCCAAAGCCGTCAATGCCGCCGGGGCGGACGGGCTGTTCTTTGGAGGTGGCACGACCCTGCTGTTCAAGCAGATGATCGGGGTCGGAATCGCGGTCGGCTACGCGGCGGTCGGAACGCTGATCCTCGGCCTGATTCTCAAGGCCGTAATGGGCGGTCTGCGCGTTGCGCCGGAAGGGGAGGATGCCGGTCTGGACCTCGCTCTGCACGGGGAGGAGGCCTATGGCACCCTCTCCGAAGGCGCCGAACGATTGGGAGCCCCTGCCAGTCACTAAAGGCACCGACGGACACTTTTCCCGGCAATGCATTGCCGGGAAAAGTGCGAGCCAACGACGCACGCCATTTGAACGTCTATCGCCGCCACCCCACTCTCTGAGAGGACCGATGGTCTTGGGATTGCGCTAACCGGGGGCTGCTGCGACCGGGCGGTAGGAGCGTGACGCTTCTTCGACAGGAGGTCCGAGACGTTCGCGGTCGAGCATGGTCTGCCAGGCCGTTTCGTACGCGATCGTGCCGTTCTTATAGTGTGCCAGAACGGCGTCGTCCATCGACTGCATCCCTTGATCACGGCCCGCTTCGATGGCCATGGTCATATCGGTCTGGCCTTCGGCAATCATGCGGCGAATGCGCGGAGTCACCAGAAGGATTTCGTTGGCGGCTACCCGGCCCGGACGGTTCGCACGACGCAACATCCTTTGCGAGACGACCGCCGTTAAGCAGCGGGCCAGCATCTGGCGAACGTTGTCACGCGGCTCCGGGAAGGCGTCGAGAATGCGCTGCAAACTCTCGGAGGCGCTGTTGGTGTGCAGGACCGTAAAGACCAGACGATTGGTATCCGCCAGTGTCATCGCCGACCAGCATACTTCCAGCGTCGGTAACTCCCCTAAGACGACAATGTCCGGGTCGGATCGCATCAGCATCTGTACACCGGCCTCGTAACTGACCACATCCTCCCCGACGGCATGCTGGGTGATTGCACATTTTTTACTCACGAACTCATAATCGATCGGATCCTCTATCGTGAAAATGCGCTGCTCCGTCGAACGATTCAGGGCCTCGATTATCGCTGCGGTCGTTGTGGATTTGCCGCTGCCGGTCTGGCCTGTGATAAGAATCAGACCGCTTCGACACTGAAGGATAGGCTGCATCAACTCCTCTAAACCGAGCTGCTCCAGGGTGGGGGGGCCGAGGGGAATGACCCGAATTGCGGCTCCGAACCGCCCGCGCTCCAGAAAAACCTGACAGCGAAAGGCGCGCCCGTGCTCACGAATCGTGACTCCCACCTCCATTTTGTCCGTACGGAGCATCTGCTGCTGTTCCGGCGTGACATAGGGAGCGAGAAACCCTTCGATCTCGGCGACGGTGAGCGCCGTGTCGCCATGCCGCTCTATCTTACCGTCCAACCGAAAAGTCGGCTGCTGCCCGGCGATCAGATGCATATCGCTGCCGTTGTTTTCCAACAATGCCTTGAGAAGTGTTTTGAGTTCCATTCCAATGTCTCCTTCGCGTCTTCCTAACAGAGGCCAGACGTTGTCTGGCCTTCGCTTATTCAATCGCTCCTTCAGAGGATAGGGCGGGTCGCGTCGCGGAGGATCGCATAGGGAAAGCGCAACACAGAGCTTTCTCGCTCGTGGGTCGCGACGCGTCTCGCAGATCGGCTCTTGAGTTCCGCGACTTCCGCACGCAGCGACTCGACCTCCCCGCGCAGTTGCTGCATCTCCCGCAGGAGGGCATGCAGCTCGTCCTGCTGGATCTGCCACAGCGTCCCTTCCAGGACTTCTCCTCCTTCCACGTTCCACGCCTGTGTCATTGCCAGCATGGCGCGGATCTCGTCGTGCGCTTCCGCGCAGCGTACGCACCCTGACAGGTGCGCCTTGATGACGTCGGCTGTTTCCGGCGTCAGTTCGCTGTCGAGCAGCGCCGATAGCTGCATTTGAATCTCCTCACAACTCATCTGTCTACGTCCCCCTCAATCCAGGGCTTGAGACGCCGCCGCAGCGTCTCGACCGCCTGAAATTTGCGCGAAGCCACCGTCCCGATCGGGCAGCCGACCACATGTGCAATCTCGCGATAGCTCATCTCTTCGTAGTGACTTAACACAAAGATCACTCTCTGCGCCTCCGGAAGCGCCTGCACGCCGGATCTCACCATCTCCGCCAGCGCCTGGGACTGTAGGGAGGCAGCCGGGCTGCCTTCCGGAGATGTCGGCCGTTCGGTCGTTTCGTCCAGGGTTTCCGTCGGGTGATGCGTGCGGAAATGGTCCAGACAAAAGTTTCGGGCGATGCGAAACAGATAGGCGGTAAGATCGCCCTGCACCGGACAGCGGGATCGCCAGAGCCGCAAGAAGGTCTCCTGAGCGATGTCCTGCGCCTCGTCGGCGTCGCCCAGCATCCTGGTAGCGAAGCGGACGAGCCTATGCTGGTAACGCACGACCAGTTTCCCGAACGCCTGTGTATTTCCCTCGGCTATCTGTTGGATCAGGATCTCTTCGTCCACTCTCTCACCTCTACTGAAGAGACGTGGTTGGCGGCAGGTCGATTCGAACTATTTCTCTCTGCAATCCGTTTCAGGTCGATTCGGAATTGACGCGTGCCTTGAGCGATCTCTCACGATTTTCTCACGACGGTTGCCTATACTGGGCCTGTTTCAAGACAACACTGCTCTGCCCACTCGGAGGTACGCAGAAATTTATGGGAGGAGAGCCATGAAAACGTCCTTCCATCGGGAGAGGAATCGTGATGTTCCCGACCCCTTTTTACATTTGCCGCGTCGCGGCAGGAGGTTTGATTTCATGTCTTACGTTGCAAGGAGGCCTTCCGTTAGTCTACTGGCGTCGGGGTTGTCGCTGGTCGGTCTGCTCCTGGGGACAGGCGCGCAGGCACAGACCTATAGCCTCTTCGATCTAAGTATCCTGGGAGGCGATTCTAATATCGGCAGCATTGGCATCGGCATCAACGCCAGTGGCCAGGTCGCCGGATTTTCGGTAACAAATGGGAACAATACCCATGCCTTTCGCACGACAACGGGGGGGAAGCCCATCGATGCCGGAAACGATCTTGGCACCCTGGGCGGCACGAACAGTTTTAGCGCTGGCATCAACGCCAGCGGTCAAGTAACAGGAGATTCCCAGGCTATCAACACTGCGGACCATGCGTTTCGCACCACTGCAACCGGCCTGGTCAGCGATGCAGGCACGGATCTCGGCACACTCGGCGGAACTACCAGCGACGGTTATGGCATCAACAATCTCGGTCAGGTAGTAGGATTCTCCTACACTACCGGCAACCTCGCGCATCATGCTTTCCTCTACACCAACAGCACGACTTGTCAGGGAGGCGCCTGGCGCCCGTCGCTGC
>JAYUMV010000466.1:0-3046 GCA_043762265.1 Chthonomonadaceae bacterium | reverse complement strand
GACATCGTTCAGGGCTGCGAGCGCGCCGGTCACTTCGGCGCTGTCCGACATCGCCTGGATCTTGACTGGCATGACACTGACCTGGATCGCCGCCGACTGAGCCGAAGCCGACTTTGCCGTCGGGGTTTCCTTGGCATCGGGAGCCTTCTTGCCGCAGCCACCCAGGGCCGCGATACTGAAGACGCTCATCGCCACGACCGCGAGGGAGAGTGTGTGCCGCCCTGGTGTCAGGTTCCATCCTCTGATTTCCTTCAATTAGGAGCTCCTTTACTTGCCTTTGCCGAGTGTTTTGGGGCTTGGCGGAGCGGTGTAACCCGGTCCGTCGGCCACGAAAGCGTAGCGTCCGATGGCTTTGTCCAGCCGCGAACGATAGTTGTTGTAGTCGTACAGGGCGTTGACTTGATTGTTTTCCGATAGGGTGAGGGCATTCTGGGCATCGCTGAGTTCGAGCAATGGGGAGACGCCCTGCGCCTGAGAGACGCCTGCATCAAAACGCACTTTCGCAAGGCGATAGGCTTCGCGCGCCTGGGCCAAAGCCCGGTTGGCGACTGCGACGCGATCCCGTGCCTGCAGCAGGTTGAGGTAGGCTTGCCGAACCTCCAGAACGACCAGATCGAGCGACTGGCGGCGGTTGGTCTGGGCGGTCGCGACATCGGCGCGGGCCTCTTTCTCCCGGGCGCGGGCCAGGCCACCCTCAAAGATCGGGAAGTTGACCGATAGGACCGCCTGTCCAAGGGAAGTCTGAGGGGAGAAACCGCCCGCATCCGGCAGATAGTTGTAGCCGCCGGTGATCCCGACGGTGGGCAGGACGCTGCGTCGGGCCAGTTGAATGCCTCTGCGCGCCGCTGCGATGTTGGCGTCTCCTTCCAAGATTTCCGGTCGGAGGCTGATCGCCTCGTTGACAACGCCGTTGAAATCGGCGCCTAATTTTATGGGATCGGTGACGATGGTTGGCGGCTGGACTGTCGCCGGAGGCTTGATCGCGCCGGTATCCGTCACCGCGCCGTTGTCCGCAGGCAGGTCGGGCGGAGCGGTAGGCGGCACAAACGCACTCGGCGGATCGACGCCGGGCGGATCCACGACTGCGCCGGCTGCGGTGATGGAGATCGGCGCGTTGATATCCAGTCCAAGCGTATTGTTCAGGGTCGCCAGCGAGAGGCTGATGCTGGTACTGGCCGTGATGACCTGCTGCTGCGCATTGGCGACATCGGTCTGCGCCCGCAACACGTCGAATGGGGCGACGACTCCCGCCGCCAGCTTCTTCTCGGTGTCCGATAAGCGATCCTGCGCGTTCTGCTGGCTCTCATTCGCCACCGCAAGCAGCGCCTGCGCCCGCAGCACATCGTAGAAGGCGTTCTTGACATCCAGAACGACCTGATTGCGGGTGCGGTTGATATCGAGTCGGGTCGCGATCTCCTGGAATTTCGCTTGATCGACTGCCGCGCGGATCTGCCCGGAGATATCGATCGGCAGCGAAGCGGAGATGCCGAGCTGGTTTTGTGTCACATTGGAGAGCGCGATCGATTTGCCTCCGATATTGGCGTTCGTTCCGGTGCTCAACTGGGTGAGCGAATATCCAATCCCGACGGTCGGCAGAAAAGCGGCCCGCTGTTCGGAGACGCGACCCTCGGAACGCAGCAGCGCCTCACCGGCCAGAGCGAGCGAGCGGTTCGTCACGAGCGCGACCGAAACGGCTTCTTGCAGCGTCAATGGCTGAGACGGCTCCCTGCCACGGATCTGAGACAGGGAAGGGGAGAGGAGCAGCGGTCTTTCCGGATTCTGCCCCTGCCCGGCGGAGGCGGGCACCGGGGCTTGCCGCGTCGTTTGTAAGGGGCCTTGCGGCAAGGGAGTGAGGCCAGACTGACCTGCCTGTCGGGGGGCAGGCATCGTGGACTGGGCAGCGGCAACCGTTCCCAGCGCCAACAGACTCGGCACGAAGGCCACAAATCGGGTGCCACGCCGTCGAAGGCGAGGGGAGGTAACTCTCGTAAACATAAAAGACTATCCTTCATCGTAGGAACGGGAGGGGAACGTCATGCGCTCCCTGTGATGGCTCGGTATTCACTACCTGTTTTTTCAGCGCCCGGCCTTCAGAGGGCTTTGGCTATAACGTGCATCCTGGCGTGGGACCGCGGGCTACGAACGTGCGAACGTGCAATAGTTCGTCGTCGCCTATCTTTAGTTTACGCTGTTAAGTAGACGCTGGTTGCGGTTCCGCAATAATCGGCTCGCTTTTTTCGCGGCTCGCAACGCCCTCCCACAACAGGTGATAGGCGCGACGGAGCATCTCTTCCATGCTTTCCGCTCTTTCCGAATAAGCCCAGTAAGAGACCGCGCCCAGATGGACCATGTGCAGGTGAGAGACGATCTGTTCCGCCGTCAGGTCCGTGCGCACCTCTCCAGAGCGCTGAGCCTCTTCGATAAAGCCACGGGTCAGGTTGCCGATCTCCTGCATCATGACCTCGTAGGCCCGTCGCACTTCGATGTTTGTCAACACTAGAGAGAGCAAGGTCCGAGACAGGCGGCGATCTTCCTTTGGGCTGTCCGAAGAGAGGCTGAAAACACGCAGCATCTTCCGCCAGATCGGGCCGCCTGGAAGGTCGTCGGTGCAGGAGTCCGGGAGGGCATCCACGGAGTTTACCTGCCGGGCAGCTTCCGCCAGTCGAGAGCTTTTATAAACGAAAAAATAGCCTACAACGGCCTCTTTATTGGCGAAATAGTTGAAGAAAGTGCCCTTGCCCACATCCGCCGCTTCCGTGATAGCTTCGACGGTGACGGCCTCGAACTCGCGTTCTGAAAGCAGTCGGACCGCTGCCTCGAAGAGCCGCTCACGCGTCTCCTGTCGGCGGCGCTCTCGACGTCCGGTCGGTTCCGTACCACAGGGCGAGTCTTCCGGGTGAAGCTCTTCTCGGAGCATATCTGCAGAGGAGGGCAATAGGTTGTCTGGCATAGGGTCTTCAAAATCCTGACTGCGGGTCAAATATTGACTGCGGGTCATTTATCATACCTCTTTCACCCCCCCTCTGTCAACGAAGTTCCTCTTCTT
>JAYUMV010000465.1:0-21989 GCA_043762265.1 Chthonomonadaceae bacterium | reverse complement strand
CAAGAAGTGGCGCCGTCCGACCTGTGTGCCGCCGTCGTGGATCAGATCGCGTGGCTCGCGCCGTTCGGAAACAGCAACCCTGCGCCGCGCTTTATCAGTCGCAGCATGCCCGTGCGGCAAATAAGTCGGCTTACCGAAGGCAAACACCTGAAACTTCGGTTCGATGCCGAGGGTCTGACCCGTTGGGGCAACGTGGATGCGCTAGGTGGAACCGGGGCGAACTGGCCGAGGGGCTGCAAGAGGGGATGTCGCTGGACATCTGCTATCGGCCCGATATCAATGAGTACCGAGGAGAACGCAGCGTCCAGTTTATGCTGGAGGACATTCAACCGCCGGAGTGGTGAAACAATGACCATGAGTTGGGAACAGTGGAAACGCTGGCAACGCCGCCGCAATAAATGTCGAGATACCCGCAATCTGATCGTCGGCCTTGCCAGTAACGATCCTGCCCAACGTTACGCCTCCGAATTGGTCTTACTAGAACTGGGGCCGGAAGGCGTGAGCCTGCTGCTCTCCGAACTGAAATTCGCCGAAAATGTGTTTCGCCGTCTGCCGGGCGCGGTGTGGCGCACACTGGTCGTGGGATCGGTCCTCAACTATCTCTGGCTGCTTGGCGGCGGGCCGCCAGGGGCAGCGTTTCTGCCGGCTCTGGGCGTGCTGGCGATACTGATCTGGGAACTACGGCGGAATCGTAACGCGACCGCGCGTCTGCTGGCACAGGTCGAAGATCGCCGCATCGTCGGTCCTCTCACGGAAGCGCTGGACTACGGCGATGCCGTGACCAGAGACGCCGCCCGCCAGTGTCTGCTGCGCCTGTTGCCTCAGTTCGCGGCTGCGGATGCCTACAAACTGGAAGCCCGCCATCGAAGACGCCTGAATCGCGTATTGAGCAGTGAGGATGAGCCGTTGATCCTGGCAGTTTTGCAGGCCTTACCGCGCATTGGAGACAGCAGTTCGATCGCGCCGGTGCAGCACGTGAAACGGCATACGCAATCGAAGAAGGTTCGGAAAGCGGCAACGGACTGCCTGCCGTTGTTGACCCTGCGCATAGAGGAACTGCGGATCAGTGGGACGCTGCTGCGCGCCTCTTCCGAGGCGGATACCGCCCCCGAGATGCTGCTGCGCCCTCTCGACTTCGATCCCGACTTCGCCTCGCGTGATCTGTTGCGCACCGTGTTGCACGAGGGCTGAAGTCCGTTCTCATCGCAGGAAGGCTGAAACCCTTTCTTGCTGCAATAGGGCCACAATCCTTTCCGATGAGATGAGGGCGGGTGAACGCCCTTTTCACCTTTTGAACCGCACACCACCAAGGAGACAGGACTATGCCGACTACGGGCACGAATGCGACGATTCATGGAGGGGGATTCCACCATGTCGCGCTGCGAGTCTACGATTTCGACGCCTCGATGAAGTTCTACATCGATGGCCTGGGCTTTCGACGCCACTATGGCTGGGGAACCGATGACCGGGAGAACGGCGGCAAGGACAGCCGCGCCGCCATGCTGGATACGGGCGACGGCAACTATCTGGAAGTCTTCGCCGGGGGCACTCGCAAGCACGGCGAGCCTGCGCCGGACGGACCGTTCTTCCATATCGCGCTTCGCTCCACCAATGTTCCCGCGTCCTTCGAGCGCGCTGTCGCGGCAGGAGGCGTCCCGACCGTGGAACCCAAAGAGGTCGTTCCGCCGAATGCCGATCTGCCTGCGAAAACCTTTCACGTCGCCTTCGTGCTCGGCCCCGATGGCGAGTCGGTCGAGTTCTTCTACAACGACACTCTATAGGGTTCCACCATAGGCGCGTAGCGAAAGGGTTCCACCATGAGCGGCGTAGCGAGGGATAACATCCCTTGATTCTTTTGATTCTGGAGTTTCAGAATGAGTGATGGTAATATCCTCAGTCCTAACCTACATGCCGAAAATACGGTTCTGGTCGTCATCGATATGCAGGAGCCATTTCTCCGCAATCTGTTCGAGCGCGAGCAGGTGATTCGCAATGTCTGCACCCTGTTGGACGGAGCGAAAATTTTGGAGGTGCCGATCATCGCAACGACGCAGTATGCGGAACGGATGGGAGGGGTGGTCTCGGAAGTGCAGGAACGCCTGAGAGAGGCTCCGATACTCGACAAGATGACGTTCTCCTGCTGGGACGAACCTTTTCAGCAGGAACTCCAGCGCAGCGGTCGCAAGCAAGTGATCCTCTGCGGAGCCGAAGCGCATATCTGCGTCAGCCAGACGGCGCACGACCTGCTGGCGGCGGGTTATCAGGTGCATCTGGTGGAAGAGGCGGTATCGTCGCGCTCAGAATCCAATGCCCTCCTCGGATTCGCCAAGATGCGTCAGTCGGGCGTCCTTCCCGCTTCTATCGAATCCGCGCTCTACGAGATGCTGGGAAGGGCAGGCACTCCTGCCTTCCGTGAAATCCTCAAACTCATCAAGTAACCTCTTTTTCTGACCCTCACACATCCCGCAAGACTGGAAGTAGAAGCACGTCGATGATCGAATTTCGTCATGTCAGCAAAGTCTACATGCAGGGGCAGCGTCGTGTCGCTGCGCTCGATGATCTTTCGCTTACCATTGAGCCGGGGGAGTTTGTTGCCGTGATGGGGCCGAGCGGGTCTGGCAAATCCTCGTTTCTCCATCTTGCGGGCGGACTGGATGTGCCGACCGAGGGGCAGACGATCATCGATGGGCGGGACATCCGCACGATGGGAGACGAGGAGTTGACCCTCTTTCGGCGGAATCATATCGGGCTGGTATTTCAGTTTTTCAATCTCATGCCCACGCTCAGTGTGCTGGAGAACACGGCCTTACCGGCCCTGCTTTCCGGCGGACACTTCGCCGATGTGCGCCCGGCGGCGGAGAGGTTGCTGACGCGGGTCGGCCTGAAGGACCGGATCACGCATCGCCCCGAAGAGCTTTCCGGCGGCGAGATGCAGCGGGTGGCGATCGCACGCGCCTTGATCAACGATCCGCCGATCCTGCTGGCTGATGAGCCGACCGGGAATCTTGACAGTGCGACCGGCGCGGAGATCCTGGCGCTGCTCCGGCAGTTCCACGGGGAACGGACACTCGTGATCGTGACCCACGATCTGAGCATGGAGAACGTCGCCGATCGTGCTATCCACATTAAAGATGGACGCCTCGCATGAGGGCTCTCCTGCGGCTCTTTAGCCTGCGCCATCTGCGCGTACATCTGCTGCGCGGCCTGCTCGGGCTTGCCGCCGTCACGCTGGGTGTCGCGCTGTTTGTCTCTTCCAACGTGACCATCACCAGTGTACGCGCCTCCATGCAGGCGACCGCGCGCACTCTCGCCGGTGAGGCGCAGTGGCGCGTGACGCGCGGCCGTTCCCTGGGAGTCGAACTGGCGCTGCTGGACCGAATTCGTACGATTCCGGGAGTGATCGCCGCACCGGTCATTCAGTCCTCCGCCGCGCTTGTCGAGCCTCGGGGCGGTAGTCTGCTGGTCCTCGGGGTCGATTTCTGGAACGATTCGCTGCTGCGCCTCTATAAGTTTCAAGGGCAAGTAGATACCAACGCATTTGTCGCGACCGCGCTTGTGCCGGATGGCATCCTCGTCACCGGGGAGTTCGCGCGCAAGCATCACCTACAGATCGGATCTCCGGTGCGCCTGAACACGCCCCACGGCCTCCAGGATCTGCATGTGACCGGACTGCTTACAGACAGCGGCCCGGCGAAGGCGCTGGGTGGGAACTTCGGGATCATGGAACTGCACGCCGCGCAGAGACTGTTCGGGCGGCCCGGCTTTGTAGATCGGATCGAGGTCGCCCATGCGACCCGTGCGCATTTGCAGCAGGTGTGTCCCGATTATGAAATCGCCCCTGCCGCCCGAGGCGCCTCTATGCTGGACGATGCCCTGGCGCGGATCGATTCGCTGCAGGCCGTTAGCCTGATCGCGTTGTTGGTGGGTCTCCTGATCATCTACAACTCGGTTCAGATCTCGGTGGAGGAGCGGCTGAAGGAGATCGGGACTCTGAGGGCGCTCGGTACGACGCGGGGGCAGATCTTCGGCATCCTGCTGATGGAGTGGGGCGTGGTCGGGGCATTGGGATCGCTGCTCGGAATCGGTGTCGGTTATGGGCTGTCGAAGGGGCTGCTGGCCTACACCGCGCACACGCTCAACGCGCTGATTCCGCTCATCGATATCCGCGAGGTGAAGATCGCGCCGCTGACCACGATCCTGGCGCTGGTGCTGGGTATTGGCGCTACGGCGGCGGCGGCCGCCATTCCGGCCTGGAAGGTGATCCATCTCTCCCCCCTCGAACTGCTGCGCCCCTACGGTCTGCGCGCTTTCAGCCGTCCTGACCAGGGGGTGAAAGTCGGCCTGCTCTGCTTTTGCCTGGGAGCGGGACTGGTGGCGCTGACGCGGATCTCACCGACAGCGGGCCTCGCCGCGACGAGCCTGATCTTCCTGGGGGTGGCGATCATGCTGCCGGGCATCCTCCTGAAGCTGGCCTTTCGTGTGCGACCGCTGCTGCAGCGTCTCTTTCGACTCGAAGGCTTCCTGGCTGCCGACAACATGATCAAGTTCCCGCAGCGGACGGCGCTCACGGCGGTCACGCTGGGCGGGGCGCTGGCGATGATGGTGGCGACGGCAACGCTGGTAGAGGGCTTTCGCGCGGCGACCACCGCCTGGATTACCGAGGCGCTGCCCTTCGACCTTGCGGTGATGTCCACCGACTTTTCGACCAGCATCTACAGCGACCAGACGGTCCCCAAATCCCTCGAAACCGCTATGCGTCGCCTGCCTGGCATCGAAGTGACGTACGGAGTTCGCCTGGCCTTCGCGGGGTACCGTGGCTCCGATATCCTGATTCTGGGCATCGAAACGCGCTCCTTCCTGGAGATCCATCGCAGAAGGGGCATGACCGGGTGGGCACGCCGACTGGCCGATCCGAAAGTGGTAGGCCCGATGACTTCGGGTAAGGGGATCGTCGTGTCGGAAAACTTCGCCGCCCTGTTCGGGATCGAGACGGGCAGCCGAATCGAACTGCCTACCCCTTCCGGGCCGCGCTCCTTCCAGGTTGTGGGCACCGTCGAGGACTACTCCTGGCCGCATGGGGTGGTGCTCATGGATCTCGATGTCGTGCAAGCCTTGTGGAAGGACGACCGACTGACCTATGTCGATGCGCGGGTTCAGCCGGGGATCGACCGCGAGAAACTGCGCGCGCAGTTGGCAAACGCACTCGCAGGGCGCTATTCGCTGTTCGTCTACGATAAGGAGCAGATCCGCCGCGTGAGCGACGATGTGCTCTTGCAGACGGTGGCGGTCGCCAACATTCAGGTGACAATCGCCATCGTGATCGGGTTTTTGGGCATCGTGAACAGTCAGCTTATCAGCGTGCTACAGCGGACCCGCGAGATCGGTCTGCTTCGAGCGGTCGGGATGACGCGCAAACAGGTGGCGCGCATGGTGGTGATCGAAGGGGTCTTTATCGCGCTCGTCGGCGGGATAATCGGCGTGGGTGGGGGACTCATCGGCGGCTGGCTGCCACTTCGCCTCTTCACCTTCGCGATCACCGGGTACCAGTATCCGATTGTCGTGCCCTGGCGGCATATTCTGCTGGCGCTGGTGGTCGCCGTGCTCGTGGGCTTGCTGGCGAGCCTCCTGCCTGCCCGCCGCGCCGCGCAACTTCGCATTCTCGATGCCATCGGCTACGAGTGAGCCTCCTGCCCGGTTTCTTCTCGGGTATCACCTTGACAGGCCGAATCCCCTATGCTACACTTGCCTTGTCTGCAAAGACGACTCTCGGAGGATGAAAAAGAAAGAATCGGGAGCGCATAATGACAATATTGATAAAACAACCCGAATTTCCTTCTCGCAAGCGGTGGACGCGCCAGGAGTGTCAACGCCTGCGCGATGCAGGGTTCCTCCCAGGGCGTTATGAACTTATTGATGGGGAGATCCTGGAGAAGATGCCCAAAAAGCCACCGCATGTGATCGCTTTGATGCTGTTAGCCGCATGGCTGGAGGGGCTCTTCGGGCGGCATTTCGTTCGGACACAGGATCCAGTTATCATACCTCTGCCGGATGAGTTCAGCACCGAACCTGAGCCTGATGTCGCGGTCACTCGAGCGCCAATGACAGCATATCTTGCTTCTAATCCTGGGCCGGGCGACCTTTTACTGATCGGCGAGGTTTCCGATTCGACCCTCTCCTACGACCTCCGTACCAAGGCAAATCTGTACGGAGCCGCCGGTATTCCGGAATACTGGGTACTGGATGTTACAGGGCGCAGGCTCAGTGTCCACCGATTACCGTCGCCAGAAGGCTACCGTGAAGTCCGCCTCTATACCGAAAACGAGCAAGTCGCGACCCTCTCTCACCCGGACGCTCCTGTTTTGGTGGCTTCCCTCCTGCCTCCCGCGAGTGAATAGCGTTATGTTTTGACTCTCTCTTTTCGGAGGGAGAGCAGTCTTATTATGCCTAAACGTAACTTGACGGTTCTCCTCTCGGCGGTTACAATAGGGGTATGCGATCCTCAAAACCTTCCAACAATCCCTATGATAGTGACCTTTTCGACGCGGAGAGTTCCGGCGTTGCCGCCGTTCCCTTTCCGGATGTGGATGCCAACGCCCCTCTGGCGGCGCGAATGCGACCGCGCACGCTGGAGGAGTTTGCGGGGCAGGAGGGCGTCGTCGGTGAAGGCACGCTGTTGCGGCGGGCGATCGAGCGCGACCAGTTGACCTCCGCGATCTTCTGGGGGCCTCCTGGCAGCGGCAAATCGACGCTGGCGCAGATCATCGCCCGAACGACGCAGGCCGCTTTCGAGAACTACAGCGCGATCACCTCTGGTATCGCCGATGTGCGCAAGGTGATCGAGCGCGCGCGGGAGCGCAAAAAGCATAACGGGCAGAAGACAATTCTGTTCGTCGATGAGATCCATCGGTGGAACAAGTCGCAGCAGGACGCCTTGTTGCCGCATGTCGAGGACGGCACGGTCGTTTTGATCGGTGCGACGACCGAGAATCCCTATTTCGAAGTCAATGCTCCGCTGCTGTCGCGGTCGCGGCTGTTCCGTTTCGAACGGCTCTCCGACTCTGGAATACGTGCGCTCATGGAACGGGCTCTGATTGACCCGGAGCGCGGCCTCGGCGCGATGCAGATCCGCGCCGATGTGGAGGCATTGGACCACCTTGCCCATATTGCAGGGGGCGATGCACGCAACGCCTTGAGCGCGTTGGAGTCGGCGGCGCAGGCGGCAGTGCCGGATGCGGAGGGGTATCGGCATCTAACGCTAGCGCTGGCGGAAGAGGGCGCCCAGGCCCGCACGCTCGCCTACGATAAGACGGGAGACGAGCACTACGACACGATCTCCGCGTTCATCAAATCCCTGCGCGGTTCCGATCCCGATGCCGCCCTCTACTGGCTGGCAAAGATGCTGCTTGCCGGAGAGGACATCAAGTTTATCGCCCGCCGCCTCGTCATACTCGCCAGCGAAGACATCGGCAACGCCGATCCAATGGCCCTGGTACTTGCCAACGCCGCTGCGCAGACCGTCATGTTCATCGGCCTCCCCGAAGCGCGGTTGACTCTCTCGCAGGCTGTCTGCTACCTCGCCGCCGCTCCCAAAAGCAACGCCTGCACCATTGCCATAGACCGTGCCACCGAAGAACTCCGCGCCAACGGTTCCCTACCCGTGCCGATGCCCCTGCGAGACGGGCACTATCCCGGTGGCAAAAATCTCGGCCACGGCGTGGGCTACCTCTACCCCCACGACTTCCCCAACCACTACGTCGAACAGCAGTACCTTCCCGATGGCGTCACAGGAACCCCCTTCTACGAACCGACCGAAGAGGGCACCGAAGCCAAAATCAAACGCCGCATTGAGGCTCGCAGGTTTCCTGCGGAACCGGAGTAGATTATTTTTTAATCGAGCCATCCCTGTTCGTGCAGACGCCGCCACGCAGCGCGAATGTGAGCAGGTTGGAAGGTATCGCGCTTATGTTGATTCCAGTTGTGAACGTTCCGAACTGCGGCTTCATTGTCCGTGGCAGCAACAGGGTCCTCTTGGGCGACCCAGTGAACCGTCGCCAAGAGTTCCAGTCCGTAGGGGGTCTCAAAGCCCTCAATTAGTTCGGTCACTCGTGTCAGACTCTCTTCGGTTTGCGGGTAGTCCGTCAGAAACTCAGTGGCTTCTGTAATTGCGTCCGGCATCAGGAACACTGACGTCTTTCGGCTACGATCTCCGTAGCCGCGCAGATGGTGGCCTTCCATGCGTTGCAACACATGATGCAGGGTTTCAGCATATGGCCCGTATTGCTGCTTCACAAACTCCAGTTTCAGCGGTTCGCCCGCTGTTTGTAGGAAGTACGCCAGTTTCTGAATTTCCAGCATGGACAGGCGATACCCAGGAAGCGCGTAGCGTTCCAGTACGCTCAGGAGCATGGCCCGCCCCATCGTCATCTTCGGGCGGGTCGTCGCGATCTTCATATGATCGGCAACAGGCGCTCCTTCGGGGGCATACAGGAGAACCTGTACATGTGGCAACTTGGCGAAAGCAGCCTCAATCTTTGGCAGCACCACGCTCCAGTCCAGGCCGCCGTTACCGCAACCGAGCGGAGGCAACGCAACCGAAGTAATACCTTCGGATCGAATCAAGGCTATCAAGTCATCTAACCCAGTCTCGATATCGTCAAGGCGTGATTTGCTGCGCCAGTTGGTTTTAGTGGGGAAATTGATAATAAAATGTGGGGGCGTTAACAGCCCAGTCGGAAAGACGAACATCTTCCCGATCTGAACTTCGTCTTTCTCACAGGCTTTGCGATAAGCCGTATAGTTTGCCGGGAACGCCTGCCGGAATTGGAGCGCGATACCTTTCCCCATCACTCCGACTGTATTGACGGTATTGACAAGGGCTTCCGCATCCGCTTTGAGCAGGTCACCGTGCTGAAGTTCTATCATGATGCTATCCTTTTCAATAATACCACTCCCGATGAACTACGATCTGTGGAATATAGTCGGCGTCTTTCAATTTTTCGGCGACTTGTTGTGCGATGCGTTCCGTCATCACCCCGATCTCTAGCACCATAGTCCAGGGAAAAAACTGATGTACCAGAAATTCGGCCTGCCGTCGCCGTGTCCGGTCACCATCGTTATCCGTATCGTGCCAGTACGTTTCCCGCATGATAGTCCAGTCGATTCGATTGAGGTCGGCGAGGTTCTCAAATGGTTCGCTGATCTCCATTACGGCGTGACCGTCTGTGAAGAAATAAGGCAAGGCCGTCTGCGCCACGACTTCCGCAGACGTACATAGGTGGACAACATTCTGCTGAGTTCCATTATACCCCTGCACCTGATTTTTGTGAATCGCGTAAAGCATAGGAGAACGAGGTGCAAAGTAGAAAGGAACATAGTCTGCCAGTGTCCCCCCCTGGCTTTTTAGGACTCGTTTACGGGCACGACGTTCTTTGATATGATTGTGCGCTATTCCAACCGGCGCAAGTTGCCTGGTTTTGCGTTCATTGTCACAGCAAAGACCATTCTGTTCAAGAATAAGAGACAGATTGTCTGCATGGGTGATATGATAAACGGTGGTCATTCCCAAAACGCTCCAACTTGCTACAACAGCCTGATTGCCAGTTGATCCTAAAGTTTTACTTCGCGCTGCCAAAATCCTGCTATTAAGAGGAACCGGCTCAAAGCTCGAAGCGAGGATTACGGCGCGCAGATACATATTTTGCAGGTACTTTCCGCTTCTTTCGGTATTGTGGGGAGCGCTAAGTACAGTAATCCAGGATTGTCGGAGGTGTTATGGCGAGAAAGAAGGGGAGCGTGCCTCTGCCGGAGCCTGGAACGGCGTTTCTGTTTTCCTTGCCCAACGGGCTCTTGAGCATCTGCAGGGTGTTGCGGCACACCAGCACGGAGAAAGAGAAGCGCAAAGGTGCGCCGATGGCGCTGGTAGCAGGGTCACGTTGGATTGGTACGGAATCTCCCGCCTTGAACAACCTTCAACTGCGAGATCTTCTTGTGCTCACTCACCATTCCTGGCTTGATGGCGCTCGGGTCAGACCCCGGCGTTCGCCCACGCATTCGTATCCTGCGAGACTGTATTTTGTGTTTCAATGCACTGGACGAACGGAACGCGCACTTTATCGAGACAATCGAGCGCGAAGACATTTGTGAAGCGTTCGACGAAATCGTCTATGCTTGCGGCCTGCACGACTGTGAGGACCTCGCTGGTCGCTGGCGCGACTGGTAAAGCCGCTCGTTCTGAAAGTCGCAGATACTTTCTGTTTCTATTCACCCGTTTCCGCATGGAAGGCTTCCCTGAGAGTGATTGTGCAGGAAGGGAGGCGAGACACAATGACGGAAGAACAACACAAGTGGCTGCTTCTGACGGTGCGCGACCTGGACGCCGTGATTCCGAATCCGGAAGCGGCGGTTCAGATGATGTTCGATGAGGAGAGTTATACCTTCACGGCGACTCAGCAAGGCTATCTCAGGCTGGGAGTGGAGATGATGAAGGCCGCAACGCTGACTTCCGGTGAAAAAGAGGAGGACGGTGTGTTGCGCCTGGATTGGGATCTTGGTCGGCTGATGGCTCCGGACAACGAGGTCGAACTGGGCCGTTTCTTGATGGTTGATGCGATTGAGCCTTTGCCGGAACCGGTGTTCGTCGCGCCTGCCGCGCCTAATCCCTGGCGCACACGCTTGGCTGCGGTGACTGCGTTCCTGTTTTCCGCTATGATCGTGTTGGCGCTGATCGTGGGCGCGGCCACGATTGCCAGTTTTCTACTCGATATGCTGCACTGAGCGCCGCGAGAAGTGTATAATAGAGAGGACGCTGGCGACGGCGTCCTCTTGTTTTTGGGTAGTGTACTGGCGAGGGAGAGGAAACCTGATGGCGATGAATGTGTTGGGCGGGAATTTGGAGATTTGCGGGAACCAGCCGATGACCGGCTTCTATCGGACGGGCTGTTGTGATACCGGGCCAGGAGACTATGGCCTGCACCTTGTGTGCGCTCAGATGACAGCAGATTTTCTGCACTACTCCAAGGCACAGGGCAATGATCTCTCTACGCCCGCTCCCTCCTATGGCTTCAACGGGCTGAAACCCGGAGACCGCTGGTGTCTCTGTGTGGAGCGTTGGAAAGAGGCGCTGGACGAAAATATGGCTCCACCTGTATTTCTGGCGGCGACACACGTTTCGGCTCTGGAGTTTGTAGCGCTCGATGATCTGAAGCGCCATGCGCTGGATGCTACCGAGCCTCAGTAGACGGTCGGCGACAATCTCGTGGAGTCAAAGCTGTACGATCAGGTCGGCGCGGTTGCTGATGATGCCATCGACGCCTGCCTCCACCAGTCGGTGCATGATAGCGTCATCGTCTACGGTCCAGGCGAAGACGCGAAGGTTGCGGGCGTGGAGCCTGTGGATGCGCTCGGGGGTGAGAAGCGGATACTGCCAGGTGACGGCCTCCGTAGTCAGGGTGGCGAGATAGGTTTGGAACTGTTCTTCGCTGAGGTCGTGGGGATCGCGACCGCCGAGCGAAAAAGAGAGGGGAAGGGTGGGATCGGCGGCGCGGAAGCGTTCGCGGCTCACAGCGCCCGCTCCCGGCACCATTTTATCGGCAGCCGAGAGAGGCGACAGCGTCTCCGCCACCAGTGCTTCCACATCATTGCCTTCGCATTTCATGTCCGCCATGATGCGGCACCGACCCTGCGCCCAGGCCACGAGATCCGACAGCAGAGGGACGCCTTCGCCCGCCCCAAGGTCGAGCGCAGCCAGGGCGTTGCTTGTGTGCGCGGCGATCTCGTAGACCGTGCCGTCGGTTGCACGGACGTGGGGATCGTGCGCCAGAACGAGTTTCTCGTCGATGGTCTGTCGTACGTCGCATTCGACCATCGTGCAGCCTAACTCGACCGCATGTTGAAAGCTGCGCATGGTGTTCGCCGGGAACACGCGCGGCGCGCCGCGATGCCCGACGCGCTCCAGAAACTTCGCCATCGGAGGCCTCCTGTCGCTCAAAACGGATAGGGAGAGCATACCCCGCGCAAGGCTCGTTCGTATAGAGGGAACAAGGCTCCGGGGCTATTGAACGTTTTGGTGCAGATGTTTAGTAAAGAGCCTTGACAAAAGAGACCGCGCTGGGTATACTTCCCTCATGAGCAACACCTCTCTCGTTCAACCTGCCCTCCTCAGTAAGATCAACGAGCGTCAGGTGCTGCGTACCATTCGCGCGCGCGGACCGCAGTCTCGTGCGGAAGTCGCTCGGCATTCTGGCATCAGCGCTCCGACCGCCTCCCGCGCCGTCGAATCGCTGCTGCGCGCCGGACTGCTGGAAGAGGGCGATGCCGACGGAGATCTGCGCGGTCGCCCCGCCCGCAAACTGCGTCTCGCCAGTGAGACCGTGCAGGTGCTGGGACTGGTGATCGACGCCTCGCAGTGTCGCCTGGTCGCTGCTGGTCTGGATGGCAGACTGCACGAGAACCGCGAGACTCAGTTTCTCACTCCCGATACCTACGAAACACTCCTCGACACCGCCTGCGACTACGCGCAAGTTTTGATGACCCGTCCGAACGTGACCACGCTGGGCATGGCGATCAGTATGCCGGGCCTGATCGACTATCGGCAGGGACGCGGCATGCTCTCTCCCAACGTCCCACTCACCAATCAGCGCTCCCCCAGCCATGACCTCACGGAGCGACTCGGTATCCCCGTCATTCTTGTGCAGGAGTCGCATGCCCTCTGCCTGGCAGAACGGCACTTTGGCGCGGCGAAAAACATGAACGATTTCGCGATGATCGACGTGAGCACCGGGATCGGGCTCGGCGTTATGAGCGGCGGACGCCTGTTGACCGGGCATGCGGGGCTAGCCGGTGAGATCGGGCATATCACGGTAGATCTGGAGGGCAGGCTCTGTGGCTGCGGCAATCACGGCTGTCTGGAGACGGTCGGCAGCGATGCGGCCCTCGCCTTTATGCTCTCGCAACGGATGGGGCGCAAGCTCACCGTCACCGAGGTGCTGGCGCTTTTGGAAGAGGGCGCACTGACGGCGGATGCCGAACTTGATCGCATCGGTCGGTATCTGGCGATCGGACTGGCGGCTGTTATCAATCTTTTCAATCCCTCTACTCTGTTCGTGCATAGCCGTCTCTTCTCCGCCGACAAGACGCTGTTGGACCGGCTGATCGCGGAGACCGGCAAACGGGCTCTGCCGCCCTCCTTCGCCGACTGTCGTATCGTGCAGGCGCGCGGCAGCAAGCGGCAGGGGGCGGTCGCCGCCATTATCGACCATCTGACGGAATCGGTCGTGCCGGTCGTCATGACCGATGCGCTTTCGGGGCATTCCACATCCCTGCGCCCGCGCAGCACCGTCTGCGCCTGAAACTAAGGATAGGATCGGGAACGTAAAGGGATAGAGCGGGGAGCCGCGCGTGTTGTGAACTCAGTTCGGGTAAGAAAGGTGTCGGAAGTATGAAGAGACTCCTGGCGTTGCCTCTCGGCGGCGCGTTGGCGACGGTAGGGCTGCTGTGTGGTGTGGTGATCGCGCCCGCGCAGACCCGTGGCACGGATGCGAAATCGCCGTCGAAGGACGGACAGACTGCGTTTTCGGCGGAGCAGATTAGGTTCTTCGAGACGCAGGTGAAACCTGTGCTCCAGGCCAACTGCTTCGCCTGCCACGGCGCCGGAGCCAAGCTGAGCGGTGATCTTCAGTTGAACAACCGGTCCACCCTGCTCAAAGGCGGGGCGTCCGGTCCCGCTGTCTCGCTGAGCAAGCCCGAAGAGAGTATTCTCGTCAAAGCCATCCATTACGACGGACGGCAGATGCCGCCGTCCGGCAAGATGTCGCCGGACAAGATCGAGATCCTGACAAAATGGGTCAAAATGGGCCTGCCGTGGACGCCGGGCACGGAGGCTGCCGCCAAAGCGCCGACCGGGATCATCCCGCCGCAGGTGAACGCCGAAACCATGAAGTTCTGGGCCTTTCAGCCCGTGAAGCGTTCCCGGATCCCGACCGTGAAAAACGCGGCGTGGGTCCGCAATCCGATCGATGCGTTTATCCTCGCCAAGCTAGAATCGAATGGGCTGAAGCCCGCGCCTTCTGCCAGTCGCGCCGTGCTGATTCGCCGCGCCTACTACGATCTGACCGGCCTGCCGCCGACGCCTGCGGAAGTGCAGGCGTTCCTCGCCGATAAATCGGACTATGCCTGGGCGAAGGTGGTGGATCGCCTGCTCGCCTCGCCGCACTACGGCGAGCGCTGGGGAAGGCACTGGCTCGATCTGGTTCGGTATGCGGAGACGAACTCCTTCGAGCGCGACAATCCTAAACCCTTCGTCTGGCGGTATCGCGACTATGTGATCAACGCCTTCAATTCCGACAAGCCGTACGATCAGTTTATCCGGGAGCAGTTGGCGGGCGATGAACTGCCGAATGTCACGCCCGAGACAATGATCGCGACCGGCTACTACCGACTGGGTCAGTGGGACGACGAGCCCGCCGATCCGGAACAGGCCCGCTACGATGAACTCGACGACATCGTGGCGACGACAGGCCAGACCTTCCTTGGCCTGACCATCAACTGCGCCCGCTGCCACGACCACAAACTGGATCCGATCCCGCAGAAGGACTACTATAGTCTGGTCTCGTTCTTCCAGGGCACCACACGCTACGGCAATCCCGTACCCGAAAACTCCCTGCACACCCTCACGCCAGAGGCGGATCGTAGCAGGTACGCCGCTGCAAACCAGGCCTATCGCTTGAAGGTGGACGGCGTGCAGGGGCAGATCGACGCGATTGTGAAAACGGTCCTGAACGACTTCTCACCGCTGGAGAAGGAAGAGTTCAAGACCGAGGTGCGTCGGCCCGCTCTCCTCCATCTGCGCGTTCCGGCCAAGTTGAGCCAGGTGCAGTACGACAACTATCTGACGCTGGTGAAACAGCAGCAGGAGTTGGCCAAGAATCCGCCGCCTGCTCTGGAGCAGGCGCTCGTAATCACCGAAAAGGGGCGGAATGCGCCTCCCACCCATATCCTGCTGCGCGGCAATCCGCATGTGCCCGGCGATGAGGTGCAGCCTGCCTTCCTCCAGATCCTTGCCCCGCCGAAACCGATCATTGCGCCTCCTGCGACCGGAAACACGAGTGGCCGACGGCTGGCGCTCGCCAACTGGATTGCGAGCAAAGACAATCAGTTGACCTCACGCGTCATCATGAACCGGGTCTGGCAGTACAACTTCGGACGCGGCATCGTGCGCTCCACCAGCAACTTCGGCAAACTCGGCGATCGGCCCTCGCATCCGGAACTTCTCGACTGGCTCGCCACCGAATTCGTCGATCAGGGCTGGTCGCTGAAGAAGATGCACAAGATGCTGCTGATGTCCAACACCTGGAAGATGTCCTCGCAGTCCGACCCGAAGGCGCTGGCGCAGGATCCGGAGAATAATCTATACTGGCGATTCGATATGCGCCGATTGGAAGCCGAAGAGGTGCGGGACTCCATTCTGGCAGTCGATGGCACACTCAACCTGAAGATGTTCGGTCCGAGCATCTATCCGACGATGCCGCGCGAAGTGCTGGCAGGTCAGTCCGTGCCGGGAGCCAACTGGTTCACTTCCACACCGGAAGAGCAGGCCCGCCGCAGCGTCTATATCCACATCAAGCGTTCGCTGGCCCTGCCGATCCTGGCCAGCTTCGATGCCGCCGACACCGACACCACCTGTCCTGTGCGCTTTGCGACCACACAGCCTACGCAGGCGCTCGGTATGATCAACAGCACCTTCAGCAATGCTCAGGCAGGCCTCTTCGCAGACCTGGTGCAGAAGAGCGCCGGTGCCGATCCGACTGCCGAAGTGAAGTTCACGCTCTGGCGCGTGTTCCAGCGCGAGCCGACGGCGAAGGAGATCGCCCGTGGCGTGGCGTTCCTGCACAAGGCCGAAACGGACCAACATCTGAGTGCGCAAAACGCGCTACGCTACTTCTGCGTCGTTGCCCTGAACCTTAATGAGTTCCTGTATCTGGATTAAAATCCTGTCCTGTTCGTGAGGAGAGAGTACGTTATGAATCATCCATTCCGAAAATCCGATACTGCTGCGAACGGCGGCTTCTGTGGGCGTACACGGCGCGAGTTTCTCTGGGAAGCGGGCGGCGGCTTTACCTCCGTGGCGCTGGCTTCGATGCTGGCGGGTGAAGGCTTTCTCGATACGCAATCGGTGCGCGCCGATGGGGTAACGCCTTTCCAGAATCCGCTGGCTCCGAAGAAGCCGATGATTCCCCAGAAGGCGAAATCGGTCATTTTCCTCTACATGTATGGCGGGCCGAGCCAGATCGATACCTTCGACTACAAGCCGACGATGTATGGAATGGACGGCAAGACGATCAATGTCACGACCTTTGGGCGTGGCGGGCACAAGAACCAGGGCCGTATCGTGGAGCCGAAGTGGAAGTTCAAGCAGTATGGTCAGTGCGGCAAGTGGGTTTCCGACCTGTTTCCGCATCTCGGCTCCTGCGTCGATGATATATCGTTCATTCACTCCATGACCGCCGACTCGCCGATTCATGGCTCGGCCATGTTGCAGATGAACAGCGGCAAAATCCTGAGCGGCAGCCCGTGTATCGGATCGTGGACAAATTACGGGTTGGGCACCGTCAATCAGAACCTGCCCGGCTTTGTCGTGATGCTAGATCCGCGTGGAGGCCCTATCAGCGGACCTAAAAACTGGAGCAGCGGCTATATGCCCGCCACTTACCAGGCGACAGTCATCAATGCAGGGGAAACGCCTATTCTGGACCTGAAGCGTCCTGAAGAGGTCAGCGACAACCTGCAACGGCAGATGCTCGATACGCTGAAGGAATACAACTCCGAACACGAGGCGCTGCGCAGCGACAACTCCAACCTCTCCGCGCGTATCGCCAGCTACGAACTCGCCTACCGGATGCAGTCCAGCGCGCCCGAAGCGACGGATCTGACCAGCGAGCCCGAGCATATCAAAGAACTGTATGGCCTGAATGACAAGCATACTGCGGTGTTCGGACGGCAGTGCCTGATGGCGCGGCGACTGGTCGAGCGCGGCGTGCGCTTCATTCAGCTTTACAGCGGTGGCGCACATACCGAAACGACCTGGGACGCGCACAACGACATCACCGAGAACCACGGCCTGCACGCGGGAGAGACCGACAAGCCGATCGCCGGTCTGCTGAAGGATCTGAAGCAGCGCGGCCTGCTCGACAGCACCCTGATCGTCTGGGGCGGCGAGTTCGGGCGTCAGCCGACTGCTGAGTATGCGGTCGGCACTGGCCGCGACCACAACTCCTACGGTTTTACGATGTGGATGGCGGGCGGCGGCATCAAGGGAGGCGTCAGCGTAGGCCAGACCGATGAGATCGGCAGCAAAGCGGTCGAAGATCCGTTCAAGGTGAAACATCTGCACGCGACGATGCTCAACCAGATGGGGCTCGATCCGAATCGCCTGACCTATTTCTATGGCGGGCTCAACCAGAAACTCGTCGGCGTCGAAGGCGCTGATCCGATAAAACAGATCATCGCATAGCAGATCTTCGCATAGCAGATCTTCGCATAAAGGAAAACTACCCAATGAAGCGTATCGTAATCGCCTCGCTGTTCGCCCTCACCGGAATCTCCGGCCTCGTTGCGGCTCGCGCCGACAAGCCTACCCGTCACCGGGATACCGCTGTCACGCACCGAATCGTTGTGCAGGATAAGGGCCGAACCCTCATTCTTGGTCCGACCGGGCAGATCGAATGGGAGATGCCCTGCAACTACACGTCCCACGACATCTCCGCGCTGCCCAACGGCAATATGCTGCTCAACACCGGGCCGCGCACCATCGTCGAAGTGACGCCAAGCAAAGAGGTCGTCTGGAAATGGGAAGGCAAACCGAAAGCGCCCTATGCTGGGGATGTCGAGATCCATGGCTTTCAGCGTCTGAAAAACGGCAACACGATGATTGGGGAAACCGGCAATCTGCGCATCATCGAGGTCGATAAAGAGGGCAATATCGTCAAGGAAGTGCCGCTGACGGTCGATCACGAGAGCCCGCATCGCGACACCCGCCTGGTGCGCCAACTGGACAATGGACACTATCTCGTCGCGCACGAAGGCGACGGCAAACTCCGCGAATACGATGAGAAGGGCACGGTCGTCTGGTCCTATACGATGGATCTGGTCGGACAGCCGGAAACTGGCGGCCACGACGGCCACGGCATCAACGTCTTCGGCGCAGTCCGCCTGAAGAACGGCGACACCATGATCGCGGGCGGCAACAACAACCGCGTCTTCGAGGTCACTCCGGCAGGCAAGACGGTCTGGAGCGTCGAGCGCGACGAACTGCCCGGCATTCATCTCTGCTGGATCACCCATCTGGAAGTCCTTCCCAACGGTAATGTCGTCTTCGGCAACAGTCATGCCGGTCCTAATAATCCGCAGATCATCGAAGTGAATCACGACAAGAAAGTCGTCTGGACGCTCAAAAACTGGGACATTCTCGGCAACGATGTCGCCGCCGCGCAGGTGCTGGATGTCAAAGGCAAAGTGCTTCGATAATGTATCGCTGGAAGGTTTAGCAGGTACACTATGGGTCAGGCCAAATTTCCGTTGGCCTGACCCGATTTTACGTTTCGTGAGAAGGAAATGACATGGCAGCACGTTGGACTGGGGTTTTTCCCGCCGTTACTACTCAGTTTCATCAAGACCAGAGCCTGAACCTGGAAGCGACCGCGCAGCATATCGAGGCGTTGATCGCGTCGGGAGTCGAGGGCATCATCATGCTGGGTTCGCTGGGCGAGAACGTCACGCTGGAGCCGGAGGAGAAGCGCCTGGTCGTGAAGACTGCCATCGAGGTGAGCAACGGGCGCGTGCCGGTTCTGAGCAGCATCTCCGAGTGCAGCACGGCGGCGGCCAGTCGCTACGCGCGCGACATGGAGGATCTCGGCGCGGACGGGCTGATGGTGCTTCCGGCGATGGTCTATAAATCGGACCCCCGCGAAACAATGACTCATTTCCGCACGGTCGCCCGTTCCAGCGGATTGCCGATCATCGTCTACAACAACCCGCTCGCGTATGGGGTAGACATCACCCCCGAGATGTTCGAGCAACTCTCCGATGAAAAGACTTTGGTCGCCATCAAAGAGTCGTCGGGCAATGTGCGCCGCATCACCGACATCCTCAATCTGGTCGGCAACCGTTACACGATCTTTACGGGGGTGGACGATCTGGCCCTGGAGAGCATTTTCCTGGGCGCAGAGGGCTGGATAGCCGGGGTGGGGCTCGCCTTCCCTGCTGAAAATCAGTACCTGTGGGACCTGGCGGCGAGCGGACAGTGGGAAAAGGCGCGGGAGATCTACCGCTGGTATATGCCGCTGCTGCATCTCGACATTCCGCTGAAGTTCGTCCAGTATATCAAACTCCTGGTGCAGGAGTGCGGGCTTGGCGCGGAGTGGGTGCGTGCGCCCCGACTGACCATCGAAGGTAAGGAGCGCGAAGAGGTGCTGGCGATCATCCATAAGGGGATCGAGGCGCGCCCGCAGATTCCGGTGAGAGAGAAAGTCTAGACCATGACGACCGACAGCGCCGTGCGGCGTGTTCAGACCGTGGATTCTCATACCGGAGGCGAGCCGACTCGTATCGTCATCAGTGGCGGCCCCGATCTTGGCGATGGCCCGATAAAGGAGCGTGCAAAGCGTTTTCAAGACGACTTCGATTCATTCCGGTCGGCGGTCGTCAACGAACCGCGTGGCTCCGATGTGATGGTCGGCGCACTGCTCTTAGCGCCGCACGATCTCAGTTGTGTGGCGGGTGTCATCTTCTTCAACAACGTGGGCTTGCTCGGCATGTGCGGGCACGGTATCATCGGTTTGATGGCAACCCTCGCCCATCTCGGACGCATCGGGCCAGGCCAGCACCGAATCGAGACGCCCGTTGGCGTGGTGACGGCGGAACTGGAACAGGACGGCAGCGTTTCGGTTCAGAACGTGCTGTCCTATCGCATGGAACAAGATGTGACGGTAGAGGTCGAGGGCTTTGGCGCCATAACAGGCGACATCGCATGGGGTGGCAACGTATTCTTTCTGGTCAGTGAACACGGCCAGGAGTTGACCCTCGCGAACGTCGAGAGGCTGACGGACTTCACCTGGCGCATTCGACAAGCGCTTCAACACGCTGGCTACGAAATAGGCCATATCGAACTCTTCTCTCCCTCCCCCAATCCGAATGCTGATAGCCGCAACTTCGTTCTCTGTCCCGGCAAGGCTTATGACCGTTCGCCCTGTGGCACAGGCACCAGTGCGAAACTCGCCTGCCTTGCCGCCGACGGCAAACTCGCTTCCGGCGCTATCTGGCGGCAGGAGAGCATCGTCGGCACTCTCTTCGAAGGCTCTGTCGAGATCGTCGACACCTCGAATGTCAAAAGCCTGAATAAGACCCAGCCTAATCCGACAATTGTCAAACCTACGATACGAGGCAGAGCGTACATTAACGCCGAATCCACCCTGCTGCTCGATCCTGCCGACCCTTTCTGCATGGGCATACGCTAGAGCATATCGAGATTGAAATCCCGTTCACAAAGGTTCTCCATTCTATGTCGAAATCGAAATCCGTGTTGATTGTGGGAGGCGGTGTGATCGGCCTCTGCACGGCCTACTACGCCATGCAGAAGGGGCACCAGGTCACACTGGTAGAGCGGGGAGGGGTGCAGCACGATAGCTGTTCATTGGGCAATGCTGGAATGATCGTCCCTAGCCATTTTGTGCCGCTGGCAGCCCCTGGCATGGTCGCCTACGGCCTGCGCGTGATGTGGCACCCCGAAAGCCCGTTCTATGTGCGCCCACGCATTTCTCGCGATCTCCTGAAATGGGGCTGGCAGTTCTGGCGGTCGGCCAACGCGGGACATGTCGCTCGCTCCGGGCCTCTCCTGCGGGACATGAATCTGGAGAGCAGGCGCTGTTACGAGGAGTTCGCGGCCCGCACGGACAATGCGTTCGGCCTGGTGCAGAAGGGCCTCCTGATGTTGTGCAAGACCGAGAAGACCCTGCACGAAGAGGCGGAACTGGTCGAGAAGGCACAGCGCCTTGGCCTGAAAGCCGAGGTGCTGGACGCGAAACAGACTGCGGAACGCGATCCCGGCGTGACGATGGAGGTGGCGGGCTCGGTCTACTTTGCGCAGGACTGCCATCTGACTCCGCAGAAGTTCGTCGCGGAGTTGACCCAGGCGCTGGAAGCGGGCGGAGCGACATTCCATTGGGAGACGGAAGTGACGGGTTGGCGGGTCGGCAACGGCAAGATCGAAGCGGTGCAGACGAACCATGGCGACCTGACCGCGGATGAGTATGTGCTGGCGGGCGGATCCTGGTCGCCGCAGATCGTGAAGGGGCTCCAACTGAACCTGCCGATGCAGGCCGGGAAAGGTTACAGCGTCACGCTCCCCAAACCTCGACAACAGCCAAACCTCTGCTCAATCTTCACGGAGGCGCGGGTTGCGGTCACCCCGATGGGCGACACCCTGCGTTTTGGCGGCACCATGGAGATCACTGGTCTGGACGAGACGATCAATCCGGCTCGCGTCAACGGAATTCTCAAGTCCATTCCCAACTATTTCCCTGAGTTCAAAGTCGAAGATTTTCGAGACCTACCGGTTTGGCGCGGCCTGCGCCCCTGCTCGCCGGACGGAATGCCGTATGTCGGACGCTTTGGACGCTACACCAACCTTTCTGCCGCGACAGGGCATTCCATGATGGGCCTCAGTCTCGGCCCCGTAACGGGTAAACTAATGGCAGAACTTCTTTCGGACGAGAAGCCCTCCCTCGCTCTGGAGGCGCTCAGTCCCGACCGCTATGCGTGATGTAGAAAATCCAGTAAGGAGCCAAAGTGAAACTTTATCGTATTGCACAGGGGCCGGTCGTCGAGGCAGACGGCAGTACCTATCTTCTCGCAGGCACAACATGGGATGAACTGATTTCCAGCGTCGATCTCGGTCAGACCCTGCGTGAGAAGATCGCTGGCATGGCTCCGCACACCGA
>JAYUMV010000464.1:0-2133 GCA_043762265.1 Chthonomonadaceae bacterium | reverse complement strand
TCACCAGCCATCCGGCGCACTTCTATGGCACGAGGAACGGACTGGCGGAGTACGAATCCGTTGCCGCCAGTAAACACGCGGGCGAACAGGCTCTGAGGGCACGTCTGCCGGAACTGGAGCACAAGGGGGTGTCGCTTGTGGTCGTGAGCGGCGATCTGATCGAGGACACGATTACGGCCAAGCTGTTGCAACGTGCGCACCCGAACCTGATAGAGCAACGCCGACAGGCTGTCGGCGATTTGCTAACGGTCGAAACCTTTGCCGCCGCCATCGTAAAGGCTGCTATCGACCCTTCCCTGGAAAGTGGAGCTACGGTATTGGCGGGAGAGCTGGAGCAAGGATAGACTATTGAAGAACAAAAACGATAAGAACGCGCGGGACAGGTGCTTCGAAATTCTCGCTTCCAACTGCTGAAACGCGGTTGTCGAGCGCCGCGTACTGAGAATATCTTTTGACATGAAGGTCTGGTCCGATGCGCTCTGATACTCTCTTTCCCGATTTGCCATTGCACAAAGTGGTCGCTGCACACGACATCGCTCGGATCAGTTCCCTTCTGGACCAGGGCGCGGATGTAAACGGCCTCGACAATCTCAAATAGATCAGTTCCGGCCGGGCGCACTGCGGAGGGCCGAAAGCAGACTAGCGGACGGACCAGACGCCGATCCCGCCTGGCAGGCAGTCCAGCAAACCATCGAGAAGATCCAGGCGGAGCGTGAAGCCGAGAATCGCCTAACCGACGTTCCCTTCATAGACAATCCGGAGATCGCTCACCTGCTTCTAGATCGGGGGGCGAATATCGAGGGTGAACCTGGATTCTATAGCACTCCGCTCGTGACGGCCACACGCAACGGTAGGATCGAGACCATGCGCCTGCTGATCGCCAGAGGCGCGAAGATCGATGCGCCTGGTCGCGGCGGGGAGACACTGAGAGCCTGCGCCTCCTTATACCGCAGGACCAGAAGATTGCAACGCTCGATGCCATGCCCGCAGGATTAGAAGCAGATCCACGAAGCTACCCCGATGTACCTCGGCGGATGTCTAGTCTGGAAATGGCCATCCATCGGGGCGACCACGCGATGGCACGCACGCTGCTCCAACTCGGCGCGGACTGCAACGAGCCGAACGAGATGATAGGGATTCTAGGGCATGCCGTGCAGCGTGACGACGAGGAGAGGGTGAAACTCTTGCTCGAGAGCGGAGCAGACGCAAATGGCGCCCCTGGCGCCAACATGTCTCCACTGCTGCTTGCTGTCGTAAGCAAAAATCTTGAAATGGTCCGCCTTCTGCTCCGTCGCGGAGCGGATCCCAAAACGGGCGGTCTTGTCCTCAGGGCTATGAGCCGAAATCATCCTGAGATTCATGCCGCGATACAACAACATCAGGGATCCGACCCGTTCGACAGTCCTTTCTGACCGTGTGGCGCAAGCAGAGATACGTGCTATAATAACGTCATCGAAACATGCTCCCGTGATCCCTATTCCGGAGGAGATCCGCATGCTTTGCCCTGCTTTCCCATCCTACTCCCACAAACATCGAAGAGATGCGGCGCGTCCATGCGTTCCTGAAAACCGCGTCGGGTGTGAACGCCTACGACGTTGCCGCATACGATGAGAAGTTCCTGGTCCATGCGATGGATCCGAACGCAGATAACCTGGACGTCGATCTCAAACTCGCCGCTGCAAACGACTCCTATGGCCAGCTCCGAATGGGGCAGCGCTACCGGGATGGAGACGGGGTGATGGCGAGCGATAATAAAGCACAGCAGCTCTTCAGCAGTGCGGCGCGCCAGGGAGATGGGGCCGCAGGGGTCCTGCTGGGGAACCTGATCCCCACCGTTCCAGCCGATCAGATCAAGGTGGTCGCATCGAGCGCCTGGAGCGAAAACCACATCCCGGCGCATCTGATCGATGGATCGGGAATGGCCGGGGCAGCGCACGACAATATACAGTCGGGCTCGACCATGTGGCATACAGCCGACACCCCTTCCTCTCGTGCCCCTGCGCCGGGCCTGCCCGCGTCCCCGGCCTGGGTGCGCTTTGACTTTGCCCATCCGACGAAATTCGAATCCATCTTGATCTGGAATCTCAACCAACAGACTTTTGTGGACCGTGGATTCCGCCGCACCCACCTCTA
>JAYUMV010000463.1:0-4577 GCA_043762265.1 Chthonomonadaceae bacterium | reverse complement strand
CGTCAAGCCCACCCACTGGGCTTACCAGGCTGTCACTGAGCTGCAGGCCAAAGGAATCATCAAAGGCTACCCGAACGGATACTTCCAGGGTCAGCGCACTCTCACCCGCTACGAGTTCGCCGTTGCACTGCAGCGCGCTCTGGCCGCTCTCCCCCCTGCCAGCACTGGCACTGGCACTCCCGGTAAAGACGGCGCTCCTGGAGCGAAGGGCGATACGGGCGATATGGGCGGTAAGGGCGATGTCGGCCCTCCCGGCATGACCCCCGCCGAAGTCGAGCAGTTGTTGAAACTGACCGACATGTTCCAGAAGGAACTCGCCACTCTGGGCATGGATATCAACAATATCAAGAGCCGTCTGGATGCTCTCGGCAAGCGTGTCGATGCGATCCAGAACGAACTCGACCACCTGGTCAAAGTTCATGGCGAGGTCTTCACCGGTTACCGACAGGACTTCTCCAAGTACGCTTTTGCGGACTATAGCGGCATGGGCCGCGCGGCGAACGGCCACATCGGTCAGGGCGACACCGTCGTCAATGACCTCCACCTCCTGGTGGACGGCAATGTCGGACATGGCGTCAAGTTCCACGGCGATCTGGTGAGCAGCAACTACCTCGCCTATCGCGGTGAGACCCTGAGCGGCGGCTTCGGCGCTGGAGCCCTTGGTGGCGCGTTCGGCGGCGGCGGCTTTGGTGGTGGGTTGGCAGGAGCAGGCCTTAATGTAGGCGGACGCCAGGCCACTACGCTGTACGAAGCCAACGTCTCTATCCCGATCACCTACTTCGGTAGCGGTACGAACTTCATTGTTGGTCGCTACAAGCAGCAGGTCACACCGCTCACCTTCTACCGCCCCGACTACGATGCGTATTTCAGCCTGCCCTGGTACGATGATGGCAACTACGTGCAGGACGGCTTCAAGTTGTCCGCCAAGTTCGGCAGCGTTACCTCGTCCATCTGGACAGGTGTCACCAGCAACGTGACCACGGATGCCGGTGTTCTGTTCAACACGCCGCTCGTCGGCGGGACTGCGAACACGCCCGGTGGCTCCAACAGCCCGTTCGGCGGCTTCGGCAAGCCGATCGGCCTTGTGGCGCTCGGTCAGATCGAATCGGCGCAGAACACGGGTATTCACATCGGTATTCCGATCATGAAGACCGCAGAAGTGGGCCTGACCCTGATCGACTTTAGCCGCGGCAACCTGAATGGACCCCTCTCTGGCGGTATCAACCAGGACGGTTCGGCGTCTCCCTTCGACAACGTCATCATCTATGGAGCGAACCTGAAGGTGAACCCCATTGGACGCCTGACGATCAATGCCGAAGGTTCCAAGAGCGTGACCCAGGTCGGCATCGACAAGGGTGACGGTCAGAACAACGAGGACAACAACGCCTACCTGCTGAACGTTGGCTACAACACCGGACCCCTGACCGCACAGGCCGGCTACCAGTACATCGATCCCCGCTTCCAGGCTCCTGGATACTGGAACAAGATCGGCAACTGGTACAACCCGACCAACGTGCGTGGCCCGTACGTCCGCGTTGGATACAACTTCACCAAGATGGTCTCCGGTTATGCAGGAGCCGACTACCTCGAAGGCGCCCGCAACCGCCCGCAGCCTGCTGGCAACGGCACGACCGGGTTCGGCATCGGTGACAACATCTACCGCGCTACGGCCGGTCTGAAGTTCCACCTGAACAAGATCATCACCCTGGATGGCGGCTACGAGGGCGTAATGTACGACCTCAGCCCGAACACGTCGCTCTCCGGCAGTCGTTCCCGCCCGACCGAGCAGTACATCACTCTGGGTGCAGGTCTGGCCCTGACCCCGAACTCGATCTTCAAGGTCGCTTACCAGATGGGAAACTCTGACAATCAGGGTGGCGGTTTCGCCCCGGTCGTTGGGGCCAACGGACACTCCAACTTCTCGACGATCACGACGAGCCTGGGCGTCCACTTCTAAATCGGCTTTCTCAGAAGGCGAGTGAACTCGCCTTCTGAGAGGTCCCTCTATAGAGACATCCCTGCTGATGACAACGTCAGCAGGGATCTTTTTTGGGGGAACATTAGGAGCGAGCTATTCGTCATTTCTGGAACTGCTCTGGTCTCCTCTGCGTACGTTAAGAGTAAGGTTGTGGAACGGCTCCCCAACAGTGAGTATCGGTGGAAAGGACACGCGAATGGCTTCTGAGACGACGACTCTCCAGCGTGCGTTGATTTGTGAGGATGTGGGCGTCACCGTAATGCAGATCCGCAAGGCGCTGCAGAAGGCGGGCTACAAAGTGGTGGGAGAGGCCGTAGAGGGCAAACAGGCGATCGAACTGGCAAAGGAGTTGCAGCCCGATCTCATTCTCATGGATATCAACATGCCCGGTGACATCAACGGCATCGAAGCGACCCGCGAAATTCTTCAGATGATGACGGTTCCGATCATTATGCTGACTGCCTACAGCGACGATACCTCCGTCGATGCCGCGCTGGATGCCGGGGCGTGTGGTTATCTTGTAAAACCGATTACCAGTGAACAACTCCTCCCCAATATTCGTACCTGCATCGCCCGCTTTCATGCCCTGCAAGAGGCCCTTCAGGAGACGAGCGATCTGCGTGAAACCCTCGAAACACGCAAACTGGTCGAAAAGGCTAAAGGCCTGCTGATGGAGAAACGGAAGTTGAGCGAGGCCGACTCGTTCCGCGCCATGCAGAAGATGAGCCGGGACCGGTGCCAGAACATGAAAATCACCGCGCAGGAGATCATCAAAGCCAGCGAAATTTTTTGATCCTTTTGGAACCCTTCCAACCCTCCCCCTATTTTGCTCTCTTCCTTGATTGTCTTTCTGAACCAGGGGCGGGTATACTGAGCTTGTAGGTCGCCAGGCTTGCGGCCTCTTTCGTATCCGGTATGCCCGTCTCTGTACGGAATAGAACTGCGTTGGCTCGCTCTCTCTGCTCGCTTCGCAGCTTCCTTCCACCTGTTGACTATCCTGTGGAGGTATCCCAATGAGCCGAAGCGATAAACGCCCCTCTTCACGTGCGGGCGCCAGCCCCCCGGATGTAGAGCAGTTCTGGGGAACTGGCCTGCCGACTGCTTTTACCCATTTCTACACCCAGTTTTCGACTCCCTTTCTGGCACCCTGCGAATTTTTCTCCCTGGAAGCGATTGCAGGAGGACAGGGCCGCGAGTTCGGCATGTTACCGTCCTTCCTGCCATTTGGACGCGCTGTGGACGAAGGCGGATTGTACGGGTTTTACCGCACGCCGAACAACCTCGATGGCGCCTGGCCTATCCTTTACTGGGATACGGACGACATGTATCTGAAACCCGTCGCCTCTGATTTCGAAGCTTTCCTGCGGCGCTGTGTGCTCGTGGGGCGCTATGAGACGGAGCTGCAGGGAACAGACGAGAGCGGCGAAGGCGGGGACGAAAACACACGAAAGATCGTGCGCGGAATGAATCTGCCGCCTGCTCTGCTGACCGGTCCCTTGCCACGCAACGATAGCGAACTCTACGAACGTCTGGCCGCTCTGGATGCCCAGGATGCGCAGAGCCTGAGTCATCTCGGCTGCACTCGGCGCAGCAGGGGCGATGACGAACGGGCTCTGGACTTCTTTCATCGGGCCAGCGAGGCCGCGCCATGGTTCGGCGACCCTACCTATCTGGTAGCGGATGTCTATCGAGAACGCCGTGACTTCGCGCGCGCCGTACAGAAATGGTGGGCGACGGTGCAGTGCCTGCTGCCGCTCTGCACCCGCACCTGGGAGTGGGATCTAGGGGACGACCATCCGGAAGCCGACATCTATGAGGTGGCCGCAGATGGCCTGTCACAGTTCGAAAAAGAAGCCACTGCGCAGATGAAGGCAGATCCCCTCTGGAACGCCGTCGTTCAACAAGACCCCTACGATCCTGATGTGCGCGAACGTCTCGGCCAGACACTCCTGAAACAGGGGAATCTCTCTGGAGCGGAGAGGGAGATCCTCAACTCCCTGGCACTCTGCGGCTCCGAACGCGGCAAACAGCCCGACCGCCTCTATGAGGCTCTGATACAGCTCTATGTTCAGCAGAATCGGCCCCACGATGCGGCGCTCGCCCGCCATGATCGCGCCCTGCCCCGATCTACCGTTTGAGAGTAGGAGAAGCGGAGTGAATACGGAAGAGGTCGCTGCCGATGTCGCAGCACTGGGTTTCGATGCAGAGCGCCTTCAGCGCCTGACGGCTCTGGTGGAGCGTGGAGTCACGGCAGGCATGTATCCTGCTGCCGTCTATCGGGTGCTGCGCTATGGGCAGATCGTGGCGCAGGGCGCACTGGGTCTGGCGCAGCCGGACGCGGCGCCTGCACCCTACGCGACGACGCTGGAGACGGTTTTCGATATGGCCTCGATCTCGAAGCCGTTCGCCGCCACGCTGCTCCTGCAGTGTGTAGAGCGAGGCGACCTGCATCTGGGACAGCCAATTGGAGATTTCTTCCCGGAGGCGGGCGACTCTCCGGTGGCGAAAGTGAGCCTGCGACAGATCGCCACGCACATAAGCGGCCTACCGCCCTGGAGACCGCTCTACCAGGGGCCGAACGCGCTGGAGCAGATCTTCG
>JAYUMV010000462.1:0-6289 GCA_043762265.1 Chthonomonadaceae bacterium | reverse complement strand
GATTGCAAAGCCTCGCTTTAGGCTCGTTTCACAAGAGGATGACAATTCCCCATGTCGCCTAAAGGCGACAGCCCCCTTGTCATATTTTTTGTGGATTTTGCAGTGTCGAGGTTACATGGAAATCAGTGTTTTCGTCGGACGAGTGAATTGGTTTTCAACAGCATTATACCATGCCTGCCCCGACAGATGCCGTTTTCACCGAGAGAGGGGTAACTTTTCCGAGCGCAGCGTCTCCCACTTTGGTAGCACGCGGCGCTGTCGCTGAAACCGGGACAGCCTTGCCGCGGTAGTTCAGATCAGGGAGGCACAGGAAAGTATCGTGAATTTGTCTAATATGAGACGCAGCGGAAACGTCTTCGGGGTGATATTGGGATTGATGGTCGGCGGTCTGGCAGGCATCGCCGTCCCGGTTCGGGCACAGGAGAGCGCCACGCCGCCCGTACCTCTGGCGGAATTGGCGGATGCCGCCCGCATCGAGAAAGCGGTCAAGGCCGCGCAGGGCAAGGTCGTGCTGGTCAATTTCTGGGCCTCCTGGAACGAACCGAGCGCCGCCCAGTATCCTGCCTTCCCCTTCCTGTACGATCACTACCATGCGCAGGGACTGGAAGTGATCTCCGTTGCGACCGATCCCGTCAAAGAGCGGGAAGCCCACGTGATCCCCTTCATACAATACTACAAAACCAAATTCGCGACGTTCCTGAAGACCGACGGCGATCCGGACGCGTTTTTGAAAGCGATCGACACCGCCTGGACAGGCGATCTGCCCCGCACCTATCTGATCGGGCGCGATGGGAAGGTACGACAGATACTGGCTGCGCGGATCAATCCGAATCGATTCGAGGCGCAGGTGCAGCGACTCCTGAAAGAGGAAGCGCCCAAGCCGAAACGCACTAATAAGAGTGGGAAGCCGGAGGCGCCGGCTGCGCCCGCCCGTCAACCCAGAGGATTTCTCGGAGGAAACTGAACCCCATGCCACCGCCAGGCTCGATACTCGACGCCACGTTTCTGAAAAAACTGGAACGGCTGTCGCTCGCGACACGCCGCCCCTTCGCCGGACAGATGAAAGGCGAGAAACGCTCGCTCAAACGCGGCACGAGTATCGAGTTCGCCGACTATCGGGAGTACACCCTCGGCGACGATCTGCGCTACGTCGACTGGAATACGGCGGCGCGCCTCGATAAGATGTTCCTCAAACTGTTCGTCGAGGAAGAGGATCTCTATCTGGCGCTGCTGATCGACACCAGCCAGAGCATGGACTTCGGGGATCCGAAGAAACTGCACTATGCCGTTCGGGTCGCGGCGGCGCTGGGCTATATCAGTCTGACCAACTACGACCGCGTCAGTATCCAGACCTATGCCGCCACCCTGGGCCGACCCATGCCGACCCAGCGCGGTCGCGGGGGAGTGTTTCCCTTCTTCTCCTACCTGGAGAAGGTGACTGCCGGTGGCACGACCTCCTTTTCGACCTCCCTTCGCCGCTTCGCCGCTACGGTCCGCTACAAAGGGCTGGCGATCGTCCTCTCGGACTTCTTCGACCCGGACTGGCAGGAAGGCCTGAAAGCGCTGCTGGCACGCGGCTACCAGGTCGCGGTGCTGCATACGCTTTCCGAAGAGGAGATCAAACCGACCCTGCTCGGCGATCTGCGTATCATCGACAGCGAGACGGGCGAGGCCAAAGAGATGAGCGTCAATCCGCAGTTACTCTCCCGCTATCAGCAGACCTTCGACGGCTTCTGCGGCGAACTGGAGAGTTTCTGCAACCGCTATGGCATCGACTACCTGCGCACCTCCACCGCCCTCCCTTTCGAAGATCTGATCCTACAGTATATGCGCCGCACCGGCTTGGTGAAATAGAGACGTTCGCTTCGCTCACGTACCTAACGCATCGAAACAGGTATAGCTCGTTCTCTCTTAACGGGTCATGCGGCGGTAGCCGAAGATCAGGAGCGCCCACAGGGGAGAGTAGACGACCATCCAAACGAGGAGTTGGACGGGCAGGCGCAGAGCCATCAAGAAGGAGTGCGCGGCAGCCTGTCCGGTGCTGCCCATCTCTTCCATGAAGGGACTGACGGGCTTGACCGTCTGCGGCACGGCGTTCTTCGGTTTTTCGTCCAGTTCTACGGTGATTTGGGAGAGCGCGCCTAGGCGCGTGAGCATCTTGAGACGTGCCTGCGACTGCGCGACCCGAATGCGCAACTGGCGCAGAGTCTCTTCGTCGCGGACGGTCTCGGAGTGCCGTTTGCGGACCTTCAGTTTCTCCTCGGTGGTGGCGATGTCGGCGCGGAGGACGTGGCCGGTCTCCTGCTCATCGCTCACTTTCTCCGTGATGTCCTCTCCGCTCAGCGTTTTGCCCTTCAGCAGACCCAACCGCGCCAACTGGCCCATCACAGTATCGAACTGATCTACCGGCACTTTGCAGGTCAAGGTGGCCTGACGCGTATTGTCCTCCACCGTGGACAACTGGTTCTGCGCCACATAGCCCTTCGCCTCCTTCACCAACCGCTCGACCGATTCACTCTCCTGCTCCGCATTCGCCACCTCGACCGTCAGATTGGCCTCCTTATGTACCTGCCGTTCTGTGGGCAGATCGTCTAAGAAGCTCGACGCCGGAGCATAGCCCCTCCAGTGTTTCTGCCCGGGCTTGGCTAGGGCAGTTTCGAACATCTCTGTTTTTCCATTTACGGAAGTAAACCTCTGAGCCAGCATCGTCTTCAGTCGGCCATCGTGTGCTTCGATACGCCCGTTGGTAGCCCGTGTACCTTCCGCCAACAGATTTTTCGACGGAGGAATGTACTGACGGTCAGACCGGTGATCAGTGCTTTCGCGTGCGACATGAACCGTTTCGCCTGCACCTATCATCGTCCTCCCTTGTGTTAACTGATAGCCATTGGCAGCAGAAAGATGATCGTAGGAGGACACAATTCCATTTCGTACGATCTCTTTCGCTCCTCGGACTATTTCCCCATCGTTGGCTCGGACTATTTCCCCATCGTTGGGTTGATCGTAGTCCTGAGTGTACATCATCCCCGCATTATCGATCTGCTTGGTATTCGACACTATCGTGGCAGAGCGAGAGGCATGGCGCTGGTAGTTGTCGATGGCGGGGTAGAGGACGAACCAGGCCATCAGGGCGGAGGCGGAGGCGCCCCAGATCAGGACGGGCTTTTCGCGCCATTTTGGGATCATCGGCACTTTGGCGTCCGGCGCGGCAGTGGGGACGGAGGCTAGAATCCGGGCGCGGAGCGCTTCGCTCATCTCCAGATTGTCGGAGGCGCGCATGCTGGTTCCCAAAAGGCGCATCTCTTCGATCTCCTTGCGGCAGGAGGCGCAGCGGTTCAGATGCAGGCGCATCGCGATACGGGCGGCGGGCGACAACTGCCCGTCCAGGAAGGCTTTCAAATCGTTGTGTAGCTTCTCGCACTCGGTCATCGTTTTGCCTCCTGCGGCATGGCCACCTCGGCTACGTCCGCACTCTCCCCGTTCACATAACTTGTCAGACTGACCCGCAGTCGGCGGATCGCATTGGACAACCGCGACTTCACCGTGCCGACAGGGATCTCCAGCACCTCGGCGCATTCTCGATAAGTCAGACCGTGCAGTTCGCACAGCACCACGACATCGGCATGGGGGGAGCCTAGGCCGTCGAGCGCGGTCTGAAGCTGATCGTTCAGTTCGCCCCTGACGGCGGCCGCCTCCGGATCGGAGCGCCAGTCCTGCGCCTCGATCTCCTGTTCTTCCAGCGGCACGCTGTCGGCGCGGGACCGCTGGCAGTGGCGCAGGCAGTGGTTCACTGCAATGCGATAGACCCAGGTACCCAGGGCGGAATCGCCCCGAAACTGTCCGAGGCTGCGGTAGAGATCACAGAATATCTCCTGCGTCACATCCTCGGCATCCGACGGATTAGGCACATAACGGCGCACCAGACGGTGGACCCGCGTGCCATAGGCGTCCAGAAACTCTGCAAAGGCTTTGCGTTCGCCCTGCCGAATCCGGCGCGCCATCTGCATCTCGTTTTGCTGCATGGAAGTTCGCTCCCTGAAAGACAAGCCGCAGACTGGATTGTGCGGCCTTCAGTGAGTTGGGTACAGAGCGATGCCGAAAGGTTCATCTGGGAGTAAAAGGGAGGGTGGGGAGAGCATTAGAGCGATTTGCGCATGAGGCGGTGTTCGATGTTGCAGTCGAGGAAGATGTCGCCTTCGGCGGTATAGCCGAGTTTCTCATAGAAGGGGAGAGCGTGGCACTGGGCTTCGAGGATCAGTTCGGCATAGCCTGCGGTCTGGGCGGCCTGTTCGACGCAGCGCATCAGCAGCGCCCCGACTCCCTGGCCGCGATGCTCGCGCAACACAGCGACCCGACCGATCTTGCCGACCCCGTGGCCCTTGTCGAGCAGGCGAGCCGTGCCGACAATACCGGAGGAGGTTGGATCGGCAGCGAGGCGGGCGAGGAAGTGGGCGGCCGTCACGTCGTAGGCGTCGATCTCCTCTTCCGGGGGAACGGCCTGCTCCTCGACGAAAACCTTCATGCGGACGGCAAAGACGGCCTCGCGCTCGGCAGAGGTCGTCACCGGAGAGGTCTCATAAGGAGACGTGTTTGTGGGTAGGTGGCTCATGGGCTTTCATTTCGCTGTCGTGAGGAAGGTTTCCTGCCTTTCCTTCCGGAAACACAGGGCGATGCTGGAATCGTAGAAACGAGGTAGAGAGCGGTAACAATAGGGTGGGGAGGGCGCAGATGCAGGAAGTACCAGGCTGGGAGAAACGGGAGGAACCGCAGGCGGGATCCGTTGCAGGGTCCACGCTGCAAGCGCTGGGCAGCGACGATCCGGAGATACGGGCCAGCGCGTTCAATGCGACGTTAAATCTGCTGTTTCGCCTTAACAGCCTGACGCAGAAGCGGCAGACGCAGGAGCAGATAGACCGGGAAGCCGGGCTGATCCAGTTGCCGGTCGCGGAGGCGCTTCAGAGCGACGATCCCTGGACTCGCAATCGCGCGAGCGGAGTCTTGAACGGTCTTGTGGCGACGCTGCAAGAGGTTGCCCGCAAGAAACAGCGTGTCGAGAAGATGATCGAGCAGTTGCGTGAGGAGATAGCGGAGGCCCGGCGTGCCCGTCAGGGACAGCGGTTCCGCGCCTTTCTCCTGTTGCTCGGCGCGCTCGGTTTCTTCTATGCTCAGGGTATGCATATCTTTGTGTACTGGTGGCTGGTCTTTCCCTTGAGCGGCTTCTGGGCCATAGACCGATCACGGGGGCATGTCGCGGTTCAGCGGCTGAGCGAGGCGTGGGATCCGCGCGCGGTCGGTGTACTGGCAGTCGTAGGACAGGATTCGGATGTCATCTTGAGACAGCAGGCGCAAGACGCGCTTCTCAAGCTTCTGCCTCGCATCCGCGCGTCCGACGCGACTTACATCGACGCAGAGGGAATGAAGGCATTGATTGGTCTGCTCCGCGAAGATTTCGATCCGTTGCGCCTCGCGATCCTGCAAGCTCTCGAACAGATCGGGGACGAACGCGCAGTGCCGATGGTGATGGATCTACGGGATTCACCGCGTGTACGCCTTGAAGTGCGGCAGGCGGCGGCGGAGTGTCTGCCCGCTCTGGAAAATCGTGCCCGCCTCGCCCGAGAGAGCGCGACTCTGCTGCGCGCCAGCAGCGGCTTGAGTCCCACCGAGGCCTCCAGCGTGTTGCTGCGCCCTGCCTCCAGCGCCGAAGCCGCAGCCGATAATCTGCTCCGTCCCGTCGAAAATGAGGTCGTAGCCTCCTCCGCACAGCTCGAAACGACCGATCTGCCACTTTTTTCTGCCAAACTCCCTTCTGAAGCGGTTTCTGATGACACCGTGCTCCGATCCGGCACGTCTCTATCCTGAACACATCCCTCAGGTTCCCCTGATCCAGCCTACGTTCAGGAAAGGTAATCATGCAGAACTCTCGCTCCTCCTCGGCTCCAAGTTCCAATTGGCGTACTGCCCGTATCAGTTGCGGTCTTATCGGAGCGATGATGGTCGTTCTTATCGGCCTCTGGTGGACCGCCGCGATGAAGACGCCGTTTGTGGTCATTCCCAAGCCGGTCCTGCCGAATCCGAACGCTTTTGATTTTTACGTCGCAGCGGGCAACGCAGTCACCAACGCAAAGCAGATCGGAGAGGCCGTCAGCACGAAACCGACCGTGGTCTATACGATGGCGCAGAAAGAGGCGCTGGTGCAGCAGAATGTCGGTGCGATCAACACGCTGCACCAGGGCTTTGCCTATCCCTACCTCAATCCCCCAGCACGCTCCATCCAGACATTTTTTCCCTA
>JAYUMV010000461.1:0-12318 GCA_043762265.1 Chthonomonadaceae bacterium | reverse complement strand
CGCGAGATGGTCGCCGCCTCCGAAAAGGCGAACAAACTCTACATGGTCAGTCAGAGTCGGCGTTACGATGCCCATCTACACGCCTACAAGAAGCTCATCACGGACCATGTCGGCGCGCTTGGCATTCTCAACTCGGACTTCTATATCGGCGCGCATTTCGGGGGCTTTCGGGACGAGATGTCGAGTCCGCTGATGCTCGACATGGCGATTCATACCGTAGATGCCGCCCGGTATCTGTGTGATGCCGATCCGGTCGCGGTCTACTGCGACGAGTTCAATCCGGAGTGGAGCTGGTACCGGGGCGATGTCAGCGCGACTGCGATCTACGAAATGAGCGGCGGACTGCGCTACACCTATCGCGGCAGTTGGTGCGCGGAAGGCCGCCACACCTCCTGGGAGGGCGAATGGCGGGCGGTGGGGCCGCAGGGCACCGCGACCTGGAACGGCCATAGCGCCATCGAAGCGGACATCGTCCGCGATGCCACCGGCTTCCACGCCATCACCGACTCCTATGCAGGCGAAGCCGTCGAAGGCGTGCCCGGCGGTATCGCAGGCTCCCTGCGCGATTTCCTGAACGCCCTCAAAACCGGAGCCACCCCCATGGGCGAATGCCACGACAACATTAAGAGCCTTGCCATGGTGTTTGCGGCGATTGAGTCTGCGGCGCTCAAGCAACGCATCCCTATTGAGATTTAGCATGTGCTTTCAGCCTGTCCAGCAACTTCAGTGGGGCGGGCTGATTGCCTTCTACATGGCCGAGATAGACGGTGGGTTTGACGGTGGGGCCGTGGAAGTCGGAGCCACCGGAGGTTAAGAGGCCGTGACGGGCGGCGAGGGCTAGGTAGTGGGCGTTCTCTTCAGGAGTGTGGCGATTATAGCGGGCTTCGATGCCGTCCATGCCGAGGGCTTGCAGGCGCAGGATCTCGAATTCGGTGTCGGCTGGGTTGCGTTTGAGGTTGTTGGGGTGGGCGAGGATGGCGACGCCGCCCGCGCCGTGAATCAAGGCGAAGCACTCTTCGGGCGTCAGGCGGTCCCGCTCGACGTAGGCTTTCGCGCCTGTCCCCAGATACTCGTCGAAAGCCTGTTGCATCGAGGTCACATAGCCTTTGCGCAGCAGGACTTTGGCAAAGTGGGGCCGCGCCACCACCAGTCCACCGGATTCCGCTTCTACTTCCTCCAGCGTAATGTCGAAATTTAACTCCTTCTGCATCTTCTCCACGATTCGCTCATTCCGTTTGTCCCGGTTTTCGATTACTTCGCCCAGGCGATCGTTCAGGGTTGGGTTGGCGGGATCGATCAGCAGGCCGAGGATATGGCACTGCCCGACTTCGATCTCCGCGCTCAACTCGATTCCCGGCACGATCTCGATACCGAAACGTTTGCCAGCCACGAGCGCCTCTGCGATACCTGCGGTCGTGTCGTGATCCGTGACGGCGAGAGCGGTGAGGCCGATCTCATGGGCTCGGTGAACAAGCTGAGTGGGGGACTGATCGCCATCGGAGGCGGTGGTGTGGGCATGAAGATCCAGGGTGCGGTCATCGTTCAAAGCGCGTAACCTTTCGTGCTGGCAGGCGAGCACCTTAAGTGAGGTGTCAAGAGCGATTCAGTGGGCGCCGATGATGCCTCGCTCTGTCAAATAGTTCAAGATACGATCCGCCGATTCCTGGACGGTTTCTTCGCTGGTATGCGCCGTCACTTCCGGGTGTTCCGGCGCTTCGTACGGATCGGAGACTCCAGTGAAGTTTTTGATCTCGCCCGCAAGCGCCCTCTTGTAGAGGCCCTTGACATCGCGGGCGGCGACGGCGTCCAGAGGGGCATTGGCGAAGATCTCGACGAAGGCCGCACGGCCTTCTCGCTCGGTCTCTGCGCGGATCTCATCGCGAATGGCACGATAGGGCGAGATCGCTGCGGTGACAGCGAGGACTCCGTTGCGCGCGAGCAGGCGTGCGACCCAGCCGATACGCCGCACATTGGTGTCGCGGTCCTCTTTGGAAAAGCTCAGACCGTGGGAGAGATGGGTGCGTATCTCATCGCCGTCCAGCAGTTCCACTTTGTAGCCCCTCCTTCGAAACTCTGCGACCAGATGTTCTGCCAGCGTCGATTTGCCCGCGCCGGACAGGCCGGTGAACCACAGCACCGCGCCCTGATGTACACTCATCTTCTCTTCCCTTGCTGCTGTCGGAGCGGAAACCAACCCCGCCGACGGTGCGTATTGACTCATAGTGGTGGATTGTACTATAATCCTATTGATTTAGTCAAGATTAAATCAGGGGCGCGTGTTCCCCTGGGAGTTTTGAACGCAATGACGACTTTAGAATGCCCGATCCCTCCTTCCCGCGAGGATCTGAAGGCCATCAGCGACCGTTTTGAACGGAGTGAGCCGCACGAGATTTTGCAGTGGGCCGTCGATACCTATGGCCCCGGCCTTACCATGGCGACCGCCTTTGGAGCCGAAGGTTGTGCGCTGCTGGCGATGCTGGGCGAGCAGGTACCGAACGGACGCTCGGTGCATGTGTTTAACCTGGAGACCGGTTACCAGTTCGCGGAGACGCTGGAGTTGCGCGAACGTATCCGGGAGAAGTACGGGATCGAGGTCGCGTATGTCCGCGCCCCGGAGACGGTGGCCGAGATGGAGGCGCGTTTCGGTGGCCCCATCTACGGAACGAATCCGGACGAGTGCTGCCGTATCCGCAAAGTCGCGCCGTTGAAAGATGCGCTTGTCGGTCGTACCGCCTGGATCACCGCTATTCGGAGAGACCAGACCTCGCATCGGGCGCAGGCGGATATTGTCGAATGGGACGCCAAGTTCAATCTCGTCAAGATCAACCCGCTCGCCAACTGGTCGAAGAAGGACGTCTGGTCCTATATTACCATCAACGAAGTGCCGTACAATCCGCTGCACGATCAGGGGTATCCGAGCATCGGGTGCTGGCCCTGCACCCGCGCCGTCTCCAAAGAGGAGGACGAACGTTCGGGACGCTGGGCGTCTTCTTCGAAACTGGAATGTGGACTTCATACCCGCTGAGTAGGAAAACGGGCCGTTCCTGCAAAATCGTGCAGGGACGGCCCTTTCTTTTGTCGAAATAGCTCGGCATGGAACTCGCAACCCCCTCCGATTCGCTTGCGCCGGAAGAGCCCAATCAGTTCATCGCGGTCGCGTCGGTCTATGACCATCTGATGCAGACGGTGCCGTATGCCGACTGGGTGACCTACCTACGTCGATTGTTGGAGACCCGTGGCGCGCGTCCGCGCCGCATTCTGGATCTCGCCTGTGGCACCGGCAATGTTACCGAACTGCTTGCCGAAGCGGGATATGGTATGACGGGGGTCGATATCGCTGCCGGTATGATCGCCGAGGCGCAGCGGAAGGCAGCAGCAAAAGGGCAGTCCATCGCCTATCATGTGCAGGATGCAGGTCTGCTGGATCTGCCCGGTGAACGCTTCGATCTCTGCATCAGCCTCTTCGACAGTCTGAACTATATCACCGACCCTGCTCATCTTCAGAGCGCCTTCGAGCGGGTGGCTCTGCATCTGACGCGCAACGGCCTCTTTATCTTCGATCTCAACTCCGACCTGGCCTTGCGCGAACACTTCTTCGACCAGAGCAGCATGGAACCCGGTGACCCCCTCCATTACGAATGGCGCAGCGCCTACTTCCCAGAAACACGTCTCTGCCAGGTCCACATGAAGTTCTGGGTGCGCGAAGCCGACGGCTCCGAACGTTATTTCGAGGAGGACCACTGGCAGTACGCCTATACCAACGACGAAATCAAACAGATGCTCGCAAAGGCCGGTTTTGAAGACATTCAGTGCTATCAGGCATATACATTGCGGGCGGTGAATCGGGCCACCGACCGTATCTTCTACGTCGCCCGCAAAGGCTCCGAAGAGTGAACGGATCGATTCTGCTCGGCGGGAGAAAGGGGAGCGCAAAATTCCTCCGCCCTCTTGCTTTTACTGGCATAAACCTGCTAAACTAAAAGTTGTGAAGCATTGCACAATCTTCTCGTCACCCCCATATTCACGATAGAATTTTAACACCCATTCCGCAGGAAGAGGCAGGCGAAGCTCACATCAAGAGCCGAACGCACCCCTGTGAGAAGGAAACGCCGAAGGAGGCAGGCCAAAGCATGGCTACAGGACACATCGTACAGGTTCAGGGTCCCGTTGTTGACCTCGGGTTCGAACCGGGCGAACTGCCGCCCATTAACAACGCGATCCTCATCAAAGAGGAGAGCCGGGGGATCGACCTCACTGTCGAAGTCGCGCAGCACCTCGGCAACGATGTCGTTCGCTGCATCGCCATGTCCACCACCGACGGTCTGGTGCGCGGAATGGCCGCAGAGGACACCGGCAGACCGATCTCGGTGCCGGTCGGACGTGAGGCGCTTGGGCGCGTCATGAACATTCTCGGTAAGCCGATCGATGAGCGCGGCCCGATCAATGTCACGGAGTACTGGCCGATCCACCGTCCGGCCCCGTCGTTCTCCGACCAGAGCAGTGCACAGGAAGTGCTAGAGACCGGCCTCAAAGTCGTCGATCTGCTCACCCCCTTCTTGAAGGGTGGTAAGATCGGACTCTTCGGAGGCGCCGGACTCGGCAAGACCGTTCTCATCCAGGAACTCATCACCAACATCGCGACCGAACACGGAGGCTTCTCGGTCTTCGCCGGGGTCGGGGAGCGCACCCGCGAGGGCAACGACCTCTGGCTCGAAATGACGGAGTCGGGCGTTATCGCCAAGACCGCCATGGTGTTCGGCCAGATGAACGAGCCGCCCGGCGCGCGCCTGCGCGTCGCTCTCTCCGCACTCACCATCGCCGAGTACTTCCGCGACGTCGAGAACCAGGACGTGCTGCTGTTTGTCGATAACATCTTCCGGTTCGTCCAGGCTGGCGCTGAAGTCTCCGCGCTGCTCGGACGTATCCCCAGCGCCGTAGGCTACCAGCCCACGCTCGGTACGGAGATGGGTACGCTCCAGGAGCGCATCACCTCCACCAAGAAGGGCTCCGTTACCTCGGTGCAGGCGATCTACGTTCCCGCCGACGACGAGACCGATCCCGCGCCCGCGACGACCTTTGCTCACCTTGACGCTTATGTCTACCTGGACCGCAAAGTGGCCGAAAAGGGCATCTATCCGGCGGTCGATCCGCTCAAGTCCAACTCGCGTATTCTCGATCCGAACGTCATCGGGCAGGAGCACTATCAGGTCGCTCTGTCGGTGCAGCGGATCATGCAGCGCTATAAAGAGCTTCAGGACATCATCGCGATCCTCGGTATCGACGAACTCTCCGACGAAGACAAACTGATGGTCTCTCGCGCCCGCCGCATCGAGAAATTCCTCTCGCAGCCCTTCCACGTTGCCGAGCAGTTTACCGGTATGCCCGGTAAGTACGTGCCGTTGAAAGAGACGATCCGCTCCTTCCAGGAGCTGATCAGCGGCAAGTACGACGATCTGCCCGAGCAGGCATTCTACAGCGTCGGCAGCATCGACGACGTCGTGGAAAAAGCCAAGTCGATGGGCGCCTAGGCCGGAGGCATCTTATGGCAACATTCCCGCTCGAACTCGTGACGCCGGAGCGTCTGCTGTTCTCCGAAGAGGTTCAGGAGATCCGCGCTCCCGGTGTGGAAGGCTCTCTCGGAGTGCTGGCAGGCCACGCGCCGCTGCTCACCGAACTGACCACCGGCCTCATCAAAGTGACGCTGGCAGACGGCTCGGAAGCCTTCATCGCCACCAGCGGCGGCTTCCTCCAGGTCAATAAAGAGAAGGTCATCATCCTCGCTGACACCGCAGAACTGTCGGCAGAGATCGACCTCGAACGCGCGAAGGCATCCGCCGCCAAAGCGCGGCAACTGCTCGAAGTTCCCGGCAGCAATATCGACGCCGAAGAGCTTCGCCTCGCCGTCGAACGCGCCCAAAACCGCATCCGCGTTGCCCAAATGAACCACTAAACTGAATCTATCTACAACACAGAATGCCCCGCCAATCGGTGGGGCATTCGTTATTCCTACCTGCTCAAGCGGCAGCGAACTCCGTCAAGTAGCGAAGCCCCGGCGGAACATGTCCTACCAGATGATTGTGACGCCGAAGCCATCAAACTTTGGGTCGTTCGTGACAATGGGAATCGACAACACCAACGCTTTTGCTATTATCAGCCGGTCAAAGGGATCGCCATGCTCTTCCAGCAATACAGACACTTTCGAGAGGTAGACCATGTCAAGAGGAATTAACTCTACTTCGTAGCGTGTCAGATATTCGGCCATGAAAACGTCCAGGGGTTTGCCAAGTTCTAATTTCTTGTTGGACTGACGCATCGGATTTGCTTTGATTGCCATCTCCCAAACACTTCCAACACTCAAAAACCGTCTGTTCTGACGGTTTAGAATGGCCCTTTTCGCCCCGGGACTTAATTTGGGATCATCCGTGCACAGGTAGAGGAATGCACATGTGTCGAGAAGTACATCCATCGTATTAATCAACAAACTCCTCGCCGTAATCGTTGAAGTCATCAGCAATGAATAGTACATCCTTTTTGCCTTGGCCCGGGATGAGTATCTGCTCGATGGGTATTCCCGAGGCGACCATTTCCCGGATAACATCCTCGGTCGTAGAAACAGACGGCGCAGTAGTTTTGGGCGTTACATCCGCAGTGTGAACTTCTGACGGAGAAGCCCGCTTCGTATAGTCCCGAACAAGTAGAGTTATTTTTGAAGTTGTAGCCATAGGTTCACCGTCTTTAACATTCGGACCGGAAATTCGATCATCGCAGGGATTGTTGTCTCAGGAATAGCTTTGCAAACTCCGAAAAGAAATCGTTCTTACCCTATTATACCACGACACCGCAACACATGTCTCCTCGTTTGAATCCACGTTTACGGTTGGGTCGGAGACGAGAAGCCGCTATCTCTTGGCTCCGAACTGGCGCAGAAGACGGACCGTCTCATCGCGTAGGCCGTCTTTACGCTTGCGTGCCTCGGCAAGCGCCGTATAGCCATACTCACGATATTCCTGGGGGCCAAGGATATACTGGGCATTGGAATCCGCTCCATGTTCCAATAAGAATCGAAGAAGAGCGGGACTGCTTTTGCCTGCCCCCTCGATCAGAGGAGGCACACGTCTGTAGCCTCCTAAATTGATATTCGCCCCATGCCGCACCAACTCTGTCACCATCGGCAGATTATCCTCTACCACCGCCGCGCCGATAGGCCGACTGCCTCGGACGGATTCGATATTGGGATCTGCGCCACGTTCGAGAAGCATCAAGGCCACTTCGTTGTTTCCTCGGATCGCTTCGTCGAGCAGACTGAACTCCTCGGCCCCGCGGCCATCATCCAGATAGACCGCTCCATCGACATCCTTCGCTCCATATTGAAGTAGCACTTTGGCGGCAGACCATTTCTCATTGGCGACGGCCAGTACAAGCGCAGATCGTTCTCCACGCTGGTAGCCGAAACTCTTTAGCGCTGAAGGAGTGCGATGCAATACTCGGAGGAGTTGCTGCCATGCCGTAAGAGGAGGTTGGTTAACCTCCGAAGCATTGGGATCAGCCCCCGCTTGCAAGACGGCGAGGGCATCCTTTTCAGACCCGCCGTCCTCTTGAAGGGCCGCAATCAAACTTCGATCCAGGCGCGATTGTCTTACTCTCAGCCATGTCATTCGGCAGGGAATGAAAATCAGCAGAAGCAAGGCTGTGGACAGAATCAGGAGAAACAGTCTTTTGCGCTTCATTCGGAGGCATCCTTGCAAAGGTAATGAAATACTAGTCCTCGCCCGATTTTGTAAATAGCTAGTTAAGCGATTATTGCCTTAGAGCCTATCCCAATAGGAGGGCTCTCCCATCTCGACAATACGCCTATTGGGATAGGCTCTTAGTCAGTTGCTTCGTTATAAACTTTACGCAGCAGCAAACTCTGTTAATCCGCGAAGTTCGGGCGGGTTGAATGCAAGAACGATGTCTTCCTTGCGCACCTCTCGGGCCATCAATTCTGTCGCGATTCCCTCTTTTGTCCAATCTTCTTCCACCCATATTTTCCCATTCCGCAGACGCAAATAGAAAGTCGGGCGGCGCACACGTGTCTCCCCGCGCCAGCCGACGCGCATCAATATATACTCTCCATGTGCATCGTCCACGATGATGTTAGTGTCGACTCCGACATCAGAAACGGCCTCGTAAACCTGAGCGTACTCTTCTAGCAGGCAGTGAATGACCTGGCGATATTGCGCTATTCTTTCCATGCGACTATCTCCTCTGTCGTCGCTTCCACGACAATCAAGGCTACCTGAAAACGTTTCACAATCAGGCCGAAGGCTTTAATTTGATTCAACTCATCGTACGCTGCATTGCCAATCGCAAGATAGAGCTTGCGGTCCGGCTCGACTTCTTCCAAAACGCTCAAGTAGAGAGCATATCGACCCAGTGCATTTTCCAAATCGTTGATGGGAGACCGTCCGATAAAACTTTTGATCTCAACAGCAATCTTCTCGCCGGCACGCTCTGCGGCAAGGAGACGTTCTGCAGCCAGGTCAATGAATAGGTCCTCATTCCCGTATTTCAGGAAGTAGGGATCGTCGGTAACTGTCCATCCCGCTTTTATGAGTGCGTTTCTGACAGCATAGTGTACCTTGTCCTTACGTGGCATCGTACCTACTCTTCTCTCACTTTGACTCTCTTGGTGAATTATACCATGCTGCTGACTCCATGTGCTCTCCTGCTCTTAACCCGGTGCTGAGGCGCATGCGTGAGATTCTGAAATCAAAAGTAGAAAAAGCCGCTAGAACTCACGTTCTAGCGGCTTTTTCATCGGTACAGAAGATCAGATTAGGAGCGGTCGGCGACTTTCTGGACGGAGACGGTGTCGATTTCGAGGCTCGGACCCATGGTCGAGGAGATCTTGATGCGACGCAGGTACTTGCCCTTAGAGGCGGCAGGCTTGGCCTTGACGAGAGCGTTCAGCAGAGCGACGAAGTTGGCCTGCAGGTTCTCGGTCGGGTAGCTGACCTTGCCAATGGCCGCGTGGATGATACCGTTCTTGTCGACGCGGTACTCGGCGCGGGTCGCGCCTTTGATGTCGCGAACGACCTGACCGATGTTGGGGGAGACGGTGCCTGCCTTCGGGTTTGGCATCTTGGCTTTGAGGATCTGTCCAAGGCGACCCACGAGCGGCATCATGTCGGGAGAAGCGACCAGCAGATCACAACTTGCGCCGCCCTCTTTCTGAATACGCTCGACCAGGTCTTCGGCTCCGACGACATCCGCTCCGGCCGCAATCGCGTCCGCCGCTTTCTCGCCACGCGCAAATACCCAGACGACGCGGGACTTACCGGTGCCGAAGGGCAGGTTGGTCGTACCGCGCACCATCTGATCGCCGTGGCGCGGATCAACGCCCAGGTTGACGGCGATATCGACGGTCTCGTCGAACTTCGCGGTCGCCAACTCTTTGACTTTCGCCAGGGCGGCTTCCACTTCGTAGACATGCTCTGCGGGCAGGCTTTTCGCCAGCGCAAGATAGCGCTTACCGTGCCGCACCTTACCGGCTTTCGCATGCCGTCGTGCTGCGACCGAAAGGCCGGTCTTCTCAGGCTCGTCCGAACCGCCGATGATCTCGGCTTTGGTCTGTTCCGGAGCCTCGGTTGTCTCTACATCTGCCATTTCAGGATTCTCCCGTGGTGTTATCAGGACGCTTCGAGTGTCCCTCCCACATGATAGGGGGACAAGGGAGGAGCCGAAGGGCTCGTTCCTTATCCCCAGGTTGTCTAACAGTTTCACATAGGGCTTAGAGGCGCGGGAATTTCTCGTCGGGCGCCGGGATCAGGGACATCCCATCCGAGTTCGGAAGGCTGGCCCGCTGTCCCACCCGCGCCCAGACGGCCCCGGCGATCAGCAGTCCCCAGAGTCCCAGACCGCGTACTAAGCCAAGGGCAAAGTCGCGCATCTGCGGGGAATCAAAGGAGACGCTGGTGAGGGTCTCCAAACTTCCGAAGCAGAGGAACGCTGCGATCAGGCCGATCCAGACAGACCGAAAGTAGAAGCGGGCTTTGCGCTGGTCGCGCTGATAGGCGGCCAGATGGTACGCCTTATTCTGAGCCAGGACATTGACATGTCGGTGCAGCGCGAGCCAGCCCGCGCTGAGCAGGCCCAGCACACCAAACTTCACAGCGATCGGAAGAAACAGCATGAGCGTATCCTCTTGACCCAGAGTTGACCTCAGCCGACGATATCGACACCCATCGAGCGGGCGGTGCCAGCGATGATCTTCATCGCGGCGTCGATGTCGTTAGCATTGAGATCCGGCATCTTGGTCTCGGCGATCTGGCGCAGTTGTTCCTGCGTCAGTTTGCCGACTTTTTCTTTGTTAGGCTTACCGGAGCCCTTGGGAAGTCCTGCAGCCTTCTTGATAAGTTCGGGCGCAGGCGGCGTTTTAGTGATGAACGTAAACGAGCGATCTTCGAAAATAGTGATCTCGACCGGAACAACCGTTCCGATCATGGCCGCCGTCTTCTCATTGTACCCCTTGATGAACTCCATCATGTTGATACCGTAGGGTCCCAACGTGGAACCGACGGGGGGAGCGGGGGTCGCTTTGCCTGCCGCAATCTGAAGTTTGACGACAGCGGTGATCTTCTTTGCCATGAGGCTCCTCTTTCCAATACGAACGATGGATCCAGAACATTACCCGACGAGACGTAATCCGCCGGGTAGGATCCCTACAGGACCGGGGCGACCAGACCGGAATAGCCTCCTCGCCCGGCACATTTCGATAATTAAATGACTTTTTCGACCTGCTCGAAGTCGAGTTCGACCGGCGTGTCGCGTCCGAAGATGGAGATAAGCACTTTCAGCTTCTCCTTATCCGCATTGACCTCTTCGATCTTGCCGGTGAACTCTGTGAAGGGGCCAGCCACCACGCGCACGACTTCGCCCTTCTCGAACTTGATGACCGGAACGGGCACATTGCCCTCCAGTGCATCCAGAATGACATCGACTTCCCGCTGTTGGAGCGGAACAGGCTTGTTACCGGAACTGACGAATCCGGTGACTCCGGTGGTGGACTTGATGAGATACCAGGTGGAATCGTCCAGCACCATGTCGATCAGGACATAGCCGGGAAAGACTTTGCGCTTGACCTCGGTCTTTTTGGTACCCCGTGTCCGCGTCTCCAACTCCGTAGGAACCAGAATCCGGAACACCTTCTCTTGAAGGTTCATGGACTCTGCACGGCGCAGGATATTGGTCATCACCTTGTTCTCATGACCGGAGTAGGTATGAACCGCATACCAGTGTCTTTGCATCTTCTCTCCACCCGTGATCATCTCGCTGCACACACAACGCAGGTGGACGCTTTCGCCTTCACAACACGCTGAATGCGGGCGTCTCTGTCATTACTATTTGAGGGGGGCTCCCGTGAAATGGTCTACCACTTTGGTCAAGACGAAGTCGAGGGTTCCCATATAGATTCCAAGCACGGTGATCACGCCGATGACGACGGCTGTCAGACGCCAGGCCTCTTCTTTGGAGGGCCAGGTTGTCTTTTTCAGCTCTGTGATCGTCTCCTGTAGGAAGTTGGTCGTACGCTGGAGGCTCTCGGCGCCAGTAGGGCCGACGGGACCAGTGGGGCCCGTGTTGCCCGCTTTTTCCATAGCCATGATTACACCTGTTGTCCTGAATACCGATTCAAAGTGGTTCACAGGGCGGCAAGCGTCCGATCGTTTCGGAAAACGCTCGCCGCCCTGAAAAAAAGTGGCAGGGGCACAGAGACTCGAACTCCGGACCTACGCTTTTGGAGAGCGCCGCTCTACCAACTGAGCTATACCCCTACAATAGGAAGCGCCTGGAGGAGGGGAGTGCAGCAAAACTGCACCTTGACCCCGCATCTCCGGATCTCCGACACTACTTGGCTTCGCGATGCGGTTGGTGGGTACGGCAGGTCGGTCGGTTACAGTATTTCTTCAGTTCCAACCGGGCCTGATGATTAATGCGGTTTTTGGAAGTCGTGTAGTTGCGACTCTTGCAGACCGTACATTCCATCGTGACAATAACGCGCGCCTCTTTTTTAGCCATCTCTCTATCCGATCATGGCAGGCGATCTACGCCTGCATTATTTCGAGACGGTCAGGGAGAAAATCTGCTCCCTGACCCTCGAACTCTTTACGTTTTCTGTCCCCTAGAAAAATCCTGGGAACCGTCCACAGTGACTATTCGAGCACTTTGGTGACGACGCCCGCGCCGACCGTTTTTCCGCCTTCGCGGACGGCAAAGCGCAGACCCTCTTCCATCGCGATCGGCTGGATCAGCTCGCCCGTAATGCGAATGTTATCGCCA
>JAYUMV010000460.1:0-2894 GCA_043762265.1 Chthonomonadaceae bacterium | reverse complement strand
CGCCTCGGACGTCCTCTTTACCCTGATTGGCGGTAAAACTCAGTATGACCGCCGCTCAGGCTCACGCTGGGAACAGCATTTCCCGAATTTCGATCTGGCGCCGGTCCGTCTCGCTCTGGAGACGGCTGCCGACAAGATGCGCCAATGGAGACCCGAACCACTATGACTCTGTCCACGCCTCTGCTTCGTTTCGGCATGATCGGCTGCGGCCAGCTCGGCCTCGTCCATACGCAGCGCCTGAGCGCCATTCCGGGCGTGGAGGTTGCCGCATTGAGCGATCCCAGCCTGACGGCGATGCAAAACGTCGCCACGGCCCTCGCGTCCCCCAGCCCGACGCCGCTCTTCACCGACTATAAGGAAATGCTGGCATCGGTGGAGTTGGACGCGGTCTGCATCAGTTCTCCCAACCGCCTGCATGTCGAACAACTGCTCGCCTCGGTCGAGCGCGGACTGCATGTGCTTTGCGAGAAGCCGCTCTCTCTTTTCCCACCGGAGGTGACTCAAGTTGTCGAGGCGACACAACGCAACGGGCGGGTCGTTGCCGTCGCCTACCAGTCGCGGTACCGCCGCGACGCCCGCATACTTCGATACGCGCTGCAGAGTGGCAAGTGGGGGCGAGTCACCTCGGTCAATATCTTCTCCAGCGAGGACTGGATCACCCCGAACGTCGGAACGTGGCGGCACGATCCTGCCCGCTGTCCGGGCGGCTTCTTCGCGGATGCCAACGGCCACCAACTGGACCTGCTCTTCTGGGCGACGAATATGGCCGCGACCGATGTTCACGCGCAGATCGAGCAGCGCGGCACTCCCATCCCCATTGCGACCTGGGGCGACGCCCGCCTGGTGCCACAGGGCTCTCCCGCCTCCGAAACGCTCAACGGCGCGCCTCTGCTCTGTTTCAACTTCGTCGGGGATGCCCGCCACTGGCATGAGGAGATCACGATTCATACGGAGCGGGCCGATTTCGTGATGCGCGATACCCATCTGCTCTGGACTGACGGATCGACCGGCCTGACCGCTTTCCCGGAAACCGAAATGACCGCGCCGGAGATGCCTGATCTCCCCGACACTGCGTTCGTCTGGGCCTTACAGAATCACGAGCCCGTCCTCTCTGCGCCGGAAACCGTCTGGCCGGTCCTCAATTTCACCCGCGAGGCGCTCGCCATCGCCGGATATGGCCTGCCCTATCTTTGCCCCCCGGAGGGCGAGATTTAGCATGCCATTGCGTTGATTCGATCACTCTTCTTCCTGCTGCGCCTGTTCATAAGCGAGTTGCGGAATCTGGGTTGCCAGCTTGCCGCCGCTAATGTCGATCAACGCGCCGGTGATGTAGCCGGCGAGATCTGAGGAGAGGAAGCAGATCAGTTGCGCCACATCCTTAGCCTCGCCCCAGTGGCGCAGCGTCAGGGTATCGAGCAGACGGTTCTGGCGTTCAAGCGGTAACTCGGTAAAGTGGTTCATCTGCGTAGGGATCATGCCGGGCGAATAGCAGTTCGCCGTGATATTCCACGGTCCGAGTTCCCCGGCCAAAGCGCGCGTAAACAGGATCACTCCGGCTTTGGAGGCGGAGTAGGCGGCGGAACCGACGATGGGCACGATCGCGCCGAATGAGGCGGCGTTCAGGATGCGCCCGCTGCGCTGTCGCTTCATCACCGGCGCGACCGCTTTGCACATCAAGAAGACGCCTTTCAGATTGGTGTCCAGATTCAGATCCCACGCCTCTTCCGACAGGACCTCTACCCTCCCGCTCACGGCAACGCCCGCATTGTTTACCAGAATGTCGATACGGCCATACTCCGCCACGACCTGGTCCACCATCTCCTGTACCTGCGCCGACTGGCGCACGTCACATTCGTAAGTCTTGCCGAGCCACTCCTGCTCATCGAACTCGCGCTTCAGGTCGGCAAGATTATCAGCGTCGATGTCGTTCGTCACTACGATAGCGCCTTCGGCCGCCAGTGTCCGTGCGATAACGCGCCCGATACCCCGCCCCGCCCCCGTCACCACGGCGACTTTGCCCTGTAGATCGATCCGCATTCTATCCTCTCCTTGTCCAGTTTTTTGTTGACCCCTTACAGAGCCCGGATGGTGAGGCCGCCGTCGGCGATCAGGGTTTGGCCGGTGATGTAAGAGGCGGCGGGCAGACAGAGGAAGGCGACCAATGCTCCGATCTCTTCCGGTTGACCGGGCCTTGAGAGCGGAACGCGCGCCCTCAGATTGTTCAGAAAGTCGGCATTGGACATCAGGACTTCTGTGAGGGGTGTCTCGATGAAGCCTGGGGCAACAGTGTTAACAAGAATGCCGTCCGGCGCCCATTCGAGGGCCAATCCACGGGTGATCTGGGCCATCGCCGCTTTGGTGGCGGCATAAGGGATGCCGGTCGGGATCGCCCGTTCGCCCGCGATGGAGCCGATGAAGATGACCCTCCCCTGCTCGCTCTCCTTCAGAAAGCGGTGGCAGGCGCGCACCAACGCGAAAGCGGAGAAAAGATTGGTCTGGAAGATATGGGCGATCTCCGCTTCTGTGTACTGCAGCGCCTGCTTGCGAATGTTCGTGCCCACGTTGCTGACCAGCAGATCGAGGCCACCGAGATCCTGCTCGATAGCCGTCAACATGGCCTGCTGCCCCTCCTCTGTCGCGACATCGGTGGCGAGAGTGTGGATCGGCAGCCCGGCAGCCCGAAACTCCTCTGCACTCGCATCTAGGTCGGCGGGGTTGCGGGCGACAGAAAGCACCTCCGCCCCGAAATGGAGCAGTTCCCGAACCGTCGCCAATCCTATGCCTTTCGATCCCCCGGTCACCAGCGCCTTACGGCCATTAAGTTGCCAGCGCGCTCCTACGTTTTCCACGCGATTTTCTCCTTGCGATCCTATTATTGAACACGCTCTATTTTG
>JAYUMV010000459.1:0-9307 GCA_043762265.1 Chthonomonadaceae bacterium | reverse complement strand
AAAACCGATCATGTGGATCTCTGGCAGTTCCATGAGAATATCCGCCTCGAAGACCCCGACCGTTTTTTTGGAAGCGGAGGCGCTATGGAAGCGATGATGGCGGCCAAAAAGGCCGGTAAGATCCGTTACGTAGGCTTTACCGGGCATAAAGATCCGCTCGTCCACCTGCGCATGTTGCAAATGGCACAGGAGAACAACTTCCACTTCGACACCATCCAAATGCCGCTGAATGTGATGGACGCCCACTTCCGTAGTTTTGCGCATAGGGTGCTGCCGGTCGCGCTGGAGCAGGGTATCGGCGTACTGGGCATGAAGTCGATGGGCGACGGCATCATTCTCAAGAGCGGAGCAGTGCAGCCGATCGAGTGCCTGCATTTCGCGATGAACCTGCCGACTTCGGTCGTGATCACCGGCATCGACAGCATGGCGATCCTGGACCAGGCTTTTGAGGCCGTAAAGACCTTCGAGCCGATGGACCACAGTCAGTTGACGGCGCTGCTCGACCGAACGAAGACGGCTGCCGTGAAGGGCGAATTCGAGCTTTTCAAAACGACCAATCAGTTCGATTCGACCGCAAAGCATCCCGAATGGCTGGGCTACCCGCCGCAAAACGCATAGAGCCCAGCCACAGGCCGATGATATTCGGGAGACGGAAGCGGGAGGAGGCTCAGAACTTCAGTTGGCCTTCGATGGAATCATCCAGCGTTTTGCCGGTCAGAGCGCCGATCATCATTTTGATGCCGGCTACCGCATGTCCATGCTTGGTGTCCCAATAGTAACCCTCGGAGGGGATGACTTTGATGACGGTGATACGAGGATCATCCTCTCCTTCGGTGAACCACGTTTTGAGGATAGGCTCCCACAGTTCTTTGATTTTCGCTCGATCCACAGAAATGGTCGCCTGACCGAGGATCTGAAGGAAATCGGAGTTCGGAGATCCCTGGAAGAACAGTTTGACGCTAGGATCCATCCCGATCTCTTTGTTCTGATGGCTGTCGTTGGCGCTCAGAAACCAGAGGTTCCCCGCATCGTCCACCTGCCGAACATTCATCGGTCGCGCCGCACTCGATTCACCGGTGGCTACGGCCGTGCAGAAGAAACAGGTAGGGGTCGCCTTGACCAGTTCCTTCATCTTTGTGATCGCCTCCTGCGCTTGCAGGTCTGCGTGGTTCTCTTCCGGCTGATTCTTGTTGATGGAGTCCATCGTGGGCAACTCTCCTTACATCTTTGGATGATCTGAATACGCTTCTGCGGGCGCCTTGGTTCGTTTCGCCGGGCATCGTGCCGTATGCTATAATGTAGCAGGAGCACAACGACACATGAACCAGGATCATATCCGTAATTTTTGTATCATCGCGCATGTCGATCACGGCAAGTCTACCCTTGCGGACCGTCTGATCGAAGCGACCGACATCATTGCCCGCCGGGATATGCAGGCCCAACTCCTCGATACGATGGACCTGGAGCGCGAGCGCGGCATCACGATCAAGATGACCGCTGTCAAGCTCAACTATACGGCGAAGAACGGGCAGGAGTATCAGTTCAATCTGATCGACACGCCTGGTCACGTCGATTTTACCTACGAGGTGTCGCGCTCTCTCGCCGCCTGCGAAGGCGCGCTATTGGTGGTGGATGCGGCGCAGGGCGTCGAGGCGCAGACCCTCGCCAACGTCAACCTTGCCTATCAGAGCAACCTCGAACTGATCCCGGTCATCAACAAGATCGACCTGCCCGCCGCCGATCCCGAGCGTGTGCGCGAAGAGATCGAGAACGTCCTGGCGCTGGACGCCTCGCACGCCGTGCTGGCGAGCGCCAAGATGGGCATCGGCATCTCCGAGATTCTGGAAGCGGTGGTGGACTATATCCCGCCGCCCTCCGGCAACCCGGACGCCCCCCTGCGCGCTCTGATCTTCGACAGCAAGTTCGACCAGTATATGGGGGTCGTCTGCTATGTGCGCGTGGTGGACGGCTCGATCAGGACCGGCCAGAAGATCCGTTTCATGGCGACCGGCAAAGAGTTCGATGTCATCGAAGTCGGCACCTTCGCTCCGGCGCGTCGCATCGGGGAGATCATCGGTACCGGCGAAGTCGGCTATGTGGCCGCCAGTATCAAGACGATTGGGGACGCGAACGTCGGGGACACGATCACGGATGCCGCGCGGTTCTCCACCGAACCTCTGATCGGCTACCGGAAAGCCAAACCGATGGTCTTCTGCGGCCTCTACCCGATGGACGGAGCGGAGTATCCCGACCTGAAGGAGGCCTTGCTCAAGCTGCAACTGAACGACGCAGCGCTCTCCTTCGAAGTCGAGACCAGCGCCGCCCTCGGTTTTGGCTTCCGCTGCGGCTTCCTCGGCCTGCTGCACATGGATGTGATCCAGGAGCGGCTGGAGCGCGAGTTCGACCTGTCGCTTATCGCGACCTCGCCCTCGGTCGTCTACAAGATCCATCTCACCAATGGTAAGGTCGAGGATGTGGACAATCCGGCCGCCATGCCCAACCCGACCCTGATCGACTTCACCGAAGAGCCCTTTGTCGATGCGACGATCATGCTGCCGAAAGAGTATGTCGGCACCATTATGGAACTCTGCCGTGACCGCCGGGGCGAATACGACAAGATGGAGTATCCTGCCCCCGAGCGCGTCACGCTCCACTACAAGATCCCGCTTTCGGAGATCCTGATGGACTTCTTCGATCAGTTGAAATCCCGCACCAAAGGCTACGCCAGCTTCGACTACGAGTTGAGCGGCTACCGCGCCTCGAACCTGGTCAAAATCGACATCAATATGAACGGGGACCCGGTCGATGCGCTCTCCTTCATCACTCACCGTGACAAAGCCTATCCCCGCGCCAAACTGTTTGTAGAGAAGCTGAAAGAGGTCGTCCCGCGCCAGCAGTACGAGGTGCGTATCCAGGCGGCGATCGGCGGCAAGATCATTGCGGCGGAAACGGTAAAAGCCTTCCGCAAGAACGTCATCGCCAAATGCTACGGCGGCGACATCACCCGCAAGCGCAAACTCCTCGAAAAGCAGAAAGAGGGCAAAAAGCGCATGAAGCAGATCGGCAGCATCGAAATCCCGCAGGAAGCCTTCCTCAGCGTCCTCAAAATCAGCGAGTAGCGAGGTGACGCCGTGACACGCACTCATGTTCGGTTTCCATTCGTTTTGGCGCTTCTACTTGCTGTCCTGACCGCAGAGAGACAGGCTCTCTCCTACGATGCCTGGTATAAACTAGTATAAGGAGAGTCCGATGTCCATCATGGATATATTAGTTTCCGAACCGCCACCATTACACATGGATACAAACGGCGTTTTACGTGTGGGCGGTACTCGTATTCCTTTAAAAACGGTTATAACTGAGTATAGAAACGGTGCAGACGCTGATGAGATCGCCTATAACTATGACTCTCTGCAGCTTGCTGACATTCATGCGGTTATCGCCTAATATCTGAAGCATTCCTCATGGCAATTTTTCGAGGGCTATTACGACGCCAGCCTGATCTTGACATCGTTCGTGTGCAAGATATAGGGCTGTCCGGCGTCGATGATCCAACTCTGCTGGAATGGTGCGCACAGAATGGTCGCCTGTTATTAACTCATGATGTGGTGACTATTACGAAATTCGCTTACGAGCGTGTTGCCAACGGGCTGACAATGCCAGGTGTCTTCGAATTCAAACAGTCAATAGGACATGGCCAAGCGACTGACGATATTTTGCTAATCGCAGAATGCAGCCTGACAGACGAGCACGAAGGACAAGTGCTCTACATTCCCCTAAAATGAGCCGTAGGTCAAAGTGATACTCATCTACATTCGATTGTTTATGGCTTTCGCGCTTTTGCTTTTTGCCCTGCCCGCATGCTCGCAGGCGCAGTCCTACAAAATCTGGTCTGAGGCAGGTCTGTATGCGCGTGGTAAGGAGAGGGTGCTGAAAGGCCAAGATCTGGAGCAGGCGATTGCGATGTTGGCTGCACTGGTGGAGCGTAAGCCGGCAGATGCCGACTATCAGATGACGCTGGGATGCGCTTGTGTGTCCCGTTTGGCTGCTCTGCACTGCGCTGCGGAAGACGCTAAAATCGTGGAGGGCGCAGGCCGGGCGTATCAGAGACGTTTGAAGACATGGCAGACCATGCAGGAGGACGCCTCTCTGCCTCTGTTCGGGAAACCGCAGCCTGTTGCGCCCGTCGATCCTTTTACCCCGGACGATGGGAAAGCCTATGACGCGACGGTGATCGCGCTCAAGCCGGTGCCACAACTCGCCTTGCAGGCTCTCCATTGTTTCCGTGAGGCTCTCCGTTTAAGCCACGCTCTTTCTCCCAAGCACAAAACCGAAATCGACTATACGTGCGGGTGGGGATTATTGATGCTCTATAAGAGCGCAAAAGAGAATATCCGCTATCAGGAATCTCCCACGCCTGTCAGACCGGAAGACGCCAACCGGACGCCTCCTCCCAATCCCGACGAGAAAACTCTCATTCATGATGAGATCATCGCCTGCTTTCAGGCGTGCGCCAACGCCACCAGCAAAAAAGCCGACTACTGGCAGTCTCTCGCATTCGCTTATGCCCCGGACTACGTCACGGACATCCTCAGCAACTTCGATGAGGCTAAGATCGAGGCGAAGACCGATCGCGTCGAAGAAGCCGAGAAGAGCTTGCAGCGTGCCCTGACCCTCAAACGCGCTGATCCGGACCTGCTCTATCAAGCGGCGCTCCTCTCTTCCCGCTCCCTTCCAGACAAAGCCGTAGACAGTTTGAAAAAACTGACCCGTGTTCAGAACGCGAATGCCGTGAATTTCTACTTGCTGGCACAGGCCTGTCTCCGCCAAACCGAGCATCTGGAGGGTGGCCGTGCCTCACAGGCCCGACAGGAGGCGCTGGCAGCGCTCGACAGCGGCAACCATGCGCCGGAATACTTCAATGTCACGCTCATTTTGCCTATACCCAAGTTGCTTAACTCCGCCTGGAACTATCGTCGGACATACGGTTTTGGACTGGACTCCTATTGCATGGATTCTCTGTACGGATCTCTCGGCGATGCCATATCAGACGCTATTAAGCGTAAAGATGGAGACGCACTGATGCAGTGGAGCGTTTCCATGATGGAGATGGCCCTCAACGCCCTGCGGCATTACGAAGGCGCCGATATGGATCCAATGGACCTACGCACACACAACATTCTTTATCACCGCGCATTTATGGGCATGGTATGTTGTGGGAAGGCCTACAAACAGATACAGACTGCGGCGATCCTGTCTCCCAGTGCGGCCAATGACTCCCTGGTAAGATCCTACGCGCCATCCGCAGCCTATGGGCGCGCCTGGGATAAGGCGTTGATCCAGTAGAGAAGCCTTATGCCTTTCTTCTGACGTCTTTTCTACTCAGCCCTTCAAACCAATACTTGTTTTTCAGGGGGGGCTGTGTTATAATGGAAGGGTTCGCCTCTCCGGGCAGGAGCCTTCCCGTTTCGGAGCGTTTCCGCACAGGTTGCAGACCGCTTTCCCAACCTTTTTTGGCGTTAAGAGCCCACAAAACAAGCGTGTAGCCAGCAAATCAAGGCTTTCCCGCAGGGTCTTCGGGTACATCGTGAAAAAAAGCACAGAAAAGACCTTGCATGCCTTGACCTCGCGGGAAGCGCACAGGTATACTAAATTTGATTTCACCAAACTCAAGCAACGGTAGTGTGCAGACAGGGGCGGAGCGAACCGCCGACCTTCGCCGCGCGGCGAATCCGGAACCTGACTGCTGCCCGCAGACCGTTTTTAGATTGGGAGCGCGCAGATGGCTCAGATCTTTCATCCGGCCGCAAATATTGCGGTGCGAGTCGGTATTATTGGGGCGGGACTGCTTACCGTCGGGCTGATTGCAGCCGGAGTCGGCATCAGCCGATCCCCCTGGAACACCAAGGTCGGCATCCCCAAAGACCAGCCCGTCCCCTTCAGTCACGAGCACCATGCCGTCGAGTTGGGCGTGGACTGTCGCTACTGCCATACCAATGTCGAAAAGGCCGCCTGGGTGCAGTTGCCCCCCACGCAGACCTGCTACACCTGCCACTCGCAGATCTGGACCAATAGCCCGCTGCTCGAACCGGTGCGCACGAGTTACAACGATAAGCTGCCAATCACCGGCGGTTGGAATCAGTTGAACGCTGTTCCCGACTTCGTCTACTTCAACCACAGCATCCACGTCAATCGCGGTGTCAACTGCAACACCTGCCACGGCCCCATCCAGAAGGAAATGCTCGCCTACAAAGGCAAAGCCTTCTTCATGTCGTGGTGTCTGAACTGCCACCGCAGCCCGGAAAACTTCGTCAATGGCGATGGCACGAAGAATGGCGGCGTCAAGCACGTATTCGCCCTCTATGAGAAGTATCAGACAGACGCCCCGCTGACCCCGGAAGAGCATGCTATCGCGGAAGGCAACGACTACAAGCGCAACAAGGAAGAGCTGGCCCAGGGCGAGAAGCGACTGCAAGAGTACAAAGTTCAGACCAAGCAGTTGACCGACTGCTCTGTCTGCCACCGTTAATCCGTTCCGCCGAGAGAACCTCCGTGCATCCTGTCGGCAGGTAGTGAGAATTATGGATATGAATCCGAAGAGACCCGTAGACGCCCGCACTTTCCGCGCCAAGCTGGAAGGTCAGAGCGGCAAACAGTATTGGCGCAGCCTCGAAGAGCTGGCGGACACCCCTGAGTTCCGCGAGTATCTGCTCGACGAGATTCCGCAGCATACCCGGTCGTTCGACATCCTGAACATGGATCGCCGCCGCTTCCTCACGCTGGCAGGCGCTTCTTTGGCTCTGGCTGGACTGAGCGGCTGCCGCTGGCTGCCCGCCAAGAAAGTCGTGCCCGCCGCCGAACAGTCGGAAGACCGCACCATCAGCGTTGCGAACATCTACGCGACCTCCGTCGTCGAGCATGGTCTGGCGACCGGCGTTCTGGTGACGAGCAACGAAGGACGGCCGACCCGCATCGAGGGCAACCCGATGCATCCGGCCTCTCTCGGCTCCAACTCCAGCACCATTCAGGCGACGCTGCTCGATCTTTACGATCCCGAACGATCGCAGAATGTGGCGAACGCAGGCTCCATCGGCACCTGGTCCAATTTTCTCGATACCATGCGCAATGCCCTGGCGGAGACCAAAGACGGCACCGGCTTCCGGATCCTGACCGAGACCGTCACTTCGCCCACGCTGACCCACCAGATCAAGGCGCTCCTGACCCAATACCCGGCGGCAAAATGGCACCAGTACGAGCCGTGTGGCCGCGACAATGTGCTCAACGGCGCGAAAGCCGCCTTCGGAGCGCCGGTCAACACCCTCTACGACTTCAGCAAGGCCGACACGATCCTCTCGCTCGATGCCGACTTTCTGCTCTCCATGCCCGGCCATATCCGCTACTCCCGCGACTTCGCCGTCAAGCGGCGCGTGCGGACCACGGACATCTCGGCGTCCGATCCCAAAAAACTGACGATGAATCGCCTCTACATGGTAGAGAGCTGCCCATCGATCACCGGAACGATGGCCGACCATCGACTCCCGCTCAAAGCCAGCCAGGTCGAAGAGTTCGCCCGCGCCATCGCCGTCGCCCTCGGGGTAGATGCAGGCACAGCGGTCGTGCCGACCAGTGTGCCCAAAAACTGGTTCGATGCCATGGTCGCCGATCTCAAAGCCTCCAACGGAACGAGCATCGTGATTACCGGTGACCATCAGCCGCCCGCCGTGCATGTACTCTGCCACGCGATCAACGCGGCGCTCGGCAATGTCGGCAAGACCATCAACTATACGGACGCGGTCGAGTCCCAGCCTATCGACCAACTCGCCTCGCTGCGCCAACTGGCCGACGATATGAAGGTCGATGGCGCTGTCAAGGTTCTGTTGATCCTCGGCGGCAACCCGGTCTACACCGCGCCGGTCGATCTCGAATTCGGCCGTCGTGTCGAGGCCACGCAACTGACCGCGCATCTCAGCATGCAGGAGGACGAGACCTCTGCCCTCTGCAAGTGGCATCTGCCCGCAGCACACAGTCTGGAAGCCTGGAGCGATGCCCGCGCCTACGACGGCACAGTTTCCCTCATCCAGCCGCTCATCGCACCGCTCTACGAAGGTGCACACTCCGATCTCGAACTGCTCGCCGCGCTGGTCGGCCCCATGCCGAACAGCTACGACCTGGTCTACGACTACTGGAAAGCCCAGAAGCCCGCGCCCGACTTCGAGAAGTGGTGGCAGGAGACCCTGCATGACGGCGTGGTCAAAGACAGCGCCTTCCCGACCAAGACCTTTACGCTCGCCACCGATGCGGCCAAAACTAACATGACGCCCGCGAACGGCAGCGGGCAGGGGCTCGAACTGCTGTTGCTGCCCGATCCGACGGTGCGCGACGGCCGCTTCAACAACAACGGCTGGATGCAGGAACTGCCCAAGCCGCTCACCAAACTGACCTGGGACAATGCCGCTTTGATGAGCCAGGCCACCGCCGCCAAACTCGGCCTCGCACCTACCGTCAACGGCCTGACCGTGGCCGATGAAAAGGTCGTCGAGTTCGCGGTCGGTGAGCACAAACTGAAGGTTCCCGTGCTCGTGCTGCCCGGCCATCCCGATGACGCCGTGACCATCCACCTTGGCTACGGTCGCACCCATGTCGGCAAAATCGGCACCGGCACCGGCTTCAACGGCTACCTGCTCTGCACGAGCGCCGCGCCCTATTTTGTCGGGAACGTGAAAGCCACGGCGACCGGAGACAACTACCCGCTGTCCCATACGCGCAGCCACCACAGTATGGAAGGCCGCGACATCCTGATGGAAGGCACGCTGGAGGAGTTCCTCAAGGACAACCATTTCGCCCAGACGGAAGCCACGAAGAACCCGGAGATCAAGGAAGACGACCATCAGGCGACCGCATCGGACAGCGGCGAAGGCAAGCAGCTTTCGCTCTACGATGCGAAGGACCACGAATACAAGACCGATGCGAACGCCTATGCCTATAGCTGGGGCCTCTCGATCGACAACAACGTCTGCATCGGCTGCAACGCCTGCGTGACGGCCTGCCAGAACGAGAACAATATTCCCATCGTCGGCAAAGACCAGGTGCAGCGCGGACGTGAGATGCACTGGATCCGCATCGACCGCTACTATCGAGGCCCGATCTCAAACCCGCATACCTTCTTTACGCCTGTGACCTGCATGCACTGCGAAAACGCGCCCTGCGAGCCGGTCTGCCCGGTCGCCGCCACGGTTCATAGCAAAGAAGGCATGAACCAGATGATCTACAACCGGTGTGTCGGAACCCGCTACTGCTCCAACAACTGCCC
>JAYUMV010000458.1:0-4276 GCA_043762265.1 Chthonomonadaceae bacterium | reverse complement strand
CCCGCCCAGGTACGCATAGACGGCAGGAAGCCCTCCGAGATCCCCGAACTCTACAGCTTCACCCGTGCCCTCTCCACTCCCGGCGGCAAATGGCCGGTGATCCTGAAACTCGGTTCGGAAAAGCTACGGGTATTAGAGTTTTGGTCGATGGAGGTGACAAAAGACCCGAACGATCCCAAACGGTTCACTTTCACCCTGAACGGATCCAAAACTGGCCCCGACGGCGAAGGCTCCTCCGACCAGCGTTTCGTGTCGAAATCGGGCCGGATCGTCATCGAACCCGCCGACTGGAACGTGGACTACTCGCTCGCCCTTCCCGGCATCAAACCGATTCCCGACCATTTCACGGTGAGTTGGAAAGTCGTTCCGCTCTTTCAGGACGAAATCGCCGCATCTGCCTCCTTGGACAAGTCCCGAGAGACCGTTCTCACACTCGCCCAGGGTCTGACCAACGGCCCCCATACGCTCGAAATCATCAGCGACAAAAACGCACCCGTCACCGCACTCCGATTTTACCGTCCATCCGTTTTCACCCCGTAGAGCATTTCGATCAATAGTTACCGTAAGGTGGTTGTGTTTCTTCAATTCAAACAGGATAGAAAGGACGATGGTTATGACAAGCTATCGAATACAAAACAGTTTCCTCATTATGGGAAAAACAGTTCTGGCGGCAGTCGCTGTGTTAGGGATCGCGCTCCCTATAACTCCGGCGCGGGCCCAGATTACGGAACTCACAAACAAGTTGCCGCTCTGGGAGCCTGGCCACTCGATCACGACCAGCATCAAGGATGCCCTGCCGGTCGTCACCACACTGAAGGGCATAGAAGACGAGCAACCGAAGCCTATTCCAGCCGACTGGACCTTTCCTCCCGGCTACTATCGCTCGGAGATCCGCTCCTACTGCCTGCACGCAGGCGCCTATGGCCCCTCCAAAGGCGACGGTTATCTGATCGCGCCGCTCAAAGGGGACCGAGCCTCCCTGATCCGTAACATTCTGTTACGCTCCCAACAGAATCCCGGTATCGCCCAGGCGGATGTTCAGCGCCTAATCTGGGGAACCGAAGACGGCGCTACATGGGATTCGTTCGACAACGAGTTCAAGCTGCGTACAGCTCCCTTGCTCACTCCTAGCGAGATTGCCATTCTAAAGGTAGAGCCAAAACGGGCCGAAATCGCCGGTGCGATCAAGGACCGCCTGAGCGGGCTGATCCCCGGCCAGGCCCGTAAACTCGTCGATACCTATGCGGAGATGCGGAACAAAATCACCGGTACGACCTCCTATGAGGAGTTGGAGAGGATCGCCGTCAAGACTGGCAAAGCGCCCTGGGGCAAAGATAGCCGCAAAGAGACCGAACCAGGCCCCTGGGCTTATGTCGGAGAAGGCTTTTTCATGCGCGCCTTCCCCAAGGACTACTCCACGACGACGCTGGAGATCTATAAGGTCGCCCCGGCCATCGTCAAGCGCGATGATAAGGGTCGTATCGTCCATTTCGATTCCGATGGCTATATCATCGATACTACCTACGACGATACGCCTGCAATGCAGGTCATCAATGGGCAGAATACGCCTGTATGGAAGTTCAAAACGGTCACCTTTCGCCATCCAGACGGCCGCATTCTCACCATCATGGACCAGGGCTACATCGTCGTCGAACCGGACAAACCGGCGCTCTGTAGCGCGAATGTTTCGCTGGGGGGCGATGGTGGCCTGGATGATGGCGGCCATTTCAGAGACGGAATGAAGGCCGCTACCGATCCGGGCAATCTGAAAGATCAGGGCAAGTGGATCGCCGACAATACCACCCGTGTGGGCGCGGCTTGGAATGCGGCCATCAATGCACTGGCGGGCAGAGAATCGAAAGACGCGAGTCCGAAGAAATTCGATCCTACCCCTCACACGGCAACCCCGGCTAATACGAACCAACAGCGGCTCGCACTGAGCGCGTTCGGCAAATAGGCTGCTGAAAAAGACGGACTAGATCGGAGGATAGACACCGGTTCGCCAACCGGTGTCCCTATCGGAGAGCCTCCCCTTCGACCTGTTATGACGAGTTCGATCTGTCATGACGAGGCTCCGGTATAAAACTTAAGGCCGAACCGCCAGAAGAGTGAGGCGGCGATAAGGCTGAGGATGCCTACAAGTCAGGCGACGGCGAGAGGCATGTGACCGGCGCGACCGGAGAGAGCCTGGGCAGGAATGGTGATGATGAAGGTGACAGGGACGACATACGTGAGCGCGCCGCGCAGCCAGCCTGGATAGATCTCGATGGAATAACGCGCCGCCTCAAAGCCCTGCCAGACGATCTGCTCGATGTTATCGACGCGTACAAACCAGAAGGCCCATCGCCTATCTACAGCGCGAGCCGCTCTTATTCGTCGCAGAACAACTCTTTAACTGGTTTTGCTCAGTGCGACAGGCAACTTAAAGTCAGAATCACTGCGAGGCTGGACATTTTCTCAAGCTCGCGTCCTTGTTGCCGTGTACTACTTGATCGATGGCATAATTGAGATGTTCGTCGCTCCGAATATGCGCCGCATAATGGAGCAAGTACGCGACGGGACCTTGGATTTTGTGCTTCTAAAACCCGTCAACGCCCAATTTCTCGCCACTTTTCGTCAAGTGAACGTCTGGCGTTGTGTCAATTTGACAGTCGGCATTGGCCTCTTAATCTACACGATTGGTCGGCTGTCCCTCTCCGTCGGACCAGGCCAGGCTCTTGCCTTTGCGGTCGCCTTATCATCAGGAATAACAGTCTTATACTCGTTCTGGCTGTTCCTGGTCTCGCTCACCTTTTTCTTCGTTCGTGTCGATAATATCGAACAGATCGTCTGGCAGGCGCTGGAAGCGGGCCGGTATCCGATCGAGATCTATCCTGCCTGGCTGCGAGGCGGCCTGACCTATGTTATTCCAGTCGTATTTATTATTACCGTCCCGGCCCAAGCACGGGCAGGACAGATGAAAACGGGACAGGGACTAGCGGCTTTGGTCTCTGGAGCAACAATGTTATTTACTTCCGCGTTGTTCTGGCGGTTTGGTCTTAAACATTATACAGGCGCTTCCGAAAAACCATTAATCCACCTCATAGCATGGAATTACAATCTGCATTGCCGTCCCATCGAATATCGTAACTGACTCGAACAACAAATCGGGCCATTTTACCATTGAGCGTAAGTGCTGTCAATAATCTGCATCTGATCGTGCGCCGGGAATATCGTTTTGAACTGCTCATTGAAGTTCTTCACGGCTTGTCTCTTGCGGAGCATTACCTTGATTTTCTTCCCGGCCTTCACAGCGTTTATAAGCGGCCCGTACGGGTAGCTGCCGCCTCCGCTACGTGAGTCGGTATCGAAATTGAATTGCTTCTCGTCTTCATCAGTATCCCTTCGAACTGCGTTTGCTTCACCTCCCTACCGCATCCTTCGATATGTACACTATTTTCTTTCCGTACTGGACGCAGCGCCAATACGGCTTCGACGGACAGTTGGGCCGTGAGCAGACATTAGCAGAGTGCCTCGCCTTCCTCATGGACATGTTCGAGAAAGTGAGGCGCGTATTGAAGCCTATGGGAAGCCTCTGGCTCATTTGTACGCTGGGGACGGCCAGGGACATACCTGGAAGATAGAGAGGTGCATACCGGAGAAGATCGTCGTGGCGATGCTGGAGCACGGCTGGATCAAGCGCAATCCGGTGCCTACTTCCACCGACCGCTTCACCGTGGACTTTGGAACCGAACACGAGGAAGCGAAGGAAGCGGAATTGACGCGAAAGTCGCATCGATGATCGCTCTGTTCTCTTCAACCAGGATCGCGGCGATTTCATGGCTTTGAGATAGCGGACGTTATGAAGCGAAGGGGGGGTGGCTGAGAACGGCATAGGCAAAGGCCGTCTCCCAGTTCGGACTGTCCTGAGCCGCGATAAACTCGAAGGACGAACGTGCATAGCGCATTGCGGACCTGCCTCGCCCAACAGCGCATAGACTTAGCCGAGCAGCATCTCCGCCCGTGCGCATTTAACGGAGCTCCGAACTTTCCGAACGCATTTTTTGAACAGCCAATCGCAATGAAAAATTGTTGCACTCCACGCCAAAATGGCTATACTACTGCCGTTTCTCTTCCTCGGTAGGCTGTAGAGACATGTCCGTTCCCTCCCTCCTAATGAAAGGTAGTATAGCATAGTGACCGAGCGGGCTCCCCTCCGCATCTGGATGCCTACCTTCGGTAACTCTTGATAATGGATATTAAAAATACCTTTTCTTATCACTCCTCTAGAAGTTTA
>JAYUMV010000457.1:0-18539 GCA_043762265.1 Chthonomonadaceae bacterium | reverse complement strand
GAGCGGTTGAAATCTTTGTCGGTTGTGGCGATGTTCGCGTTCAGGGTGATGCCTTTGGTTTCGAAGCCAAGATGCTCGCGGCTCAGCCCGGCGCTGGCGGTGCGCGCTGCGGCCTGCTGACTCAGGGTGTCTTTCTGTGCGGCGGCCAGGGCATCCTTTATCGTGTCCGCGACCGCGCCTACGCGCAGATCGGTCAGGTTGAACTTCGTTAGTTTGTTCAGTTGCCAGGCCAGGCCGAACTGCCGCTTTGCCAGACCGTGCTCGTTGGCGAACTGAGCATGTTCCACGTCGGAGAGGTCTGTCAGGCGGGTGAAGTGGTTGTCGATGGTCTGATCGAGTAGGTTGAACTGAAGGGTCTTCCCCGAGTAGCCGAACTGGTAGCGATGGAGTGCGCCGAGCGTGTTTTTGGCCTTGCTGCCCTCCAACTGCGCGAGATCGAGATGATTGAAGGTGAGGAAGCCGCTTTTGCCGACTTTACCGAGCAGCATCTTGACGTTCAGGAAGTCACGGGTCAGGCCTGCCTCTTTGCCGATCTGATCGCGGTCCTTCTGCACGACCTGCGTGAGGTTGGCATCGGGATCGAACTCGCGGCGAATGTCGAGCGCAAGGGCGTTCTTCTCGCTGTCGGCGAGATCGGCGCTGCGCGTAAAAGCTTTGTCGGTTTTGCGACTGCTATAGCCGAGGCTGAAAGCGCCCGAATCCAGTTTCACACTCTCGTGGCTCAGACTGCCGGTCTTATCCTTGAAGTTGAGACTGGCGAAATCGAACGTGCCGGGCGCAGCGCCTTTTTTGGAGGAGCCGAAGTTCAGTCCGAAGCCCAATTTGGAGGTTTGGATTCCCTTCTCATGTTCCCATTGGGTTTTGTCCGCCTCCTGCAACCCTTTGAACTGGTTGAACTTCTCGCTGACAGCGCGAGTGGCGTAGTTGAAGTGCAGGTTCTGGGAGAGGAAGCCGAAGGTCTGGCGGTTGATAGAGCCTTTGTCGTCCTGGATCTGGCTCAGGTCGAAGCTGAAACCATCCGGGGTTTTGCGCTTCGAGTTGAGCCCGAGCCCAAAGCCGAACCCGACGCGTTTAATGCCTTTTTCGCCTTCCAACTGCGTCAGGCGGGCGAGCATGTTCTTGTCGTTGGCAGCGCTCGCTTTCAGGGCGGTAAAGCCGCTGAAGTTTTTACCGACATCCTGGAAATCGGCATAGGCGCGCAACAGGCCCGACTGTGCGTTGAGGTTCTGCGTAAGCAGGTGATTCAGACTGCCGAGCGCAGGATCGGGTTTGCCCGCCGCTTTCGTGCCGGGCTTGGTCCCGTCCAGCTTGAGATTGGTGGTCGCGGTCATGTTGGAGAAGTAGGCCAGTCCTTGATAGGTGGAGAGGCCGCCGCCGCCGAACTTGCTGTTGAGGTTCATTCCATAGAGGGAGGTACTGGTCCCATCGCCGAGGCTGGTTCCGAAGTTGAGGCCAAAGGAGGTAGCCTCTCCGAAGTTCAAGTGCAGGCCAGGCATTCCGAGCGAAGCGCGCGCGGCGCCGGGGCCATCTTCGTAGCGGTAGTAGGCGCTGATACTATCGCTGGGACGAATGGACGCCGAGAAATAGAGCGCTCCGCTATCGGGGTCGAGGAAGTAGTCCTCGCCGGATTTCAGCAGGCGACCGCCGACACGCAGACTGAGGGTATCGGTAAGGATATTGCCGTGCGAGAGGGCATATCCCAGGCGCCCGCCGTTGCCGCGTATCATTTCTGAGCAGGATTGACCTGCGGTGGCGCCGAGACGCGTTTTGCCGAGGTTCTGGCCGATCACACTGAGGCCGGTATCGCCCAGACCTGCGCCGATTCCGCTGATTTGCGGAGCGTTGAGCGGAGGAGCGGGGGCCTGCGCTTGCGCGACGCCGGACAGCAGGAACGGCAAGGTAACAGACAAAACGACGACGGGGGAAGAGAATACTCTTCCAGTTCGCTTACGGGCGCGAATCATCCGTCTTGTCATCTTATCGTACCTTGCCGTCATATACGTCGTAATATCCTTACGTCTTGGCTCATCCGGGAGAGACGCCGTTAGAAACGGGATCAGAAGGTGCTTTTGTACAGAGTTAGCGACCGGGTCTGTTGACTATTATCCGCGAGGGAATGATCGTAGCTGTCCATACGTGGATTCATGTTTTTGCGCAGCACCGCCTCCGCAAGCACTTGTTTGTCGGCGGGCGGGAGGGCAACGGTACGGATCCGAGCTTTAGGCGCATCCGGCGTGGGCTGAGGGGTCACGTTCCCGTCAGGCTTCTGCGCCATCGCTATCGTCTTGCTAACTGCCGAAGGCACGGTCGTAGGCGTATCGTCTATCGCGACCTCCGGACCAAAATCGTTCTTCTGAGAGACGATGGTTTTGGGCTGATTGTGGGTTGCATCAAGATCCATATTCGGGTTGTAGGGATAACCTCCCGGACTGGTCCCGTTGGCAGCCACCTGGGGGGTCCCATCGCTATGTGACCCACTCTTCTTAAGCAATGGATAGTTGCGGAGCGAATGCGTACCGACGGCTATACGAGGACCGATTTTCGGTAGAGCCTTCTGCGGATCCGGTACGATATTCGGTTTATCAGGCGGCATACTGTTGTTGTGAACAACTGCTTTTGGCGCAGAGGGTTTCGGAACGAGCATGGTGCTGGGCTTGATCAATTCGAAATCCAAAAGTCCAAGACGCGGCATGGCTACGCTGGGCGTGTCGGATCGAGGCGTTACTTCCGCTACCTGAGCAGGCCCAGCGCCGGAAGGGTGGGAGGAACCCAGGTGCGGCCCAGCGATCACCGCGCCGAGAGCGGCGACAGCGAACGCGCCAGCGACCGTAGCATAGCGTCCAAAGGCCGGGGTGGTCGCACGGTTCCAGGCGGTACGCAGTCGGCTGACCAGGGTGGTGCGGCCCGTAGTACGGACGTAGACGGCTTCCCGCAGGCTGACGGGCGGCTCGACCTCATCCACCATGTGCATGGTTTGCGAAGTCTCCATCATGAAATCGAAATCACGACGATAGGCGGGATCGGAGCTGAGCATCCGCTCAACGATCGCTGCCTGCGTCGGGTCCGCTTCGCCGTCTACATAGAGGCTGAGCAGATCCCAGAGCTGTTCGTCATCCAGAGGAGGCTGTCCGTCGAAAAGATTGTCTGAATGGTTGTTCGTGGGCATGATAACCCTTTTCCTTCTCTCAAATACATCCCGCAGAGTGTGCATACGCCTGCGGCAATTCGCTCAAATCTGCCTGGTACGTCGCCCCGCGCTCAGGAATGTTACAGCTTTTTCTCTCCCGCTCTCTTCGGTCGGTTCGGCAGCGGTTTCTCTGCATGGCACACGAAGTCAGACATTTAAGGGGGCCGGAAGTTGCAGACAATGTGAAGGCCGTTTACACAGACATAAGCAGGTCTGGCAGGGAGGCAACCGTAGGGATAAGGTGAGAATGCGGATGACTGCGCAACTGCTCCTCCGTATGAGAACCGGCGGCCACCCCGATGATCCAACCGCAGGCCGCTGCATGGCCCTCTTGTAGATCCGAGGGCGTATCTCCGACTTTGGCGACTCGCCTCGTATCGGTCACGCCGGTCAGCTCCATCGCACGGTAGATCAGGTCGGGATACGGACGTCCACGAGGAACTTCGTCACTGGCGACGGTCGCGTCGAGCAACCCCGCCGCCTGCCAGCCAAGACGCCTTAGAATGACGTCCACGATCGCACGGCTGAAACCCGTGTCCAGCGCGATCTTGATCCCGGCTTGTCGAAGGGTACGAAAGGTCTCTGTGGCTCCCTCCACTTCGCGCACGGCAGGATCCTCGTGATAGTAAGCCAGCATCCGGGCAAGAAAATCTTCATGAATGCGAGCCACATCTGTCTCCGGAACCGCAACGCCTTCGCGCTTGATTTCCAGCAGCGTTCGAATCGCGACGGGTTTGGCAATGCCCATGACCCCGTTCACCTCGTCCCGTGTCACCGGTGTTCCCGCAACGTCCAACGCGCCCCGCAGACAGACGTTGACAGCGTCGCCATCGTAAACTGTCGTTCCGGCCATATCGAAAACCACCAGTTGCACCGATTTTACTGCCATTCCGTTTCCCTCTCTCCCCGGATTTCGGGCGACACTAAGCCTGCGCCTGCGCTTCCAATCGGGTGCGATAGTGTTCCAGGCCAGGAACGTCCAGGTCCGCGATCTTGGCGGCATCGTCCCAATGGCGCAGAGCGACCGCCGCCATAGCGTGCGGATTCGCCTCGAACTCCTGCACCTCTCCCGGCGTGAACGGCCCGCCCTGCAACGCCAGGCTCTGCACCGAGGCGGGCGAGAGTTTCACCAGATAAGTCGGGTCTACGGCGCAGAGATACCGTTTCGCCGCCACATGCAGGCGCACCGGCTCTGTTATCTCCGAGCGGAACCCATGATGCAGCCAGGCTTCTCCTGCCGCTTCGTGGCAGGCGTCCACTCCCTGCTCCGCAATGTCCTCACTCTCCCCATGTACCAGATGTCCGATGTCGTGCAAAAGGGCGGCCACGATCAGCGCATCGGGAGCGTGGGCCAACTCAGCTAGAAATGCTGCCTGAAGGGCATGCTCCTGCTGTGATACCGGTTCCCCGAAATAGGCTTCTGCGCCGTGTTGGGCAAAGATCCGGAAAATCTCGTCTACTCTTTCTCTTACCTGCGCGTTCATAAAGACTCCTGTACGACCTGCTCGGCCAGGCCGAACGAGAGCGTCATGCCAGCGCCGCCAACGCCGGTTATCACGGTCGTTTTCGGGTCGGGGTGCAGAACCAGATAAGGTTCTGTCGGGTGTTTCGCATAGATACCGTGCCAGCGCACGGCGATTTCCAGAGCGGGTGCGCACAAAAACGTGTGCAGATATTCCAGGATCAGGGCATCGATCTCCGGCTTGTCAAAAGGTGTTATGTCGGCGTCGTACTCGTGGGAGTCCCCGAGCACGAGTTCCCCCCTGCCGTTTTGAGAGGCCATGACGTGAATACCGTAATGGTCATAAAGAGGCATTTCAGCGGCGATACGATTTCTCAGTGCGGGCAGGGTAGGACAGTTCTGAAACGACTTGTAGTGACGTAAGGTCAGCCCGGCCGCCAGCATCGGGCCGAGTCTCCACGAAGCGCTCATAGGCCGTGTGCGCAGCATCTGCAGTTTACACGGAAACAAGCCAAACATGGGGAGCAGGTTCGGAAACAGGGTGCGGAAGTCGTCTCCGCTGCAGACGTAGACCCGATCCGCCCTCCACCAATCGACCCCCTTCGCCATCAATACACCGTCGCCGCAGGCGGTGACAACGGTATTGAAGTGAAAAGTCACGCCATATTGCCGGGCCAGGAAGGCGGCTAAGGCTTCGATGGTTGTGGGAGGATCGACGCAGACCTCGGTCGGACTCCAGAGTCCGCCGCGTAAACCCTCCGGATTGACGGCGCTGGAGCGTCCCATAACCTGACTAGGGGGCAATAAGTCGCATGGTATCCCGCTGTTGGGAGCGTCCTCTGCAAACTCCCACAGCACCTGTGCCTCATCCTCTCGATAAGCGAGATGCAGCGAACCAACGCGCTCATGCCATATTCCGCTCGCTTGCAGGACTTCCAGCCAAATTTCTCGACTGCGACGGGCCATTTCATACATCGTTCCGGCGGTCTGACCGATAGGCCAGAGCATCCCAAAGTTTCGGATCGAGGCTCCTATCGCCTTCGGACTGCGCTCGAACACCACGACGCGCTGCCCCTGCTTCGCCAGGTGATAGGCATGCGCCAGTCCGAGAATACCTGCTCCGACGACGGCCGCGTCAAATTTTCGGGTCAATCTCAGACCCCTTTCCTGCCAATTATTCTTTCCTGTCCATTCTGTTCTCAACGGGTATAGCGCGTGTCTGAAGGAACAGATAGACCGCGGACACCACACAGGTGAGCGCCGCCACCCCTGTGAGCGTCTGAAAGGCCGCCGACCATCCTTGATGTTCTGCGATACCGCCGATCATCTGCCCTGCCAGCATTCCGCCGATATAACCGATGCCGTCGATCCAGCCGCAGGCCGTTGCGCCGCCCTTTTTGCCACCGAAATCCAGCCCGATGGCTCCCGCCAGAAAGGAGTATGGCCCCAGCATCACGAAAGCAATGCCGCCCAGAACGACAATCGGCAGGGCCTGCGAACCCTGAAAATCGACGTGCGCGAGGGCAAATATCGCCGGAATGGTCAGGATGAGGCCGCCAAATATAATAACGGCGCGGCCCGCGCGGCCCAGCCGATCACTGACAAAACCCGCGAGCAAAACCGAGAGGCCGCCAAAGAGTGGGAAGAGCGAACTTGCCTGCCCTGCCGCGCCCGACTCCATTTTGACAACCTCGTGCAGATAGGTCGGTATCCAATCGTTGAAGGTCTCGCGCAGCATGGTAAAGCCGAAGGAGAGAACGCACACGACCCAGAAAGTCGGCGTCGTAAGGAGCGGACGCAGCAGATCCACGAGATTCCCTTGTTCCGCCTGGTCGCCCCGTTTGCCATAGACATTCTCTGGACTGGCATGCGGTTCCTTAACACCAAGATCGCGTGGAGACTCTTTCAACTTAAAGAGTGATATCAGGAAGATGACGCCAAGGACAGCGGCAGCGATAAAGAACACCGCCTGCCAGCCGAGATTCAACCCGTCCTTACGAATGAGCGTTCCGAGAAATAGGCGGGAGAGGAAGTCGCCAAACAGATAGCTCAGGCTGATAAGGCCCATCGCACTGCCATACGCTGAGTAGGGAAACCAACGGGAGGTGATCTTTGTCAGCCCGGTCCATCCGGCGGACTGCACTCCGCGATTGAAGACCCAGGCGAGGGTAAACAGTGGAAGCGCCCCGCTTAATCCGAAGAGCACCGTGCAGAGGATAGCTCCGACCATCCCGGTGAGAAACAGAGTCCGTCCCCCGAAATAGTCCGCCAGGGAGCCGTTGATGAACTTTCCTGCGGCATAAAATGCCAGCCCCCAAGCGATCATCGTACCGAGAGTAGCCTTGTTGATGCCTTGATTGTGGAACTGTTCGATGAGCAGAGGGGTGGTGATCGAGAGATGGACGCGGCAAAGGTAATAACCTGCGTAACCAATCAAGAGCAGCAAGATTGTCAGCAGTTGGCCTCGTCGCAGCGCGCTTGCATTCGCCGTCTGCTCTGCCGATGAGGAAGTAAGAGGCGTGTCTGCCAAAGCGATCCTCCGGACCCGTCGGGCTAATTTGAGACCGGACAGGGTACACCGCACCGTATCAGGTCTCGAAGTTTACCGCCTGGATATTAAGAAAAGATTAACGGGGGGTCAAATTTGGGTTAATGAGCCGTCAGAGGAGGCTGTCCGTCGAAACGATTGTCTGATGAGGATTCCGGTCGGAGAGGAGAACCGGTCGGAAGCGTCGAAAAGGAATATGAGTTGAAGGTTAAGCCAATGGGAGAACGGAGCGCGTAGGGCAGTGAAACCACAGGTAAACAGTTCGGAAGCGGAGACCTCTACGCAGACGGGAACGACTGTCGCGCGAGATACAGGTCCGGCGCAGTCACAGCCGAATCTCCATGCGTGGACGCTCTGGCTCATCGGATTTCTATTTGTACTGGTTGCCGGAACGGCCTGGTTCGCCTATCGTCTAAAGACCAATCGTGTCTGGCGAACCTTCGCGACGAAGATTCAGGGCGAGTTTCGGCCCCGCAGCATGATGTCGCCGGATGTTCTCACCGCGACCGTACGTGGGCGCGGCTATATGTTGGAGACGGCGACGAGTCATGACGACGACGCGCCGTACTACCATACGAAAGCCAGTATCCCGATCAAGAACCCGGCCGGTTTCGTCATGGGACTGCGCCGCAAGAGTATGTTGGAAGAGGCCCAGTCTCGCAATGAAGCCGCCGTCATCGACCTGGGGGACGCCGAGTTTGGGCGGCGCTTCTTTGTGGTAAGCAACGATCCCGATGCTGTCAGCCTGGTGCTCACTCCCGAAGCGCGTAGAGAGCTGAATCGCTATCACGATGTCGAAATCTATGTGCGTCTCGGCACTTTGGAGTGGCGGCGATCCGGGGAAGTGAATGCGCTGCCGTGCATCGAACGGCTGACCGATCTCATCCTCGATATGGGGGAAGGCATCGACAAACTGCCAGCTCGCCCACGCACGCTCTCCGAGCGCCTTGCAGACGAAGCGTTGATTCAAAAAGGCGTATAGCCAAGAATCAAAAAAAAGTGTAAAATAAATCTACAGGGTCTTTAGCAAAGGATCCTGGCCGGACGATAGGGGTGTTGAACAGGGCGTTCGCCAACGCCGATAACACTTTAAGCGCAGTCCAGGCTGCGCAAATCTACACGATGGAGGTGGCAAAGAATGATAACAGTAGTGATGACGGGTCTCGGTAAAAATCGCATTCTCGCTCTCTCCACCGTGTGGAACTGTCTTTAACCGCTTAGCGGTCGAAGCGATCCTCTCGGATTAAGCCTCTTCTTCAAGGGTGTGGGGTCATGTCGCAGGGAAACCTGCGTGCAGATCCTGACGCCTCGTAAAGACAGGGCCGACGGTGGAGAAACCGACGGTTCTTTTTTTCGTTTCAGTTCTGCTCTTGAAGAGAGGTTTCGTAATGCAGCCACTATTGGAGCGGCCAGTCGAGCATGATCTCGACAGCGCCCGCATGTTGGACACAATCAAATCACGTATTGAGAAAATGGCGGCCTATTTTGGACGTCAATGCGGAGTGGATGCCGACGACCTGCGTCAGGAAGCCTGGGTTGCGGTGCTGGAGACGATGCCGAATCTGGACCCCACGGTCGGATCGCCGGAACAGCATCTCCTGAAACGAGCCCGTTGGAGAATCCTCGATTCCATCCGCTGGCAGCGCCGACGGCAGCATCTGCCTCTGACCGATCTGGAACTGAATTCGGCTTCCTATCTGGACCCACGCAGCGATGTGGATCTTGTCGAACTCCAGTCCCGTCTCACTCCGATCCAGAAACGCATTCTGCGCGGTCTGCTGGAAGGCTACACCTGGAGAGAGGTCGGCGATATCGTCGGCTGTACCTCCGCCAATGTAGCCTACCATGTGCGCCGAATCCGTCAGGTCTATCTGGAACTCGATGGTGGAGAGTAGTTGTGTCTAAACCGATCTCGTCGCCCGACTCGATGCCCATCGAGTCGGGCGACGTCGTTTTTGAGGATTGTGCGTATAATGAGGATGTCGGACGTGTTCGCGGTGCAGGAGATGCCCTGGCACGCCGCGAATAGTCCGGGAGCAACAGCGGTGTTTATGATTCCGTTTACGCCTCCGCACCACACCAATCGACACCTCATTATCGAAGTAACTGTCGGGAAGGAATGCTTTTGTTTTCGTATGCACCGTATTATCGCAGCCATTCAATGCGTCTGAGTGTCTTTCCCTCTCCTCTCCTTCTCTGCTCGAAGCTCGGCATCGTCGCTGGGATCTGTCTCGCAATCCTGCCTGCATCCGCGCAGGACGTAAGACCAGCTTCGCCTGCCGTTCCTCCGGTCTCGCTTCCGATGGTCGCTCCTAAGCAGGAGGCCGACAAGAAGCCGATAGAAATCGCCCGCTCCGAACCGCCGAATTTGGAAAAGAAAGCCACTGCAGACGACAGTAAGAGCCGCCCCAACCGGTCGGCTGTCGATGTCTCCTGGCTCTTACAGACCTGGTATGGAAACGGGCTCGGCGATACGCTGGGCGGCGCCAAACCCGGGGCGGCGACCCCGCAGGGGCGCAACTATGGAGTGGGGGGACGGGACGAGTTCCGATTCCGCCGTGCACGCGTGGCGCTGTCGGGCACCCCGATCAACCAACTGGACTATCGGGTCATGTTCGATCTTGCTGCACCCAACTTCTCGCAGGATGCGTGGATAGGCTACCAGGTGGGGCGACACGCGCGGATCGAACTCGGGCGACAGAAGACCGGGCTCAGTGAAGAGGGCAGCCGCCCGGACGACCAACTGCTCACCATCGCCCGGTCGGTGATGAACGAGGATCTGCCGGTCACTGCCGGGAGAATGGGCGATGCGCGCTCGACCGGAGCCGCGTTTCGATTCCGATTTACGGACGTGCATGGAATGGTCGGAGTATGGAATGGCTTGGGCGATACGCAGGGACTGACCTTCGGCGGCAATCAGAAATTTCTGGATGGTTCGCTCTACGCCGATGTCGTGCAACACCTCACGCTCGGGGTGTGGGGCGGCCGCAACTTTGGGGGCAGCGGCGCCCAAGAGGACCGCGAACGTGCGGGCGTCACGCTCCTCTATAGAAATGGGCGTCAATTTTTGGAGGCGGAGGTCGGGTACGCACGCGACTACGCGGCCGGCGCGCCTGCGCCTGGCAGGACAGGCAGCCTCTCACGGGGAGGATACGTACTCTACGGCTACCGCCTGTCGCCTCAATGGCAGATCGTCGGGCGTTACGACAACTGGGATCCTGCGAAGCAGACCGTATTTACCGGCACCGCGACCACCGAAAGCGGCGTCGCGATTCCGAGATCCAATCACAAACTGCGCGAGTACACCTTCGGTGTGAACTACACCGTGCCACACAACGATGCGCGTGTGCAGCTCAACTATATAAGGGAAGATACCGAAGAGAATGGCGGTATCTTCTTTGGGACCCCGCGCTCGCTGGTGCTCGTCAACTTGCAGTTGGGCTATGACTCGCCCCACGTCTCGAACGCGGAACCGGAAAAGTACGACCTGCAGAAGGCATCCCATCCTAAATCCTATCCGCTTCAGAATGCGGTTCGGCTGGGACTGATGACTTCGCCACGCCCGGGCCTGGCATTGGGGGCAGATTTCGCTCTCCTGAAAGCGCACTGGCTGCCTTCCGCTGAGACGCGTCTGAGCGCCGACCTTTTGGCTCCCTTCGACGTGCCCAGTTTCCTGGGGCTGCCGAAGACGCAGGCTACCGTGACACTGGATCAGGTCTTCGCCGCGCATCCGCACTCTCGCGGCCTCTACGGTGGCTTCGGGCTGGGAGGCTATTTTGGCCTCAAGTTTCGACCCGGGGGCAAACTGTTTGTCGGAGAAAATCTGTCCAGTACCGTCGGGCTCGAATTGACGGCGCATTTCACCGGTCTGCCGGACCCGCGCTATACACTCCAAGTGCGTTTCCCGCTCTAAGAGCGGTATGAAAAGAGATTATGGCGGAAGTAACCTATAGGATGGGCGCGTTTGCGGCTTTGTGGAAACCGGCGCTGCTTCCGGCCTACCTGCTGTTCGGGGAAGAAGACCGGATGAAGGAGGAGGCGGTCGCCGCCTTGATTCGCCACGTTGTCGATGCGGACTTCGCCGACTTCGATCTGGAAAAACTGAATGCGAGCGACGCGACTGCCGACACCATTCTCGCAGCGGTAGGGCAGGCGCCGTTTGGATCGGACCGTCGCCTGGTGGTCGTGCAGGGAATGGAGCAGTGGCGGGAGCGTGGCAAGCAGTCGGAGGCGGAACGTCTGGCGGAAGGGATCGCGCGACTGAGCGATTCAGCCTGCCTGGTGCTTGTGGCAGCGGCGCAGGAGGACGAGGACAAACGCAAAACGGGCGTCACCGTCAAACTGGACAACGCCGTCAAGAAAGTCGGGGCGATGGTCGCGTGTCGGGCCATCAAAGGAGAGAGCCTGCTGGCCTGGATCACGGAGCGTGTGCAGCAGGAAGGGAAGCGGATCGTGCCCGCAGCGGCGGAACATTTGGTCGGCGCGGTCGGGACGGAGATGCGTCCTCTGGAGCAGGAGATCCTGAAACTCGTCTGCTATGTGGGCGACCGTCCGACGATCACAGCGCAGGATGTCGCTTTAATCGTCGCGTCCAGCCCCGAAGATGTCATGTTCACCACGATAGACGCCATTACGCGCCGCCAGACCGACCGTGCGCTGGTGTTACTCGGAGAGCTGCACCACTACGACCCCAAGCCTCAAGCCGTCGCGCCCAAACTGATCGCGCTGCTCTCCCGACAGTACCGCATGCTCTGGCAGGCAAAGTTTCTGGCGGAAAAGCGCGTGAATCCGAGAGAGGTCAAGATGCTGCCTCCCGACCTGGCGGCGGAACTTCCGTCCGAGGGCAATATCGCCCAGATCGCTTTCAAGGCAGCGGATCTGTTTGCCATGTCTCGCAACTACACCTGGGGGGAGTTGACGCATGCCCTGGATCAGTTGCTGCTCTGCGATCTGGCCAATAAAGGCGGAGTAACGGACGAATCCGGCCCCTTCAGCGGTGATCTTACGGCGAACCTACAGATGCTGGTAATGGAATTAACGGGAACCTTTGGTCGGGGAAGTGGGGAACCGGGACAACGATGATGAGCCTGCTGAAATCGGTCAGCAGGCTTCAAAATCTGTTAAGGCGCTCGGAGACCGTTCTTAGACGGCGGCAGCGGCTTTGTTGGCACGCTTCATCAGGCGGGACTTGCGTCGCGATGCCTGATTCTTGTGGATGATTCCACGCTCGGCGGTCTTGTCGATGGTCGAACACGCGGCTCGAATCGCTTCGGCGGTGGCAGCGACTTCGGAATGCGTATCGATGGCAACTTTCGCCTTCTTGATGAAGGTTTTCATCGCGGATTTCGCGGAAATGTTGCGCAGATGGTTTTTGCGGGACTTAATGACGTCTTTTTTTACGGATTTGATATTGGGCACGGGTTTCACCTCCTCTAAGCAGGGTAGTATACCCCAAAAGACGCGGCCCTGACAAGAGGAATGCGGAAACAAATTTTGCTCTCAGGCAGTTCTTCCGACGGCTTTCGAGCGCCGTGTCCACTTGACGTTCGGCGTTTTATGGCCTATAATGGCAGTATGGCGAATCGTACTTCCCGATCAAATGCTGGTACGTCCGGAAACCGTGCTCGTGTGCGGCGTAACGTCACGTTAAGTAGCCCCAAAAAGCGGATCAAAAACCTGTTTGCTCTCGCGGTTCTCGGGCTTCTGACGCTGGTTGCAGTGGGACTGGTCGGCTTCCTGGTCATCTTCTCGCGCTTTTCGGCAGAACTGCCCGGCATCGAAGCGGTGACTGCCGAGATCAAAGGTCCCGTGCCCACGACCGTGCTCTCCGAAGACGGAGTTCTCCTGGCAAAACTGGATGTCGTCAATCAGCAGCCTGTTACGCTGGAACAGATTCCGAAAAACCTGATCGATGCCACCGTCGCTATTGAGGATCACCGGTTTTGGGAACATCCCGGCATCGACATCCAGGGCATTGGGCGTGCTCTCGTCGCCAATGTGCGCGGCAGCGGCATGCACCAGGGCGCCAGCACGCTCACACAACAGTTTGTGCGCCAACCCGAAGTCTCGCGTTCTCTCAATCCTTCTGCATCTGCGGACAATCGCTTCGGCCTCTCGGGTGACAAAAAATACTCCCGCAAAATCCGCGAAGCGCTGATCGCCCTGCGCGTCGAACAGATCTATTCCAAAAAAGAGATCCTTCAGCTCTACCTCAACAACGTCTACTACGGCTCCGGAGCCTATGGGGTTCAAGCCGCCTCGGAAACCTATTTCGGCAAATCCGCAGAGAAGCTTACGCTCTCCGAAGCCTCGCTCCTGGCTGGCCTCCCGCAACGGCCGAGTCGCTTCACGCCGTTCGATCACCTTAAAGCGGCCTTGAAGCGCCGGGATGAGGTGCTGAACGCGATGCATACCTATGGTTACATCAGTACGGCAGACTGCGAGGAGGCCAAAGCCGAAAAACCGAAACTTGCGCCACAGCCGGACCACAAACTTCAGATCTTCAAAGCGCCCTACTTTACCTCCTATGTGCTGGAACAGATCCGCAAAAAATACGGGCCGGACTACCTCTACAGCGGTCTCAGAATTGAAACGACGCTGAACTTCAAGATGCAAGGGTTGGCGGAGCGGGCGCTCGAACATGGCATTCAAAGCGCGAACAACGGCGCGAATCAGGGCGCTATCGTCTCACTGGACAACAGAACCGGATATATACGCGCGATGGTCGGCGGTCGGAACTACCGCGCCAGCCGCTATAATGCCGTGACCCAGGGACTTCGTCAGCCAGGATCGGCGTTCAAAGCCTTTGTCTATAGCGCCGCCTTCGATACGGACACCTACAAACTGGACGACTCCCTTCCGGACACCTATTTCGCCTATCCCGGTGACCCGAAACATCGCGGTGTCAAGGGCGAGACCGATCAGACGCTGGACTTCGCGACGGCGATCGCAAAATCCTCCAACTCGGTGGCCGTGCAAGTCGCCTACAAGGTCGGGATTCGCACAGTCATACAGTATGCCCATAAGATGGGAATCACGACGCACCTCGATCCCTACTTGCCTACGGCCATCGGAGCAAGCGCCGTGCGCCCGCTCGATATCTGCTCCGCCTATACGATTTTTCCGATGAACGGCAGCCGTGCGCATCCGATGGCCGTCGTGCGCATCACGGATGCCAATGGCAACAACGTTGAAGAGAACACTCCGGACATCGAGACCGAAATTCTGAAGCAGAGCACGGTCGATCAGATGAATACCGCGTTTGAAGCGGTCGTTCAGCGCGGGACCGGAGTGGCAGCGCGAGGCAACGAACAGAATGGAATCGTGGAGAACGCACGGGGCAAGACCGGAACGACGAACGAGAGCCGCGACGTCTGGTTCGTAGGCTACACGCCGGAACTGACGACGGCGATCTGGGTCACGAATGTGAAGATCGTCGGGACAAAAAAGAAGCGTTATGTCTACCGGGAGATGCCGGGCGCTTTTGGCGGCACCGTATGTGCTCCGATCTGGCACGATTTCATGCTGGCAGCCGTGCCCGAAGAGCGAAAGTTTCGTCTGAAAGTCAGCAACGAGACCGCTGCGCCACCCGAAGATCCAAACCAGACCCCCACCGAAAATAAACCGCATCCTCGTAGGGTAAAGAAAAAAGCGACGGAAGTGAAACCTACCCCGACGGCTAGCCCGAACGATAGTATGACCGATCCCAACGCCGGCGGCGATAATCCGCCGGAATCGACCGATCCTGGTGAGACCGCCCCTCCTCCCACCCAGGTCGATCCGTTGCCATCGGACAACGGTACGGATCCCAGCAGGAGTGGAACGAACGAGGCCAATGTCCCGTCGCCGCCCGTAGGGAGGAGTGCAGTTCCCACCGTTGCGCCAGGACATACTCCTACGCCGCCTGTGGGACGGCGTTCCGTGTCGCCACGCACCACGCCGACGGAAATGGTTCAAGTGCGCGTGTGCGTCGATAGTGGTCAACTCGCTGGGAAGTGGTGTACGGAGTCGAAGACGCTCCGGGTTTCCGCGACCGATGCCGCGAAACTACACCGATGCACCTTACACAAGCCGCCGCCTGGGGAGAACGAATAGTCCCCCTACGGAATGGTACTGGCCGGAACCACGCCATGGCGGCGCCTTGCGGCATAACAGGACTATTTCATTTCGAGAGATGTTAGGATGAATGTATGGCAATCGTGGATGTGTTCGTTCCTCAGATGGGAGAAGGACTGACAGAGGTTCGTATCCTTGAACTCCAGAAGCAGCCGGGGGATCGTGTGCATCGCGATGAACTGCTCTACAGTATGGAGACCGATAAAGCGACCCTCGATGTCGAAGCGCCGTTCGATGGCGTGTTGACCGAGTGGCTGACCGAGACCGGCGACATCCTGGCGGTAGGTGCGCCCATTGCTCGGATCGATACCGAGATGGCGGACCTGGTATTGACCGCGAATGCTCCCGGCAGAGAAGGCAAGGGCGTGAGTGGTTCCCCTCGGCGGGGCGCATCGGCAGGGGCAGCGGAACGCGCCGTAGTGGTGCCCCCCAGGACACGGGCCTACTGCCGAGAGCACGGTATCGCCGAAGAGGAGATGTTGCGGATCGCGGCTCCTACCGGCAAACTGATGCCCGCCGACGTAGACGCCTATCTTGCGGCAAAGGCCAGCCCCGGCGCTTTGCGGGCCGCAAGTTATACGGAGTACACGCTCTCCGCGCAGCAGCGGACGTTTGCCTACCGCCTGCGCCGCAGCGCCCAGGTGGTCGTCGCAGGCACCATTCGGCGCCCCGTTGACTGGAGCCCCGTGCGTGACTTTGTCGAAGCGGAGCGCAGCAAAGGAGCCGATCCACGCCCGACCGAGTTTCAGACCTTCGCCTACTGCGTAGCACAGACGGTCCGTGAGTTTCCCAAGTTTCGCAGCACACTGATCGGCGAGGAGGTCGTCCGAGAGTCGGCGCATATCAACCTCGGGATCGCCGTCGCCCGCCCGAACGAAGAGCTGACCACCGCCGTCGTTTCCCAAGCCGATACGCTGGATTTCCAAACCTTTCTTCAGAAGGCGAAGGCGCATATCTCTGCGGCGCGGGAGGGTGAGGATCAGATCGAGGCGGACACACAGTTGCTGCTGACCTACCTGGGGGCGACCGGGATCGAAGACGCGATTCCTGTGCTGGTCTCGCCCGCCATCGGTATCCTGTTTCTGGGAGCGCCCTTCGTGCAGGAGGGGATTCTGAAGGCGAATCTGGTGCTGACCTTCGACCATCGCCTCATCTACGGAATCGAGGCAGCGAACTTTCTAAACCGCCTTGCGGACTACGTTGCACAGTGGCGCGGCCCCACTGCATAACAGGCAGAAGAGAGTGTAGAAGCCACCGGCACGGAGTGCGCTGCCGGTGGCAGTTTTATGTCGGTGGTCTAAAAAAAGGATAGCCCGGCGACGCTTGCGCGTGCCGGGCTAGTGCAGGCGGGTCAGGACGGTCACCCGTTCATAACCCGATGGCTAAAACAGGCTAGACCGCCTGCTCACCTCGTTGACTATCATTCATGAAAGCCACCACCTCCTTTCAAGTCAATACTATTATCGCAGGTAGAAATGCCGTTGTCAAGCCCCATTTTGGGGAGATTTTTATCGGCTAAAATTTCTGTTCAAAGGAGACCACTATGGAGTTACGGGAGATTACCGACGACGAGCTGCAGGAGGCTTTTCTGCTCAGCGCCCAGGCGTTCGGGCAGGGCGGGCGCGACGACGATTTCGCGGTGAACCGCCGAAATGATCCCAATCGCCTGCCCTCGACCTCGTACGGGCTCTGGGATGCTCAGGGTCTTCAGGCAAAGGTATCGATCATTTCCTATCGCCAGCATTTTGGGCCGGATTGTGTCTTTCCCATGGGCGGCATCGGAGGCGTCGTCTCTCTGCCAGCCAGTCGCGGACGAGGCTACGCGGGCATCATGCTGCGGCATGCGCTGGAGAAGATGCGTGAGAACGGCCAGTTCGTCTCCGATCTGTTTCCGTTCAGTTATGAGTTCTATCGCCGTTTGGGATGGGAGTGGGTCGGGCTGCGCAACGACTACAGCGTCCCCACGCGAATCTTGTTACCGGACAAAGAGACGGAATATGTGCGGGCTGCGACCGCCGCAGACCGCCCCGCGATCCAGGAGTGCTATCGCAATTGGGCCGCGCGGTATCGGGGGCTGATCGAGCGGGATGTCCGATTGTGGAACCGAGTGCTCGACGACGGGAAACAAGAGTACGCCTACACGTTCCTTTACGAGCCGGACGGCAAGGTGGAAGGCTATCTGACCTTCAAGGGCTGGAAGAGCGAGGAGACCAACCTGCGCGAGTTCGTGGTGTTGACGCCGCGCGCTCAGAGAGCCCTGCTCGGATTGCTTCGCCGCCATGAGATGCAGGTAGACGCTTTCGCCTGGGGGGCGCCCTCCGACGATTCTCTCTGGCACCAACGCTATCACTCGGACATCAAGACGAAGACACAACCGGTGACTATGGCGCGAGTCGTCGATGTGGCTGCGGCGTTAGCCGCCTGGAAGCCGAACGCGGGTTATGAAGGCAAAGTCACTGTACGCATTCAAGACGATGTCGCGGCGTGGAATACCGGTACCTGGCAGGCCGATTTCAGCGCCGGGGCGACGGCGGTGAAAGCCGTCGATTCCGAACCGGAGGTCTCGATGGACATTCAGGCATTTACTCAGGCTTATCACGGCATGCCGAATCTCGCAAGCCTGCGTAAAGCGGGACGGTTGGACGTCCGTTCCGAAGCGGGATATGAAGCGCTATCTCGGCTGCTGGAGGGACCACCCATGTGGATGAATGACGACTTCTGATGCGAAGGACGATCCTCCTCTGGCTGCAGCAAGTCGCGAAGACAGCGGTCATGAAGGCGACCGCTACGATGGGCGACAGTCCGCTCTTCCTGCTCAACTACGTCTTACGGCTGCTGCGCGTGGTCGTGCTCCTGACGCTGTGGCGGTCGCTGCTGCCTGCACACGGGACGACTTCAGGGCTGACGTTGGGGCAGGTGTTGACCTACACCCTCATCGGCGAGGCGGTGGAGCAGCTGCTGGCGTGCCGCACATGGCTGGAAGAGGCCTTCTGGAGCGGCACGATTGCGACCCGATTTCTGCGGCCCATGGGGCTCTTCACGCAGTTCACCTCGGAGATGATGGGGCCGATCGTACTGGGGCTCGGGCTCTTCTCGCTGCCGCTAGTCGTGGTGTCTCCGTTGCTCCATATCGATCCCTTACCGGCGAGCGCTGTGTCGGGAGCGCTCTTCCTGATGAGCCTCACTCTTGCAGTCGCGGTCAGTCTGGCGATCGAATATATCTTCTC
>JAYUMV010000456.1:0-2383 GCA_043762265.1 Chthonomonadaceae bacterium | reverse complement strand
GAAGACCGTATCCACGAGATCTTCGAATCGACGCTCTGGTCCACCCATCCCCTCGGCAAACCGATCATCGGCACCGACAAAACCGTCTCCGGCCTGACCCGCGACAACATCGTCGATTACATCGGCGAGTGCTATCGCCCCGACCGCATCGTAATCTCCGCCGCAGGCAATATTCCGCATGACGAACTGGTCAAGCTCGCCTCCGACGCGCTAGGCGACATGGAGGGCAAAGCCCCGGTGCGCAAGCAGCGCAAACCCAAGCCGACCGGCAAGAGCAAACAGGTCCGCAAGCGCGATGTCGAGCAGGTCCACTTCTGCCTGGGCACCGCCGCCTTCAGCAAGCAGCAGAAGGAGCGCTACTCGCTCTCTATTCTGAACAACGTGCTGGGCGGCAACATGAGTTCACGGCTGTTTCAGGAGATCCGCGAGAAGCGCGGCCTCGCCTACGCCATCGGCTCTTACGGGCGCTCCTACGAAGACGGCGGCTACTTCTGCGTCTACGGCGGCACCAGCCCGACAACCTACGACCAGGTGGTCGAGTTGACACACGGAGAGTTCGACAAAGTCCGTAAAGAGGGCATCACGGACGACGAACTGACGAAAGCCAAAACCCAGGTGCGCGGCGCACTGGTGTTGGGCCTGGAGAGCATGAGCGCCCGCATGAACCGCTATGGTGATAATATCCTCTCCTATGGGCGCGTCGTGCCTCTGGAAGAGATCCTGTCCAACTACGAGGCGGTCTCTCAGGAGAGCATTGCGGCGGTCGCCAAGCAAGTCCTCGATCCCGAGCAGTTGACTCTGACGGCGATCGGCCCGTTCTCGGCCAAGAAAAAAGAGACAGAATAAGGATCGTGGAAGGATCAGTAAAGATGGGTGAGGATGTGATTCGCGTCGCGGTGAGCGGTGCGGCAGGGCGTATGGGCCGGGAGGTCGTGAAGGCGGTACAGGCAGCGGAAGGTCTGCTGCTGGTTGCAGCCATCGATCATCATGGAATCGGCACGGACATCGGCCCCCTGGCAGGAATCGGCGCGACCGATGTGCGGATCGGGGACAACCTGGAAGCGGAACTGGCGCAGCACAGACCGGACGTCCTGGTAGACTTTACCTTACCCGACAGCGTTCTGGCGAACCTGCGGACGGCGCTCATCCTGGGTGTCTCGCCGGTCGTCGGTACGACGGGTCTTTCGCACGGCGACCTTGCGGAGCTCGATGCTCTGGCGCGTGCGCAAGGTGTCGGGGCGTTCGTCGCACCGAACTTCGCGATTGGGGCCGTGCTTCTGATGCAGTTCGCAGCGCAGGCCGCGAAGTATCTGCCGGATGTAGAGATCATCGAGTTGCACCACGACCGCAAACTCGATTCGCCCTCCGGCACCGCCCTGCTGACCGCCCAGAAGATCGCGGCAGCGCGTCAGGAAGCGAAGGTGACTCCTTTGACCGTACCCAGCGGCCTGGTAGAGAAAGCGCCGGGAGCACGCGGCGCACGCGATTCCGTCACCGGCGATGTGCCGATTCATAGCATTCGCCTGCCGGGATTCGTCGCGCACCAAGAGGTGATTTTCGGCGGCCAGGGTCAGGTGCTCACCCTGCGGCACGACTCGATCGACCGAGGCTCCTTCATGCCCGGCGTCGTGCTCGCAGTCCGCAAGGTCCGTGCCCTGAACGGCCTGGTCATCGGCCTGGAAAACCTGCTGTAGAAAAAACTTATGTCCTCCCAGGAAAAGCCTGCGGTATCGCCGCAGAACGACTATCTGCCCGACATCCTCGCGCCAACCCTGGACGTTATCTTCGTGGGGGCGGCCGCCAGCCATACCTCGGCCCGTGCAGGACACTGGTATGCCGGGCCGACCAACAAGTTCTGGCTGTTGCTCTCCCAGTCCGGCTTCACCCCCCGCAGACTGCGTCCGGAAGAGGACGGGGAGATACTACGGTACGGCCTCGGCCTGACCTGTATCTACCCTCATCTTGCAAGCAGCGCCAACCACCTTTTGCCCCCTCCTTCCGCCGACCGCCGTCTGCATCTCCAGGAAAAACTGCTCCGGTATTCGCCGCGTTTCCTCTGCTTTAACGGCAAAGACGTCTACCAGATGTGCACCGGAAAGATCTGCACCGACTGGGGCGAACAGGCGGAGACCATCGGCGCTTCCCGTGTTTTCGTTGTCCACAGCTCTAGCTCCCGCGCAGATCACTGGGGCGCAGACCGCCTCTCCCTCTACCGGGAACTGTATCGACTGGTTCATCCCGATCGTCCTGTGATGGAACGATCTGGTTTCCAGGTTGGTTGACGTTATTGGCGTCCGTAGAGTACACTAAGAGTACCTAGTTATTACCTTTGACGAAGACGAAACCAAGAGAGCCCTGTTATGCAAACCTATCATGTCGCGAT
>JAYUMV010000455.1:0-4541 GCA_043762265.1 Chthonomonadaceae bacterium | reverse complement strand
GAGAGAGGCCATGGATCCATCTTGCCTGGAGCATCGACTGACGGCAGAGGAAAAGCGTACTTTTAACGAGACCGGCCTGTTGATGGTGGAGAACGCGCTCTCCCCGGCGCAGGTCACCGTGTTGACATCCGCTTCGGATCGGCTTTATGCGCAGAAGGTCGCAGCGGGACACGATGCCACGAAAGCGCTCTTCTACCCCAATTTTATCCCCGACGATCCGCTGTTTGCCGACCTGGTCGATTATGACAAGATCCTGCCGAAAGTGTGGGGGCTGTTGGGATGGAACATCTACCTCTACCATGCGCATATGATCGTGACCCCACCCTCCGGTCTGACGCAGGACGACAAGACGTTCGGCTGGCATCAGGATAGCGGGCGGGTCAACCAGGAGATCGAATGCCATCCGCGCCCACGGCTGTCGCTGAAAGTGGCCTATTTTCTTTCGGACACGAGCGAACCAGGACGTGGTAATTTCTGGGTGGTGCCCGGCAGCCATCTCGACGACACGCAGGAGCGCTCCTCCAATGGGATCGGCCAACCGCAGGGCGCGGTGTCGGTGTTGGCAAAACCGGGCACGGCGGTCTTTTTCGACCGTCGCCTCTGGCACTCGGCCAGTCCCAACTGGTCCGATGTCACCCGTAAAGTGCTGTTCTACGGGTATGGCTATCGCTGGATTCGGACTAAGGACGACATGACGGTGCAGAGTCTCTGGGAGGAGAGCGATCCCATCCGGCGGCAGATGCTCGGCTGGGGAGTCAACGCGAACGGCTTCTACTCTCCCTCAGATGCAGACGTGCCGTTGCGTGTCTGGCTGCGCGAACACAGTCCTTCGGACGCGAGCTGAGCCTCGAACAGCCTGTGGAACGCAGAATGAATGCAGTGAACGGCCCTTTTTGATGCGGGATCGACGTAAGGAAGACAGACCCGCATGTAAGAGAAAAGCGTGCCAAAGCGTTCTGCGGTGGCGAAGGAGAGACCCGTGGGCAGTAAGAGTTCGGATGCGGCAGGGCGTTTACGCGCGTTTCTTCGGGAGGGGGGACTGCGCCTCGGCGACAAACTTCCGGGGGAGCGCGAACTGGCCGACCGTCTTAGTATGGGACGTACGGCGCTGCGGCCTCTGCTCGAAGCTCTGGAGAACGAAGGAGTTTTGGAGCGCCGCCCACAGTCCGGGACCTTTCTGGCACGTATTCCTGCGCCGGGGGTGACCGGCACGACGGTCGCGCTGATCGCGCCATTTCGCGGGACCGGTCTGCCCGAAGATGCGTTCAATGTGCAGTGGCTCTATCGCGTCGTCTCCGCCTTCGAACGCACTGCCGTCCCCGCCGGAGCGCATGTCCTGTTGCTGGATCAATCTCCTCGTTTGTCCGACACCTGTTCGATCAAAGGTCTGGCTTTGGAGGCCGTTGCCGCAGGCGTCCAGGCGGCTGTCTTGCTTCATCCGTTCGGGAGTCGCGCCAGGATCGCTCAGGCTCTAGCGATCCTGCACGACCGGGGAGTGCAGCCTATCGTCGTCTCCTCGCGCACCTATCCCGGTCTGGCCAGTCAGGTCTATTTCGACTCGGGGTGGGGGGCCTATCTCGCCACCCGGTTTCTGATCCAGCAGGGGCATCGGCGTATCGGCTTCGCGGGCGCGCCCAGCGGGCACGAGTGGGTGCAGGACCGACTGTTGGGCTATCGCACGGCGTTGGGCGCGGCGGAGATCGTCGAGGAGGCGGAGTGGGTCTGCCTGCCGGAGGAGGGGGAACGGCTGGCTTCGATCGAGGACGGAAGGACGGCCTGGCAGCGCTGGCGCGCCCTGCCACCGAACCAACGCCCCACCGCAGTCACGGCTGCGAACGATGCGGTGGCGTTGGGAGTTCTGGAAGCGGCGCGGCAGGATGGCATCGCGATCCCGGAAGATCTGTCGGTGATCGGATTCGACAACGATCCTGCGGCTCTGCTGGCGGGGCTGACCACTCTGGAGAGGCCGACCGAAACCCTGGGGGAGACGGTGGCGCAGGTCACTCTCGAACAGCTCAGCCGTGGACCGGAGGCCGCAACGGTCTCTCTGCGTCTGCGGCCCATTTTGATAGAACGCCGTTCGGTCGGGCATCCCCCCACCGACGGCGAAACGTGCAAAACCAAAACTTAAAGGAAATTTCCGTGCAACACAACTCTTGTAGTACTCGCGTTCCCTCTCGCCTGAAAAGGCATGGCTTCCACTTGCGCAAAGCGGCCCGCTGGATCATTACCGTTCCGATCACCGTGGGAATCCTGTTGTCCTCCTGCACGTTTTGCGCGGCACAGGGCGCCGCTCCCGATGCGAATAGACCGCGTGTGAAGAGAGGGATGGAGGCGTTCGGAGACTGGACTACGGAAGCGCCGGGGGTTCGTCGCTTGATCCGCGCCTCTGATCTGCCTGCGCCGTATGCGACTCCCTCGGTAGATCGGGGCGCACACATTATTCCGCAGCCGGCGGACGCCTGGCCGAAGGTGCCGGCAGGCTTTCGGGTCGAGAAGTATGCGATCGGGCTGGACAACCCGCGCGAGATCGTTACCGCGCCCAATGGGGATCTCTTTATCGCCGAAAGCGGACCGGGCACCATTCGTATTCTGCATCCTGGCCAGGACGGCAAGACGCAACTCGATACCAATTTCGCCAACGGCCTGCATCAGCCGTTTGGCATGGCCTTCTATCCGAACAACAGCAACCCTCAGTACCTTTATGTGGCGAACACCGACAGCGTGGTGCGCTTCGCCTATCATAAAGGCGATCTCAAAGCGCAGGGCGAACCGAAGATGATCGTCTCGGACATTCCGGGTGGCGGGCGTCTGCGCGGCGGCGGGCACTGGACCCGCGATATCCGATTCTCCCGTGATGGCAAGAAGATGTACGTCTCCGTCGGCTCTTTTACCAACGACTACGAAGATCCGAATGCGCCGGAAGAGCGGCGGGCGGATGTGCTGGAGTACAACCCGGATGGCAGTGGCGGGCATATCTACGCTTCCGGAATTCGCAATGCGGTCGGCCTGGCGATCCACCCGCAGACCGGGGACCTGTGGTGTTCGGTCAACGAGCGCGACGGTCTGGGGGACGATCTGGTGCCCGACTATATCACGCGCATCAAAGCAGGGGGCTTCTACGGCTGGCCCTGGTTCTATATGGGCTCGAACGAAGACCCGCGCCACAAGGGCGAGCATCCGGAACTGCGCGATAAGGTTCTGATCCCGGATGTCCTGCTGCAGCCCCATCTGGCGTCGCTCTGCATGGTCTTCTATACAGGACAACAGTTTCCGAAAGAGTACACGAACGATGCGTTCGCTGCCGAACACGGCTCCTGGAACCGAGAGCGTCGGGCAGGCTATAAGGTGGTCCGTATTCCGCTGAAGAACGGCGTTCCGAGCGGGGAGTACGAGGATTTTATGACCGGATTCGTGACGGCGGAGGGCGATGTCTGGGGCCGCCCGGTCGGAGTGACCGTCGGTCTGGACGGAGCGCTGTTCGTGACGGACGACGCCTCCGGCACCGTCTGGAAAGTGAGCTACGAGGGCAAAAGCCCCGCTTCAAAGGCGACCGCGCACAGATAGAGAATACATCTGTCGTACTAAATCGCGTCGAGCCTGGTCTCAAGGGTCAGGCTCGGCGGGGAACTCCAGGATATACAGGCAAGGAAGAAGGACAGGATGAAGGTATTAGTAACGGGGGCTGCCGGGAATGCCGGGCAGGCTGTATGTCGCGCACTGGTCGCGAGCGGTGTGACCGTCCGTATGGCCGATACGATGGCCCCGCCACCCTCGCACGCGACGCTGGGAGAGTTTGTGCGCTGCGATACGCGCACGCCGGACGATGTGCGGCGGGCCGTGGCAGGCACGGATGCGGTGATCCATCTCGCTGCATGGCACTGTGCGCATGTGCCGCCGGTCAGCGACGCGACGATTTTCGCGGTGAACGTAGACGGGACATTCAACGTGTTTGAAGCCTGTCGGGAAGCGGGCGTCAAGTCTATCGTCTACGCTTCGTCGATGGCTTTCGGGTGGGGAGGCGTCTACGGCGTCACCAAGGTCATCGGGGAAGACCTCTGTCGTACCTACCACGAGATGACCGGAGCGGCGGTCGCAATGCTGCGCTACCATGATTTCGTGCCGAAATCCTATCTGGACTTCGGCCCGAAACTGCTGCGCAACGGGGTGGATCGGCGCGATGTGGCCGACGCCACGGTCGCGGCACTGCATGCTGCGGTCGAGAAACGGTTCGGCCTCTTCCGCACTATCGTGCATACCGATCATCATATGCCGATGGAGGTTCAGGTCGATTTCCAGCGGCTGGGACCGGACTGGTGTGAAACTCAGGTGCCGGGTGCGCTCGATCTGATCGCACGCTATGAACTGCCGCTGCCCGAACGTGTGGAGCAGCACGACCTGTCCGAAGCGAAAGCGCGGATGGACTGGGAGCCGAAGGTCGGGTTTGTAGAGTTCCTGCGCGATCTTCAGGCGCGTGAGACACGTGGAGAAAACATTCGGGCGCTCTTTACGCCCTCCGATCTCTCTCAGGTCGCCTGATT
>JAYUMV010000454.1:0-2255 GCA_043762265.1 Chthonomonadaceae bacterium | reverse complement strand
CCAATGGCCTTATCGAGACGCTTCCGCGACTCTACACCACGATGGCGGCTGCCATCCATCAGGTCTATGGGAAGGAGATCGCGGCCTGCGATCTGCCTGCGGTCGTACGCTTCGGCTCATGGATCGGTGGAGATCGCGACGGAAATCCCTTTGTAACACCGGAAATGACGCGTAGCGCACTGCTCCTCGCACGCAAGGTAATCCTGTCCTCCTATATGCGATCTGTCGAACGTTTGATCGAAAACTTAAGCACCTCCGAACGTCAGGTCGCGTTCTCACCCAAAGTAAAGGACGCCATCAGCGCTTACGCGCAGACCATTCGCCTCGACGACACCGATTTCAGAACGCGCGCTGTCGACGAGCTCTATCGTCGGTTTCTCGCCTATCCGCTGCACAGATTGCGCTGTTCCCTCGTGGCTCCTGATGCCGGTGACGCTTATGCGAATGCGGAAGAGTTCGCCGCAGACCTGCGCCTGGTGCGCGAAAGCCTGAGGGAGCATCGGGGAGATCGTATGGCGGTCTTGTTGCTGGATCCACTTCTGCGTCAGGTCGAGACGTTTGGTTTTCATCTCCACACCCTGGATGTCCGTCAGCACGCCAAGATTCACGCAGAGGCTATAGCTTCGCTCTCCGCTGCCGTTCCCTTGCAGCACGATACCGCGCAACTTCCTGCTACTCCTTCTCTCGATGCCCGTAACCTATTCGACACCATGCGCGGCATCGCAGAACTCAAGAAGGCGTTTCCCGCCGAATCGATTCGCACCTATATTATCAGCGGTACGACGGGATTGAAAGACATTCTCTCCGTGGCGTGGCTGGCAGAGGCCAACGATATTTCGGTCGCCGCAGAGCCAAAAGGGGATTCTACTGCGGATCCAGGCCTCATGCCCGTTCCGCTGTTCGAGTCGATCGAGGATCTACGGAACGGGCCGGAAATCTGCCGCGCGCTCTGGACGCATCCGGACTACCAGGCACGCCTCGACTCGTGGGGCAGGGTACAGGAGGTCATGCTCGGCTATTCCGACAGCAATAAAGACGGCGGCATGCTGACGAGCACCTGGGAGATATTCAAGGCCCATCGAGACCTGCATAAAGTTGCGGCAGAGTGCGATATCAAGCTTCGGCTGTTTCATGGTCGCGGGGGCACTGTAGGTCGTGGTGGGGGGCCGACGCATCGGGCTATCGCTGCTCAGCCGCCGGGAGCCTTTACAGGGGAGATCAAAATCACGGAGCAGGGAGAGGTACTGAACTGGAAGTATGCGGATGCCATCGTCGCCGAGCGCAACCTGGAACTCATGGTCGCTGCCTCTCTGGAAGCGCTGACACGCTCCGCAGGCTGGGGCGCAGAGATCGCGCCCGAGTGGGTCGAAGCGCTAGATACGCTCTCGCAAAGCGCGTTCGACTACTACCGTCGATATATCTACGACAATCCGGATATTCTGCCCTATTTCGAGCAGGCGACCCCCGTGGAAGAGTTGTCCAATGCTCGAATCGGATCGCGCCCCTCACGGCGCAGCGCCCGCAAGAGTCTCGAAGATCTGCGCGCCATTCCGTGGGTATTCGGCTGGATGCAGTCGCGCCAGGTCGTTCCCGCCTGGTTCGGTGTCGGGCATGCCCTTGAAACCTTTATGCAGGCCGCGCCCGGTAACGAAGCCTTGCTGCGCTCCATGATGAAGTTTCCGCTCTTTGAAGATTTGATCCGCAATGTGGAGACGGGCATGGCGAAAGCCGATTTCACCATCGCCCGCCGCTACGCCGATCTGGTGACCGACAAAGTCCTGCGGGAACGCGTCTTTTCGATGCTCTCGGAGGAGTTCGAACGAACGCATGTCGCGGTTCTGCGCGTCACCGGCCAGCGTTGCCTGCTCGAAAAGAACATGGTTCTGGCGCACTCCATTCGCCGCCGCAATCCCTATGTCGATCCGATGAGTCTGATACAGGTCGATCTGCTCCGCCGCAAGCGCGAAGGCAGCGCCGACGAACACCTGGACTATGCCCTCGCAGCAACCATCAACGGTATCTCTGCTGGACTCCGCAATACGGGATAGTACGGTTCTTCCCGGCTTACAATGGACTCATCTTGTCCCTTAGATCGCTGAGATGAATCATCTACGCGTCTTGTGGCCGTCAAGGGATGTCATCCCTTGATTCCACGGTATCACGTGATTCCGACGAAGCGTCCAACCCCGATGATCCCTTAGGGATAAGACAAGTACAATGGAGGAGAGGCAACGATGAGTACTGGTCTCTGTCGG
>JAYUMV010000453.1:0-8353 GCA_043762265.1 Chthonomonadaceae bacterium | reverse complement strand
CTTCGGGGTGTAACCGGCATCCGTGATCAGGCGTTCCATCTCTTCGATGGGCATGGTGAACGCGCATCCGGCGGAGGAGACGACGTTCTCCTCCATCATCGTGCTGCCGAAATCGTTCAGTCCATAACGGAGGGCGACCTGGGCGACCTTCGGCCCCTGGGTGACCCAACTGGCCTGCATGTGGGGGATATTGTCGAGGAGCAGGCGTGCGACGGCGACGGTCCGGAGATAGTCGAAGGCCGAGGCGCGTTCGCCCGCCAACTCTGTGCCGTCCGGCTGGAACGACCAGGGAATAAACGCTGTGAATCCGCCGGTCTCGTCCTGAAGGTCCCGTGAACGGATAAGATGCTCCACCCGATCTTCGAGAGTATCTACCGAGCCGTACATCATGGTGACGGTCGATTTCAGGCCTGCCAGATGGGCCTCGCGCATGCAGTTCAGCCACTCGTCTGCGGTGTCCTTGAACGGCGAAATGGTCTGTCTCACTCTATCGGTCAAGATCTCTGCGCCGCCGCCCGGCACGCTGTCTAGGCCTGCCGCTTTCAACCGTTGGAACATCTCCGCCTGCGACAGTTTGCTGATCTTGGCGATATAGATGAGTTCGGCAGGGGAGAAGGCATGCAATATGATGCCGTAAGCGCCGAACTTCTCTTTGATGGCGTGGAGGAGGTCTTCGTACCATTCGATCTTAAGTTTCGGGTTGAGACCGCCCTGCATCAGAATCTCGATGCCGCCGACATCGACCATCTGCTGCACCTTTTCGAAAATCTTTTCCCGGCTGAGAGTGTAGCCTTCGTCGTGGCCGGGGACGCGGTAGAACGCGCAGAACTTGCACCGCACCCAACAGACGTTGGTATAGTTGATGTTGCGGCCCACCACGTAGGTCACGAGCTTGTTGGTATCCGGGTGCAGGCGCTCCCGGACATGGTTGGCCAGAAAGGCGAGTTCGGGCAGGTTGGGGTGCTGAAACAGGCGCAGGCCCTCCTCCGCCGTCAGGCGCTCGTTGGCGAACACTTTGTCGGCGATGTCGTCGATGGAGCGGATGCGGGAGGTCGTCTGTTCTCGTTCGAGTGTCGGCATGATCTTCTCTCCTCTTCGAAGAGGCCGGGTCTTGAGCCTGTGCCTTATTTCACAATCTACACTTATTATACCTGGTACATCGGGCGGACGTTCCCTCCGCGCCTGATTTTGACTCGCCCCGTGTCGCATCGGCGGCGCGAACAGGATAAAGGTCAGGTTTTACCGAATAGAAAGCTACAAGGTTTCTCGTGCGGAGCGCTGCGCCGGTTGCATGGCCCTTATTATACTCCGGGCAGCGACGAAAGGGAAACACAATGAATTCCAGAAGCATAAAGAAAAGAAAAGAGACACGCATGCATACGGTGACATTGATTCCCGGCGACGGGATCGGGCCGGAAGTTTCGGAAGCGGCCGTTCGGGTGATCGCAGCGACCGGAGTCAAGATCGAATGGGAGCGGATGGAAGCCGGTGCCGATGTCATCATAAAGTACGGATCTCCGCTGCCGGATGAGGTCGTCTACTCCATTATTCGGAACCGCACGGCTCTCAAGGGGCCGATCTCCACTCCTATCGGCGGAGGGTTCGCCAGCGCGAACGTTGCGTTGCGCAAACGCCTCAACCTCTATGCCAACGTGCGTCCGGTTCGCACGCTCCCCGGCGTGAAATCGCGCTTCGACAACGTGAACCTCGTCGTGGTGCGTGAGAACAGCGAAGACCTCTATTCCGGTCTGGAGCATATCGTCGTGCCGGGCGTGGTCGAGAGTCTCAAGATCATCACAGAGACCGCCTGTCTGCGCATCGGGCGTTTCGCGTTCCAGTACGCCGTCGAGCATGGCCGTAAAAAGGTCACGGCTGTCCACAAAGCCAACATCATGAAGCTGGCGGACGGCCTGTTTCTGGAGTGCGTCCGCCGCGCCGGTCGCGAATACCCGGAGATCGAGTACGAGGAGCTGATCGTCGACAACACCTGTATGCAGATGGTCATGCGCCCGGAACGGTTCGATGTCATGGTCATGGAGAACCTTTACGGCGACATCCTCTCCGATCTGGCGTCCGGCCTGATCGGTGGCCTGGGATTGACCGCCTCCGCCAACATCGGCGAGAACGGCGTCGCGGTCTTCGAGGCCGTGCATGGCTCCGCCCCTGACATTGCAGGCCGCAACCTTGCCAACCCGGTCGCCCTCATCCTCTCCTCCGTTTTGATGCTGAAGCACCTCAAAGAGGGCGAAGCGGCTCATCGGATAGAACAGGCCGTCAACAAAGTCCTGATCGAAGGCAAGAACATCACCGGCGACCTCGGCGGCTCCGCCACCACCACCCAAATCACCGACGCCATCATCGCCGCCCTCTGAGCGCCACGTCTCTTGTCTATGAGGGCTTTGCCGCAAGGCCGTCAATCGACGGGCCGAGAATAGAGCCTGTTGTGGAAGATAAAACTGATATGGCGTCCATCCGGCATCCAGCGTGGTCGGCTGTAGGGATCCCGCACAGATCGCTGCGTTCGCGTACGGGACCACATTCCCTCTCCCAAAACTCATAATGAAACCGCCGTCTCTGAAACCGGTCAGGTTTCCGGTGGAATCGATGCGTTGCGGGGAATAGAAATGGTTCAGTCCAGGAAAGGCTACCTTCTGTGTATGGCCCGAAAACGGGTCGTAGCGGTCGTTAGCGGCACCGGTACGCCACGTCGCGCTTGTCATCGTGGCGCTGTCTGGAGACCAAACACCTTCCGTCCCCCAGGTCGGCGCTCCCTCGTGTCTCTGTGTGCCGTCCATCGGAACAAACGTCGGAACATTCTGCTTCAGTCTGTTCCGATGCCACTCTACAAACCATTTGCCATCGGGCGAGAGTTGCCCCGCATATCGTCCACCGCCAATTTGTACGGCGGGGCCTTCTACGTCCGGCGCATCCATTGCGGCCCTCCCCGCCCGTCGAAACAGATGCGTCTTCCCGTCTTTTCCCGGACCGAAATAGGTGAGATCGTTGCGGCCACTCCAATAGTACAAAGGCTGGCCTACGGGTTCCCTGGCTCCGCCTGCCAGTGGGGCGTCTGCACGAGCGCTTGCGCATGGTCTAAGGGGGAGGAGGTCTGGCGGAGGGCGCGTGTCATGCCGAAGAGCAACACGCAGGTGAAGCCAGCACAACCCAGAAGTGTGGCGTATCGCTTTCGTTTAGCCATCAATAATTGTCGCTTTCAGTTGATCGGAACCAGGTAGAGTTGGTCTTTGTAGATAAAACTCAGATGTTTGCTGTCCGGTGTCCATGTCAGCGCCATATTTCGAGATCTGCCGAGACTGTATTCGAGGAGCGGACGCCGATTACCGCCGTGCAAGTCACTGAGGAAATAGCTTATTCGGGGGAAGGGCGAGACCTGATGCATAGGGATGATACGATGGATCCATTGGCTCCATAAGGGAGGCTTCCACGACCCCGTGACCCAGAGCAGATGCGTATTGTCTGGGGAGGCGAGGACGCTGCCGAACTCCATCTCCAAAGGCACGGGTGCCTGCCACATCTGAAGCACGCCGTTGGGGTGGGATAGATCAAACGAATGCAGCGTCATGATGGGATAGTTGTGCGGCTTCCCGTTCGAGGTCGTCTGACTGAAATGACCGTCTATCAGGAAGTTGGGGCTGTTCGGCCGCGCGATCATGGGATCGGGAGTTTCCCATGCCCCGGAGGGAATAGTTTCCGTCTGCGTCGAATCAAGATGATAAACTTTCATGGACAGCGGCGGGATAAGAGAGACGCCTAAGAAACTGCGACTATCCGGGCGCCATTCCATGATGACCACTCCGATAGGAGAGACGCTACGCGTTGTCTTGCCATCGGCAGAGATAAGAAGCGTTCCGGATCTGTTTTTTCCGACCGTCTGCACATAGGCGACCCACCGCTCGTCCGGCGAGGGCAAAAATCTGCCTGAGTGGACGCTGGGGGGGAGCGCTGGCGTAGGCGGGAGCGTCGGCCCACGCCTGCCCCCTCCTACCGTGCCGCTGATATCCACTTTCTGATAACAGACCTGAAGCAGTCCCTGCGCATTCTGCTCCGTATAGGCGACATCGCCATTGGGAAGCCAGACATACGGTGGGATGCCCACATCGGGAGATCGTCCCGCCCAGTGGGTGGTGGAGAGAACCGAATAAGCTCCTTTGGGCAGGGGTGAAAAGAAGGTTTTGCCCAACACGGCGAACGCCACGACGACTGCCAGCAGGCTGAGCCACCTGAGTGGCCATCGTTTCGAACGCAATGTCTGCTTGCTGGGTGCGTCTGTCTGCATGGCTGCCTCCTAGGAGGTTGACGAGGCGGCAGCCAGGCAGGTTTCAGGAGTGCTGTCGGATCCCCTCTATGCTTTCACTCGACGGGAACCAAGTAGAGATGTTCTTTATAAAAGAAATTCAGGTTTCAAAGGGCGGATGAGGCAGGTCCAATACCGTTCATATAAGTAGGCATTGTACGCGGCTGACACACCGGGCTAGGTGCCCGCTTCCGCGGGCCTTGGGCACAGAGTGCCTCTAGCGGAGGGCTTTAGCCCGGCGTGTAGACAGTATCGGGCTTAGATCTCCATGATGACCGGCACGACGACCGGGCGGCGGTTGGTGCGTTTGCGCAGGTACTTGGCGACAGTGTCGTGGACCGCGAGGCGCACGGTGTCCCAGTCGCTGGTTTCCGTCAGGCTCAACTCTTCCAGAGCCTCCGTGACCTTCTCCGCCGCGACTTCGAACAGCTCGCCGCTGTCCTCCGGGCGCAGGAAGCCGCGCGAGAGCATATCAGGGCCAGCCAGGATCTCGCCGTTGCTGCGATCCATGCTGACGGTGACGATGACGGTGCCATCCTGCGCGAGATGCTTGCGGTCCCGCAGCACCACGTCGCTGACTCCGCCGGTCGAGACACCGTCTACCAGGACGCTGCCGTGCGGGATGTGCTCGGTGCCGCGTCGCACGCCGTCTGCGTCCATCTCCAGATACTGGCCGACCTCGAATGTCAGAATCTGGTCGTCCGGATAGCCCATGTCGCGGGCCATCATGCGGTAAGCATGGTAGTGACGCTGTTCGCCGTGATAAGGACAGACGAACTCCGGTGCGGTCAGGTTGATCATCATCTTCAACTCTTCCTGATAGCCATGTCCGGAGACATGGACGTTCTGGATCGCATCGTAGATGACGGTCGCGCCGCTGCGGAAGATTCGGTTGACCACACGCCAGACCATATCCTCGTTGCCGGGGATCGGAGTGGAGGAGAGGATGACCGTATCGCTCGGCTCGATCTGGATCTTCGAGTTCTCATCGCGGCTCATGCGGGTGAGACCTGCCAGCGGTTCGCCCTGACTGCCGGTCGTCATGACGGCGATCTCGCGCGGCGGATACTTGCCGACATCGTCCACCTTGATCAGATGGTTGTCGGACATGCGCAGGAAGCCGAGCGCACGTGCTGTCGTGATGTTCTGGCTCATGCTGCGCCCGAAGATCGCGACTTTACGGCCGTTCTTCACGGCCATGTCGTAGACGGTCTGGCAACGGTGCAGGTTGGAACCGAAGGTCGCAACGATCACGCGTCCGGTACATTCGCGCATATAGCGGTCGAAGATCGGGACCAGGCTGCGCTCCGAGGGCGACCAGCCTTTGCGCTCCACGTTGACGCTGTCGGAGATGAGAAGCTTGACGCCTTCCTCGCCGAGTTGGGCGAAGCGCGGGGCGTCGAACAAGTGGTTGTCGATGGGCGTCTGGTCGATCTTGAAGTCGCTGCTATGGACGACCGTGCCGACCGGTGACTTGATGACCAGACTGGCCGCGTTGGGCAGCGAGTGGGTAACCAGAACGGCCTCCACCGAGAGCGGCCCGAACTGAACGGCTTTCCGATCGGGGAACTCGTTGAACTCGGTGCTTGCGACGAGTCCATGCTCGCTCAGTTTCTCTCGCACCATGCCCAGAGTCAGTTTGGTGCCCCACAGAGGCAGAGGCAGCTGTTTGAGAACGAACGGCAGTGCGCCGATGTGGTCCTCATGGCCGTGCGTCAACAGGATGGCTTTGACCATCTCCTTGCGCTCCAGCAGATAGGTGATGTCGGGGATGATCAGATCGACCCCCGGATGCTCTTCCGTAGGGAAGGCGACGCCGCTGTCCATGACGAGGATAGTGTCCTCGTAGTGGAGTGCGATCATATTCTTACCGACCTCGCCGCTCCCTCCCAGGGAGATAATGCGAAGTTTACCTTTTGGCCCAGGGCCGATATCGCTCACAGATTTTTTCCTTCAGCTAACAGTGCGTTTTATTTGTCTCACAACATCCCATAGGCGGCCAGGGCCGTCTTGACGATTTCCAACTCTTTTGCATTCGCTTCCACGAGTGGCAGGCGCACACCGCCGACTTCAATCCCGAGCAGGTTCAATGCCGCCTTGAGCGGGACTGGGCTTGGCGTGGTCGCTTGGAAGCAGGCGCGCAGGATCGGCAGCATTTTGCCGTTGAGCCTCACGGCTTCCGCCAACTCTCCTGCACAAAAGGCCACATGCATGGCCTTCATATCTTTGCCGATCAGATGCGCCGTCACGCTGACGACCCCGACTCCGCCGATCCCGAGCAGGGGAAGGGCCAGGCCGTCGTCGCCGCTGTAGACCGCGAACTCCGAGGGAGCTTCCGCAATGATCTCTGCACACTGCACCAGATTGTTGGCGGCCTCTTTGCTCGCGACAATGTTCGGCACCTCTTTTGCGAGCCGAATCGTCGTCGCAGCCTCCATATTTTGCGCCGTGCGGGGCGGCACATTGTAGAGCATACAGGGCAGAGCGGGCACACTTCCGGCAATCGCCTTGAAATGCTGATACAGGCCTTCCTGCGACGGCTTATTGTAGGGCGGCACCACGAGGAGCGCGCCATCGACTCCGGTCTCCGCAGCCTCCTGGGTCAGCGCGATGCTCGCCGCCGTATCGTTGCCGCCCGTGCCTGCGATGACGGTTCCGCGTTTCCCGACGATCTCTTTGACGAGGCGAAACAGTTTCAGCTTTTCGGCGTGACTCAGCGTCGGCGACTCGCCCGTCGTGCCGCACACCACGATGCCGTCGGATCCGTTGGCGAGCAGATGCTCCACCAACAGCGTAACGCCCGCCTTACTGATCTGACCTGTCGCGTCGAACGGCGTTACCATCGCCGTCAACACCTGCCCGAAAACCGCTGTCGCCATTCCAAAACTCCCGTCGTTGTGCCGCTACCGACATCGGGTTCCTCCTGTGCGGACGCGATGGAATGAATTCCTTCGCTAGGGCGCTTCGCGCTTAGTGTCCACCTTTGTGGACACATGGGCTGGCTGAACCGCACAGGATGTCGGGAGGGGCATCATGTCTGATTTAAGTCGCATGCCGTACTCACAAGGGTACGGCATGTTACTGCATTTTAATCCATTGTTCCGCGATCTGGATGCCGTTGAGGGCCGCGCCTTTGAGGATCTGATCGCCGGAGAGAAACAGGTCGATCGCATCGTCGTTCGAAAGATCGTAGCGCAGGCGTCCGACCAGAACCTCATCGCGCCCGCTCGCTTCGAGGGGCATCGGGAAATGGTTGTTTTCACGGTCGTCTACCACCAACACACCCGGAAAAGCGGCCAGGGCGGCGCGCATGGCTTCCAGGGTCGGGCGCTGACCGGCCTCGAACTCGATATTGAGGCTCTCCGAATGCGCTCTCACCACCGGTACGCGTACACAGGTCGCCGAGATCTTGAGCGTCGGGTCGTGCAGGATCTTGCGCGACTCGTAGATCATCTTGCGTTCCTCTTCGTTGTAGCCCGTCTCATCGATTTTCGTATTGTGGGAGAAGAGATTAAACGCGATCGGGTAGGGGAAGAGATGCGGCGTGACCGGACGGGCGTGCAGAACGTCGTGCGACTGTTCGATCAGCTCCTGCATCGCCTGTGCGCCCGCGCCGCTTGCGGCCTGATAGGTCGAGGCGATGATACGGCGGATCGGAGCCAGACGCCGCAATGGCTCGACGGCCATCAACATCACGATGGTAGAACAGTTCGGATTGGCGATAATGCCGCGATGCTGCCGAATATCTTCCGGGTTGATCTCCGGGATGACCAGCGGCACTTCGGGGTCCATGCGGAAGGCGGAAGAGTTGTCGATCACCAGCGCGCCCGCTTCGGCGGCTGCCGGACCGAACTCACGACTGCGTGCGCCACCGGCGGAGAAAAGGGCGATGTCGATGCCCTGAAAAGCGTCGGTGGTCAACAGTTCGACGGTGATGGGGCGACCACGAAAATGGAGGGTACGCCCGACAGAACGTTCGGAGGCGAGCAGGCGCAACGACTCCAGCGGAAATTCGCGCGTCTCCAGCAGGCGGATAAA
>JAYUMV010000452.1:0-5353 GCA_043762265.1 Chthonomonadaceae bacterium | reverse complement strand
TGGCCCCGCGTCGTGCCGATGTTAGCCTGCGGGCGAATGCGGTTCCAACACTCTTTACCCTCCGCCACAATTTCTTCGCCGGGAACAGCCCTTGCCCGAGAGAGCGGCAACGGATACAGGGTTTTCCGATCTGCAGGGGCGCTTCACAGCACCCACAGAAGGTCATCCTCACGACATCGTGCCGGATCTTGCGCTTCCGACGGGCAGGCGCGGACGACGGACCGGAGGCAGGCCGTGGCCTGTTGCCGGGGGCGGACCCTTGCTTCGTTCGTTTCCGCACCGGGACACGGGCGGGATTCAGCGCCGTGGCGATGGTCGCGACGATCTTCCCGAGCGGATGCGGGACCGCAAGCGCCGCGCTCGAATCTAGCGGACGGGCCGAGGGTCTATTCCAGAGCGAAATCATAGTATTGAGTAGAGACATAACCATATAACTTGATTGCATTCAGACGTAGGTGGCGCGTTACTGCCGGGAGCATGTCCTCTAGCCCCTGCTCTCGACAGCAGGCGCTTCCACCCTCTTGCTCGGGCTTCCGAGAGCAAGAGGGAAGAAGCGAGAGGGATCAGGCGCGTTTGCGCCGACGACGCATCAGACCGATGCCAGTGAGGCCCCCACTGACGAGCAGAGCGATGCTACCCGGTTCAGGCGTCGCCACTCCGATGGCGATGCCAGTGGGACCATTCATGTTGGTGTTGGCGTACACCGATCCCACCCCGGCGGTGGTGTACTTTACGATCCTGTTACCGTTAACGCCAACGGCTGAGTCTGCGACGTAGAGATTACCGGAAGCATCGAAAGCCAGCCCTTGCGCTATACCCGGTTGTGTCCCGGTGGTAGTGAACGTCAATGCTGCCCCGCTGCTGTCAAACTTTCTGATGCTGGTACTGCCGGCGTTTGAGACGTAGAGATTGCCGGAAGAATCGAACGCCAGGCCGTTCGGTTGATTCAAAACTGTGTTTGTACCGGGGTCGGTAACGAACACCGATCCCACACCGCTGGTGTTGTACTTTATGATCTTGTCATCGCCTTCACTTGCGACGTAGAGATTGCCGGTAGCATCGAATGCCAGGGCGCGAGGAGAACTCGCATGTATCGTGCCCGTTCCGGTCGTATCGAATCGGGTTGCGCCTCCCCCGGTGCTGTTGAACTTTTCGATACTGCCATCACCGGTGTTTGCGACGTAGAGATTCCCCAACTTATCGAATGCCAGACCTTCCGGGGTAGAGAGATTCGAACTGACAAACTGCGTTCCCAGTCCAAAACTCGTGTATCTTTCGATGGAGTTCATGTCCCTGTTTGTAACGTAGAGATTCCCTTGCGCATCGAAAGCCAGAAACTGCGGCTGACTGATGCTACTGAGATCGGGTACGTTGTTGGCGAACAGCGTTCCGGTGCCAGCGGTGGGAAGGCCGAACTTTTCGATGGAGGCGGTGAAGAAATTTGCGACGTAGAGACCCTGAGATTGAGCTCGCGCTGGGGAGCTGAGCGTGAACGCCAGAGCCACGCCCAGGAGGGTACGGCCGCTCGCTGCCACAGCGGCTTTGGAGCGATACACAGAGTGCAGGTAACGGTTATTGATTTTCACAGGCGAACACCTTTTCCGGCTTCCCTCCACGACACGCTTGCTCCCTCCTTTGCAGAGGGAAACGTGTGTTCGGAGCAGAATGCCTGGATCTCAGAATGTATAGGAGTTGATCCAGGGTCAGTATAAGCCGCCGTGCGTCAGCGGCGCACGTATTTGCGTTAGAGTTCAGCGGTCCAGCGTCAAAGATTTGGCGAGTAGGGTTGGAGCGACTGAGAGCGGAAGTCTGTATTTTCAGGAATGGAGTTTTTGTCAAGCGACAGCGTCATTTTGCGCGGTGCTAGCGTCAACAAACCTGCCGCTAGCGTCAATCTGGAGGGGAAGTGTGGAATTCATGAGGATGGAGAGCAGGGGCAGCAGGCGTGCATAAAAAATTCGATTGCATTCCGGTATAACTCAAGTGTAATCTTTTTTACCCACAGCGATGGAAGAGACGGACCACAGTCCTTATATTATTAAAACGCTATGCCGAGGAGGGACTCGCGGGTGCTTGCTCTAACCTTTTTCGGCTCCCTTCAAGTGCGGCAAGGGGATAAGTCGCTTTCCGTCATGAACCGCCGCGAACCCGTGCGGGTGCTGGCTTATCTGGCGCTCGAACAGGGCGCTCCCGTCTCCTATCGCACCCTGGCGCGACTCTACTGGCCCTACGAAATCGACGATAGCGATCCGGACGGCGGCGACTTTAAGAACACGCGGCAGGCGATCTACACCCTGCGCAAAGCCCTGGGGCCGGATGCGGGCAGGCTGGAGACCAGAGGCAAAGGAGTCGTCTCTTTCAATCTGGAGGGCGCAGATGTCGATTTCCTGGAGTTTGATCGGTTGGCACAGCAGGAAGATCGCGCCGTGTGGGCACACGCCCTTGCGCTCTATCGCGGGCCACTGCTGGAGGACTGGAACGACAAATGGGCCATCGATGCTCGTGCCCGCCGTCAGCGCTCCTTTGATAGAATCCTGCACGCTCTGGTGCGGGAGGCCCTCGATACCCAAAACCACTCCTCCGCCGAAAGCTGGCTGCGCCACGCCCTCCAGGTGACGCCAGGGGACGAGCGTTGGCATCGCGCACTTCTGGAACTGCTGGCACGGCAAGGAAGTTACGCCGCCGTAGAGGAAGAGTACGAGTCGCTCCGCAGGCTGCGCGAACGCACCGAAACACAGCCCGAAGAGGAGACCCAGCGCCTCATGGCACGCCTGCATCGCGAAGGGCGGCAAGCGCTTGCGACTCTCCTGCGCCCCCCGGAACACGTCCCCCGAACGCCTGCGACTGCTCCGCGAGAGGTTCCTGCTCCTGCGCCCTCTGCCCACGCTCCTTCCCATGGAAAACAGGTGGCGATTCTCTACAAACGCGACCAACAGCCCGACGAGACCGTCATGCGACTGCTGGAACGAGAACTGGCGCAGGCGGGTTACACGGTCTTTATCGACCGCTACGTGAGCGCAGGGATGCCCTGGGCGAAAGAGATCGAAAAGCAGGTTCGGCGCTCGTACGGCGTCGTTCCCCTGCTCTCGGCGATCGCCGTGCAGAGCGAAATGCTCGAATATGAGATCGAAATCGCCCACCATGCGGCCCAGGCGCAGCAGGGTCTGCCGATGTTGCTGCCGATCCGCGTCGCCTACGAAGCCCCGCTCTCGCACAAGACGGCGATGGCCGACATTTTGAATCCCCTGCAGCAGTTGCACTGGCGCAGCCCAGCCGACAACGAGGCGATAGTCGCCGCCCTCCTCCAATCGCTTCAGGCTGCCCCGCCGCCGCCTGCCGCGCCGCACCGCCAGGAGCCTATCGGCGGAGGCATGCGCATCGATTCGCCCTACTACATCGAACGGCCCACCGACGCCGAGTTTCAGCAGGCGCTCGCCGAAGAGCACGGAGTCGTGCTGGTGAAGGGCGCGCGTCAGATGGGCAAGACCTCGCTCCTCGCACGCGGCTTGCATCAGGCACGACAGCGCGGCGCAAAGGTCGTGCGCACCGACCTCCAGAAGCTGAACCAGGCGCAGATGGCGACGCCCGCCACCTTTCTGCACGCCCTGGCGACCACCATCGCCCTGCAAGTCGGACTGCCGCCGCCCGACCGAGACGCCTGGAACCCCAATCTCGGCGCGAATATGCACATGGAGATGTTCCTGTGCGATCAGGTGCTGGCCAGCTTCGACGGCCTGCTGGTCTGGGCGCTGGACGAGATAGACCGCCTCTTTAGCTGCGATTTCGGCAGCGAGATCTTCGGTCTGTTCCGGGCCTGGTACAACGAGCGTTCGCTCGACCCGGACGGCCCCTGGAGCCGTCTGACCCTGGCCATCGCCTATGCGACGGAGGCGCACATGTTTGTCGCCGACCTGAACCAGTCCCCCTTCAACGTCGGCACCCGTCTGGCCCTGAGCGATTTCGATCTGAAGGAGGTCGGCGAACTGAACCGGCGCTGCGGCAGTCCCCTGCCGGACCAAGCCTCTCTGCAAAGGCTCTACGCGCTCATCGGTGGCCAGCCCTACCTCACCCGTCGCGCCCTCAACGAAATGGCCATGCGGGGATTGACGCTGGAAACGCTGGAAGCACAGGCGGCTCGGGACGACGGCCTGTTTGGAGACCATCTGCGCCGTCTCCTGACCACCCTCAGCCACGACGAAGTCTTGACGCAAAGCGTCCGCGTGATGCTGCTCGGACGCCCCTGCCCCACCCCGGAAAGCTTCTATCGCCTGCGCAGCGCCGGAGTTCTCTCGGGAGAGTGGGGCAGCGAGATCAACTTTCGGTGCAGTATCTATCCGGTCTATCTTCTCCAACGTCTTCCCTGACCACGATTGTTTGAACCCGACCGGCATAGTGCTGCCGTTCTGAAAGTTGGCCCTCCTTGATTACGAAGCAAGACTCTCAGGACACTGCGTTCTATGTCACCGGCGGGACGTTGCCTGCCGGTGCGCCTTCCTATGTCATTCGGCAGGCGGACGCAGATCTCTATTCCGCGCTGCTCGACGGCGAGACCTGCTACGTTCTCAACAGCCGGCAGATGGGCAAGTCCAGCCTCTGCGTACGTACCGTGAGCCGTCTTAAGCAGGCAGGCGTCCGAACCGCCTTCTGCGATCTCACGCGCTATGGCGGCAAAAACCTGACGCCGATCCAGTGGTACTCCGCGCTGCTACTGGACATCGGCAAACAGATGGGTCTGCGGGCCGAGTTCGTCGCTTACTGGGACGCGCACGAGGCCGTTCCGCTGGTGCAAAGGCTCTTCGAGACCCTTGTCGAGGTAGGACTGTCGGCAGATGCCGCTCCAATGGTCGTCTTCATCGATGAGATCGATGTCACCCTCTCCCTGCCCTTCTCCACCGACGAATTCTTCGCCGCCATTCGCCAATGTTATGTCGGACGAGCGACCGAAGAGCGGCTGAAGCAGATCTCCTTCTGCCTGCTGGGAACCGCCTCCCCTGCCGACCTCATTCAAGATACGCGTGTCTCTCCCTTCAATATCGGCAGGCGCATCGAGCTCCGCAACTTCTCCGCACAAGAAGCCAGATCTCTTGCATTTGGATTGGGAGCGGGCGGCCCACTCCTACTGGATCGGGTGCTCTACTGGACGGGCGGGCATCCCTATCTGACGCAACGGTTCTGCCGTTCGGCACAGGGGAGCGGGGCGAAGACGAAGAGGGAGATCGACAAACTCTGCACGGATCTGTTCTTGAGCAGTCGGTTGCGCACAAAGGCGAGATTGTCGTCGCTCTCCTTTGCCGTGTGCGTCAAGAACAGATCCGTGCAGAGTTTGTCGATCTCCCTCTTCGTCTTCGCTCCG
>JAYUMV010000451.1:0-28406 GCA_043762265.1 Chthonomonadaceae bacterium | reverse complement strand
CGACCAACCTGCTGCCCCTAGTGTACACCTACCGTGATGGGCTGTCAACTAGAACTGTCATAGGCACTGAGGGTCTATTCCTCCGAAAACTGTCTGTTTGCCTTTCGTAATTCCTCGGTCTTCTTTACCTCACAGAACCCTCACCATTTCTGCTATTCATGCTACAATCAGCAATACGCAAGTGGTACACAAACCGCGTTGTCCACACGGATGGATGTCTCGACATATCCGAGGAGTTTCTGATGCTGAACGTTGAAGGTCCGCTAGCGATCTACCTCAATACCCAGACGGCTGTACGCCTGTTGCGTCTCCGGCTTCTATGTGTCGTTGTGCCCATGAACCTCCTATTCTTTACGATGTTGAGCATGCCACGAGGCCCCCTCGACGATTTCAACAAGGTATTGCGCTGGTGCCTGCTGGCGGAGATACCGATCCTCTACCTTCTGGTGTCCAGAGTGCTCACCAGACAGACGAAACCGATTGTGTCCCTGTCCTCATCAGGCATCATGGTAGACACTCTTGGCAGTCGGGTCGGCTTCCTGCGTTGGGACGAAATAAAGGATGTTTACATCTATAATTTCGGCTACTTCTTTCGCGGTTTGGGTTGGCGCTTCGTCGGCATCACTCTTAAGGATGCCCCAAGGGTGTGCGCTCGCATTGGTCTCAAACGCAGTTGGTCATTGCGCCTGAATGGGCTTGTCGCTCCCCTGTATAAGCCTTTCCGCATTCGTATCGCGCCCGTGAGAATTCCCGAGGAATATCTGTCGATGAGTGCGGAAGAACTGTTGGCACAGATACAAACCTACCGGACCACCTATTCTTAATGAAGTGCAATCTACCGAGGAAAGATTCATGCCGATAAAAGTTCGTACGGTGCAGCCCAACGACGTGACAGATGTGTTCGCTGACCGCGTTTCACTCCTTGCCTCACAACTGAGAGGAACGCCAGTCGTCGTTACAAGAGAATGGCTTCGGAACCTGGTGGAGTTTCCGAAAACGTGGATGGTCATTGCCGAATTCGAAGGAGAGATCGCTGGCATGTTGACACTGAGCGCCTTTCCGCGCGCTTCCGGCTGGAATGTCTGGATCGAAGGCGTGGTGACGGCAGAATCCATGCGCGGACGCGGGATCGGGCGAGCGCTCGTCCAGGCAGCCATCGCTATCGCGAAGGCAGAAGGTTTCGAGACGATCAATCTCTCCAGCCGCCCACATCGTGCGGCTGCCAACGCGTTGTATGAGAGCCTGGGGTTTGTGATCATCACAACGAACTACCGACGACTATTCCTGTAGGAAAAAAGCAGGCGTACTTCGAGACCAAGACGGCGCTTGAAGGAGGGCAGCCGTTCGAGGCGGGTGTAGTGGAGAAGGTGCGGCGATCCTCCAGCTTCCTCCCCAAACTCTCTCTTGTGGCGGAGCGTGACGGGCAGATCGTTGGACATGCTCTCTTCAGCGAATTGGAGATCGTAGGAGAACGCAGTTCGTGGACAGTTCTGGCGCTGGGTCCCATTGCCGTCATACCGGAGTTTCAGAAGCAGGGCATAGGCGGAAAGATGATCCGGGTAGGGCCTGGAGCGCGCCGCCGTATTGGGCTATCGAGTCGTCGTGCTCACCGGACATCCCACGTACTATCCGCGTTTCGGCTTTGTTCCTGGCAGTCGCTTCGGGCTAAAATGTGCGATCCCGGTACCAGATGATGTGTTCATGGCTTATCTGCTCCAGCCAGATGGTTTGGAGAGAATAACGGGCACCGTGGTATTTCCGCCTGCCTTTCACGAGTAGGGCAGAGTAAGACGGGTTTCCAGACAGATCACTGCCCTTCGGATTGTGTGCTGCCACCAAAAGTGATATGCTCCAATTCGTTAGCGTAAATAGGCAAGGGAGGAATTTGACGACTATCTGACTGACCGAACAAGTAAACTCCTCACGGGTTCTTGCTGAGCCCATGATATGCCGTCTCCGCGATTTCAAGTAGCATGCACAGGCGGAGGAGAGAAAGCCAATCCCGATGTTCCTGACGTTACTTGCCACCTTTACCTACATGGCCGCCGCCGCAACCAAAACCGTAGATCCGCCCATCGCGATTGTGGGAGCGACCCTCCTCGATGGTACCGGACGAGCCCCCCTTCACGATTCGGTCGTGGTCATTCAGAAGAACCGGTTTGTCGCCGTAGGTACGCGGCAGCAAGTGACGATCCCACCGAATGCGCTCCGAATCGACGCGCAAGGCAAATGGCTCGTGCCGGGACTGATCGACATGCACGTCCATATCGACGAGGTTTTGACACCTGGAACCTTTGTGCTGTACGGTGTCACCTCCATTCGCGATGTCGGCTCCAACGGCACGACGATGGCAGCCCTGCGGGACCGCGCCGTGCAGGGAGAGATCCTGCCGCGCCGCTACTGGATGGGACGCAACATCGACGAGGGCAAACCCAGTTGGTGGGGAGCGGTGGCAGTGCAGGGACCGTCGGAGGTCCCGGCGCTTCTGGAGGGAATGCGAAAAGAGGGCGTAGACGGCGTAAAACTCTATGTGCGTGCCAGAGCGGATGTGGCGCGCGCCGTCATCACAGAAGCGCATCGCCGACATCTCCCGGTCACGGCGCATCTGCACGATACCCTGCCCAGTACCGTGGCGGAGATGGGCATCGACAACCTGGAGCATATTACTACCCTCTTCGAAGAGCTGCGCACCCTGCCCCCCAACACGCCGGAAGGCTATCACACGACCTTCCTGGGTATCGCAGACGTCGATCTCAACGGCCCCAAAGCCCAACATTTGATCCAAACCTTACGCAAACACCATGTCGCCATCACCCCCACTCTAACCGTCGCCCTGCTACCCATTGAAGGCGAACAAGGCGCTGCCGCCACCTACACCGATTGGGCTACGGTCCCCGACGGCTGGCGACGCTTCTGGAACGATCCCTACTGGGACTTCATCGCAACCAAAGGCTGGACACCGCAGGACTTCCAACAAGCCCACCTCGCGAAACCCCAGTTCCTAGAGCTGGTCAGACGCCTCCACAAGGCAGGCGTCCCCATCATCGCCGGAACAGACACGCCCGCGCCCTGGGTTCTCCCTGGAGCCGGACTGCTGGTCGAACTCCAACTCCTTGTAGAAGCCGGCCTCACTCCCTCCGAAGCCCTGCAAGCCGCTACTGGCCGCGCCGCCACCGTTCTCCACAAAACCGCAGATGTCGGCACCATTCGCCCCGGCCGCTACGCCGATCTCCTCCTCCTTGACGCCGATCCCCTCACCGACATCCGCAACCTCCGCCACATCTCTGCCGTCTATCAAAACGGCAAAGAGATCGACCGCACTGCCCTTCGCAAACTCTTCGAAACCGCCGACGCCACAGCCGTAAAGACCGGTCCGTAAAGCGGAATACTGACTCGTTTTACAATCTCAGCCACAACGAGATTGGTACGTGTCGAGGTACCCCCTTCCCTTTAGGGAAAGGGGCGGGGGGTTAGGCAACCCGGCCAAACGCACAAAAAAGCCCCCAATGACCGGATGTCGGTGGGGGCTTTTCCTATCACAAGCGATCCGTCTTAGCGCACGCTGGCGGTCTGTTTGGCCGGAGCGCTCGACGCGATGTTCAGGCTCTCGGCATCCTTGGTGGTCGAGCAGAAAGCGATGCACATCTCGTCCGTCGTCTGCTCGCCCCAGGTCACCATCCGGGGATGATCCTTCAGAGGGTTGCGGGTGTTGTGGCTGGAGTTGTCATAGTAGGCTGTCATGTGAACCTTCGTGCCCTTCGGGAGCGCCATCGGCTCTTTCAGGTAGTAGGTCGCCTGCCAGTTGAAGTCCCAGTCCTTGATCCAGACCAGCGGCTTCTCCGCCCCGTCGGGAAGCGTGGCCCAGACCTTCATCTCCGTGCCGAGCAGATGCATGTGCGGCGTCACGGCGAACAGATGCTGATCCTCATGGATCATCATCGTACCTTCCGCTTTGTAGTGAGGCTCGCCGGGCGGGATCTGAATGCCGAAATTGATCGCAAATCCGCCTGCGACGGCCTTCTGGACGACTCCCTGGCAGAAATGGACGCCGAGGCGCGTCATATCTGTCTCCGGCTTCCCGTCTTTATGGTAGTGAACCTGGACCACGATGCGGGCGCCTTTCGGAACCCGAATCCCCACACCCTGCGGCAGGAAGTGCGGGTCGTTGCCAGGAGCCCACCCCCCCATCATCCCGGTCGGAATGAAGCCGGGTCCGCCGAAACTCGTGTAGCCAGGCTGGCCGTCCTGCGCATCGGCTTCGAGTTTTTCGGAAGCGTAGCCATCCTTCGTTTTCATGCCGTCGATATAGGCGATGACGTGATGAACCACCGCAGGAGTGCCGGGTCGAACTTCGACCGCGCTGATGAACCGCTCCTGATCGAACGTGCTCTTCACGACGAAGTTGCGATAGACATCTTCGCCGTCCGCTGAAAGATGATAAGCCTTTTCAGGAGCGATGACCAGATCAGGCTCGCCCAACTGCCAACCCTGAACGAATTTGCGCGGCGCAGGCATCTGCTTGATGTCTCCCAGCGGCGCGCCGTTGTCGGCCCATTTCGCAATCGTGTTTCTCTCTGTCTCCGAGAGCGTATGCGATGCGGTCTCAGTAAAATCGCCATAGCCGGGCGCAGGCTTCCAGGGCGGCATCTGCCCCGTGCCCGTAAACCGTTTGATGTCGGCGGACCAGGCGCTGGCCTGCGTGTAGTTCTGGAGTGAAAATGGCGCGACCTCGCCGGGCCGATGGCAGCCTTCGCACTTGGCGCGAAGGATCGGCGCAACGTCGTGAGCATAGGTCGGCACGCCGACCTTCGCTAATACCGGAGCCGCGTTGCGCCGAATAGCGCAGCCGACGGCCAGCATCTCCGGATGCACTACGGGCTTGCCGTCCAGCACCGCATCCAGGGCGGCATTCAGATCGCGGACACTCACCCGAGTTGCGACCGCGTTGTCATCGATTCGTCCCCGATAGCGTACGGTTCCGCTTGCATCGACTACAACCGCTTCCGGCGTCATCTTCGCACCCAGTCGGTCGGCCAGCAGATTCGTGCTGTCTTTTACCACTGGGCAGGAGAGACCATGTTCTTTGGCGTGCCTGGTAATGTCGGTTGCGCTCTCTTGCCGATCCGAGTAGACCGCAAAAATCTGCACATCGCGCTTGCCATAGGCAGCCACAAGCGCGTTCATGCGCGGCGTGTAGACATTGGAGACCGGACACTGCCCGGAAATAAACAGGAAGACACTCGCCTTATGGGCCGCAATGTCCTGCGCCGTGTAGGCTTTGCCCGTCAGATCGTTGAAAGCGAGTTTGCCAACAGCGTTCTTTGCACCCACGGTCAATTTTGGCGTGCTCTTCGAACCGCCGTTCACGCCCAATCCCCAGGCCGCGACTGCCGTCAGGGTCGCCAGTCCCAGGACGGAAACCCCCAACACCATGCGACGATTATTACGGTATTTCACCAGTGCCCCGTCCTTTTCTCTACACCCCGTTGTCCATAGCCCTGCATGGCGCTCTGTGGCGCTCCTGGCAGAATGGAAATTGTATGCCATTGTTTACTACGAATCCGACGCCATCCAACGTTTCGTCATTCTCGTACCCTCTCCTGCAAAAAAGGACTGTTTTCTACGGCGCGGCGACCGGCGGCGCTTTCAGATTGCGATCCAAGAAGTCTTCTGCCAACAGTCCCGTCGCACCGGGATTGGCGGGATTCAGGAAGCCGTGCGCATATTTATAGAGTTCGACCAGGGTCACGGAGACGCCCGACATTTTGAGGGCATCGTGCAGGCGGCGGGACTGATCCGGCGGCACAAGCGGATCTGCAGTACCATGAATGATGAGAAAGGGAGCGGAGTCTTTGGCGACGTAGATGATCGGGGAGCCGTCTTTGTAGAGATCCATCGCCTGCTCCGGCGGTTTGCCGAAAAACTGCGTCAGCAGAAAGATGCCCTGTGCCCCCACCCCTGCCTGCGAAGCAGGAATGGTGAAGTCCGTCGGACCGTAAAGATCGACCACACACTGCACCTTACTGCTGAACTTCGCCAGTTCCGGGTCGCTGTTGTCGCGCGTCTCGCGGGTGCCGAGCATCGCGACCAGATAGCCGCCCGCCGAGTCGCCGAGCGCCCCAAGGTGGTCGGGATCCAGATGATAGGTGTCGGCATGGGCACGCAGCCAGCGCACGGCCCTCTGCACGTCATCGACCGCCGCCGGGTACCGATTCTTCGGGGCCAGACGGTAGTTTACGGAGAAGACCGAATACCCTTTTGCCGCCAGACGCTTGCCCATCGCCCCGTAGAAGCCCTTGTCTCCAGCGATGAAACCGCCGCCGTGGATCAGAATGATACCCGGATGCTTTGGAGCATTATCGTCGGGCGTGTAGGCGTCGAGAAACAGTTTGGTCGCGTCTACGGTGCCGTAGAGGACATCCCTCTCGACTCGGACTTCGACCGCTGCCGCTCGCCCGCCGGTAAAGCCCAGCAGAAGCGCGGTGAGTGCGGCGAAGACGAACAGACCTCTCTTCGGGGTGCGCATAAAATTCTCTCCTCAGATGAAGCGGCTAGCCCAACTTTGCTTGAACAACGGCGCAGATATCATGAACTACCGATTCTACGGTCGCTCTATCCGTGCCCTGCGCCATTACGCGGATCAGCGGTTCCGTGCCGGAGGCGCGAACCGAGAGCCATTCGGCGCTGCCGAGCCGACGCTCCCCAGCGGAGATCGCGGCCTGAATATCGGTGTCTTGTTTCCATCCCTGCTTGCTTCCGACACGCACGCTCTTGAGCAGTTGCGGCCCGGAGACGACTACGCTCGCCAACTCCGAAAGCGGCTTTCCGGTCTCCCGCACGATGGCCAGCACCTGAAGCGCTGTCACCAGGCCATCGCCCGTCGGCGTCTGAAAAGGCAGCAGGATATGGCCGCTCTGTTCGCCGCCGATCGCTGCGCCCAACGTCTCCATTGCCTCCGCCACATAGCGGTCGCCGACATCGGTGCGGTGCAGACGAATATGCTCTTTTGCCAGTGCCTGCTCCAGGCCGACATTGCTCATAATGGTCGCGACCACGACATCACCGGGGAGATGCCCCTTACGATGCAGATCGAGCGCCAGAATCGCCATCATCCGGTCGCCATCCACGATGTTGCCCTGTTCGTCCGCCAGCATCACGCGGTCGGCATCGCCATCGAACGCCAGTCCGGCCTGTGCCCTCGACTTCCGCACCGTCTCCGCCATCTCCTGCGGATGCGTGGAACCGCACTCGACATTGATATTGATCCCGTTCGGCTCAGAATGCAGCACGGTGAGGTTAGCGCCCAGAGCGACAAAGATGTCGGGCGCGATTCCATAGGCCGCGCCGTTGGCGCAGTCCATGACCAGAGACAGCCCTTCCAGCGGTTGCGCCTCTTCCCCGCCTACGGTCGCGACCACGCGCTGCCAATACTCCTGGATCGGTTCGTGAGTCTCCGTAACCCGCCCGATATGCGTTCCGGTCGGGCGCGGCAGCGTCTCGACACGCTCCAGAAGCGCCGTGATCTCGTCTTCCACGCGGTCCGGGAGTTTCTTACCGTTGCCCCCAAAAAACTTGATGCCGTTGTCCTCGAAAGGATTGTGTGACGCGGAGATGACCACTCCCCCCGCCGCACCCAGCGCCAGCACGATCTGCGCGACGGCTGGCGTCGGCACCACTCCCACGTTGACGACATCGACACCCATCGCGGCGAGACCCGCTGCCAGCGCCGCTTCCAGCATATCGCCGGAGAGGCGGGTGTCCCGCCCGATCACTACGAAGGGGCGGGTATCGGACGTCACGGGAGCCGCATCGCAGAGCCATCGGCCCGCCGCCATGCCCAGATGCATCGCCATCGGCGCGGTCAGATCCTGGTTTGCGACTCCGCGTACGCCGTCCGTCCCAAACAGTCGTTGTTTGCTTAGTGTGCTCATCGGGTCAGTCCGTGACTCGAACCAGCGTGGGGCGCAACACCCGATCGTGCAGAATATAACCGCGCTGCACCTCTTCGGCGACGGTGTTCGAGGGATACTCGTCGCTCTCCGCGTGCCCTATCGCCTCATGGAACTTGGGATCGAACTCCTTGCCGAGCGCCTCTATGGGTGTCACCCCCGCCTTTTGCAAGGCAGTCTGCAACTGTTTGAGGGTGCCTTTGACGCCTCCGATCAGGGCATCAAAGCTCTGGTTCTGCTCCGCCACCATTATGGCTCGCTCAAAATTATCGACCGCCGGTATGAGTGCCTTTATAAATTCGGCGGTGTTGTACTTCTGCATCTCGATGGCGCGCTCGTCGCTACGCTTCCGGAAGTTCTGATAGTCCGCCTGCGCGAGCAGTTCGCTCCGCTGCGCGTCCTCCGCTTTTTTGACCGCCTCTTCCAGCTTTTTGGTCAGTTCGAAGTTCTCTTGTAACAGCGAGATCAAGTCCGCGGCATGCGGCGAACCAGCGGTATGCGGCGATTCATCCGTGGCAGGCTCGGGATCAAGGATTTCAGAGGCAGAGGTTTGTCCCACACCGGGCAGTTCCTGATCCGGCAGATTGCCACCGGAGGGCTCTTCATTGAGGTTTGTTTCGTTTGACATGATCTATATTCACTCCTGGGGAGGTGGTTTTGCGTAGCGAAGGCGACCGCTGAGAAGCGGTCGCCACCGAGTTTCTGTCGAACCGGACTCGCCACGGTTCAAGCGGCGCTCAGGTTCGTCAGCAGGCTGGACAGATTGCCAGCCATCAGCGTGACGGCGGCAACAGCCCGATCGTAGTTCATCCGCGTGGGGCCAACGACGCCAAGATACCCGACAGGACGATTGCCGATCCGATACGCCGTAATCACGAGACTGCATTCGCGCATCGGGGCGAACAGGTTCTCCGCGCCGATCTGCACGGACATATCGCTGTTCGGGAGCGCCCGTCGCAGCGCTTCATAGAGCGCACTGCGCGACTCCAGCGCATTGAGCAGCGTCTCCAACCGCTGTACATCTTGAAATTCAGGCTGCCGAAGCAGTTGACTGGTTCCTTCCAAAAACACACGCCGTTCGCAGAGCGCGTTTGCCATCTGCGTGATCGCTGCAGTCAATCGCAGCAGAACCGCGGAGAACGCCGCAAGTTCCGTGGGAACTTCCAGGGTGCGCACCGTGTGATCGACCTGATTCAGTTCGATCTCTCCCGCCAGAATATTCAGATAGTTGGAGAGACGCAGGAGCGTCGGCTCGGCAGGCACTGTCTCCAGTTCGACCAGGCGATGTTCGACATGTCCGGTGGAGAGCAGCATGACGAGCAGGACGTGGCGCGGAGTCGCCGGGCTAAGATAGACGTGGCGCACCCGGGTGCTGTCGGTATCAGGGTCGGTCGCCAGGGAGACATACGAGGTGAGGCCGGTTAAAACGCGGCAGGTCTGCGCGATGATCTCTTCGATCTCGATCGATCCCTGCGGCGTTCCTGCCTGAGCTTGCTGCACTTCGGCATCGTCCAGCGCCTTCGGCGGATCCATCAGAACGTCTACATAGTAGCGATAGCCCCGGTCTGTCGGAATCCGACCAGCAGAGGTGTGGGGTTGGATGAGATAGCCCATCTCCGCCATCTCCGCCATTTCATTGCGCACCGTCGCGGATTTACAGCCGATATGATAGATCTCGATCAGTCGTTCCGACCCTACCGGCTTCGTGGTCAGAACGTAGTCGTTGACAATGGCTTGCAGTATACGGACTTTGCGGACATTTAAAGAATCCATGGGACCTCATGCCTCCTGAGCGAAACGAACTGCAATCGTAAATCGGAGTCCCGGCAGAACGCAGCAACGCGTCTCGGAGCAGGCAGGAAACCTCTCTTTCCTCAATATTCAGACATGGTTCGAGTTTACCCTATAATATATGATTATAGCGTTCACAATGCTCCTTGTCAAGCCAACCAAAGCAGGCATTCGCCGCAACCCAACAAGAGGTGCGGCGTGAACTCTGCCCCCTAACGGGCCTGATTTCTGGAAGGGGATGCTCAGGAATACGGTCGGTCCGTTCGTGAACCTGCGTCACATTTGGTGCGCGATATGTTGAAGCGTGAGTTGATTCGGAATGACATGAGGTGGCTGCCCCAGCAGATCCACGATAGCCGATGCGACCTCGTCCGGTGTCAGCAGCACCTCGGCGCGCGGTTTGCCGGGGATGCCTTCCCAGAACGGGGTGTCCACGCCGGAGCAGCAGACGTTCGTCACACGAATGCCATGACGCCGACCTTCAAGAGCCAGCGCGCCGCCCATACCCACCAACGCATGTTTCGTAGCACAGTAGAGTGCGGCGTTCGCGATAGTCTTTACGCCGAGGATGCCGCATAGATTCACGATGTGTCCGGACTTCTGCGCGGTCATATCGGGCCATACCTCCTGACAAGCGATCAATGCGCCTCGCACATTGGTGTCGAGAAGAGTACGGATCATATCGTCCGAAGTCTCTGTAAGCGGGCCGAGGTAACCCGCCCCGGCGCTGTTGACCAGCGCATCCACCCGCCCGAACCGCTCCCGTACCATGGTTATCAGTTTTGCGAACTGCTCCCGCTCCGTTACGTCCGTCTGAACTGCCAATAGCCGATCCCCAAACCCCGCGAGGCTGGAAACTGCCGACTGAAGGCGGTCGATGGACCGACCGCAGATGGCGACGCTTGCGCCTTGTTGCAGCAGACGCTGTGCCAGCGCCAGTCCGATTCCGCTGCTGCCACCGGTGATGACAACCACTCCGTTAAACATAGATCTCTCCAATCGTTCGCCTCTAGCTGCGATCGATTCGGTCGAGGCGTCTCAATTCTCATTTCAGGTCGATTCCATACAGAAAGGCGGTATCGCATTGGACGCCCGTTGCCGCCAATGCGATACCGCCTCGATATTACTTGGGAAGCAGGACGGTGTCGATCACATGAATGACGCCGTTGCTGCACTCGATGTCGGTCTTGATGACCTTGGCCTTGCCGACGTGAACGCCGTGCTTGTTCATAATGGCAATGGACTTGCCATTGACCGTTTTGACAAGGGTGCCGTTCTTGAGTTTGAGCACATCGGCAGCCATTACCTTGCCCGAAACCACATGGTAGGTCAGGATGGCGGTCAGCTTGGCTTTGTTCTCCGGTTTCAGCAGGGTGGCGATAATGCCTGGCTTGGATTTTTCCAGTTTCTTGAAGGCGTCGTCCGTGGGGGCGAAGACCGTAAATGGTCCGGCGCCTTTGAGAGTGTCCACCAGTCCGGCGGCCTTAACTGCGGCGACCAGGGTCTTAAAGGAACCGGCGCCGACCGCGGTGTCCACGATGTCCTGTTTCTCCTGGGCCTGAGCGACTCCGGTCAGAACGAACCCCATTAATCCGCACAGGGCCAGCAGAAACATTCCTCTTCGCAGTTTCATCTTGTTCTCAATCCTTCCCGAGACTTGACTATTTCTGTCTCGAACCAACTCGAACCTAGGTATTTGATGGCGCGCAAATGTCACGCCTCTTGTATCCTCTCGCTTCACTTCTTAACAAGCGATATAGGCGCATCAGAAAATGCAGATAGGCCTGAATGGCGGGAAGTGAAATGAGCAGTGTTTAAGATTATAGCCTATAGATCGCATATTGTCAATGTATTGTCTAAATTATGTCAAATATAACCCGTCACCAGGAGCTTTTGGCCCGCGATTCTTAGGCTGTTGATCGCTGAGTGTACGAGGAAAGAGGTTGTAAGTCGATCTGATCTTTGACAAATACTATACATTTATGTATAATGGGAGACTATGAGACCATATCACACCATTCAAAGGGCGGCTCTCTTGACAGAACTGACGACGCATACCTTACGGGCATGGGAACGTCGCTATGCCGCGCTGACGCCTCAACGAACGGCCTCCAATCGGAGGCTGTATTCCGATGGGGATATCGAACGATTGGTCCTGCTCCGCAAAGCCATTCAGTCCGGCCAAAGTATAGGGCGGATCGCGGGATTACCCACAGAGGATTTGCGCCGCCTGGTCGCCGAGGATACCATGCCAGCGAGTGTCGGACCAGCAGCGTCAACCCTGCTGATGCCGCCCTTCCTGGACGAAGGGCGGCACGCTATAGAGCAGTTCGACGCCGTAGCGCTCGAACGCTTTCTCACACGCTCAGCCTCCAGCCTCGGACTCGTGGCATTAATCGACCAGATCGTGATTCCTTTACTGACGCATCTTGGCGAAGGCTGGAGGGATGGAAGCGTTCGGATCGCAAATGAGCACATGGCGTCGGCGGTGATTCGCGCCCACCTTTTGCGCACGTTCCACACGTTTCAACCTTTGCGTTCCGCGCCCTGCCTTATCGTCACGACGCCTGCCGGCCAACACCATGAGTTCGGCGCGCTTCTGGCTGCGGTAACGGCGGCCATCGAGGGTTGGCGCGTCCTCTATCTCGGCACGAACCTGCCCGCCGTGGAGATTGCCGGAGCCGTGCAACGCTCCGGCGCAATCGCGGTCGCGCTCAGCATCGTCTACCCTCCAGACGATCCGGGCCTGCCGGAAGAGTTGCTTACTCTGCGCAGATCGCTGGGCGAAGCAGTGCCCATTATCGTCAGCGGCCGGGATTCGATGGCGTATCGGCTTGCCCTGGCGGCAATCAATGCCGTGATACCGAGCGGCCTGCACGGATTGCGGTTGGAGTTGGAAGCCATTCGTGCGCGTTGACGTATGATCTTCCAGAAGACAGAGCAGGCTTCGTTACCATCCCCAGGTATCCGCTTCGCCCTTGAAGGGCCCTACCACATCGGAGGTGATCCACCCCCCATAGAAGCCGCCAGGCTGCGGTGTCACCTGCTCGCCGTCGACGGTGCACGAGTCCATCCGGGTGGCATAGAAAGCGACGAATCCTCGTATCTCCGCAAATTCCGGCGAGGGACGCGCATAGAACCAAGCTGCCTTCGGCGCGGTCCGCTCCCCTACCTTCACGGTGTAGTATCCGGCGCTTCCTTTCCATTCGCAGGAGCTCGTGCCCTGCGCCAGAACCAGAAATTCCATGCGAATGTCGTCTGGCGGAAGGTAATAGACGGGTGGATGGCTCGTCTCCAGGACCCGGTAACCGCGCCGAGTATCGGCGATGACCTGGCCTGCAAAGACAATCTGTAGATGCCGGCTGGTCGGCTCCAAACGGGGCGGGCGCGGATAGTCCCAAACCGATTCTTGCCCAGTACCCGGCTCGATACGTTTGATTCTAGCGTTCATGGAGAGGCTCTTTTCTTCTCGAATAACGTGGAGAGATTTGAGTTACGACTGAAATTATAGCCCAGATAATACGCCATGTCAATGGTTTGTCTAAATTATGTCGAACAACATAAAGTAACCAGAGAGTCGTTTCCGGACATGGGTAACCCTGGCAAAGGATCTCTCGTCTAATCGGAGAGTGGGGATCGAACTCCTATCTCCAATTTCCAGATTCGTTCGAAAGGGAAAAACGATGCGACAGAGTACGATGCGGTTCGGGGTGATGTCGGCGCTGATGGTCCTGCCTCTGTCGAAAGCCGCTGCGCTGACAGTGCAGATCCAATTGGTTCCCGCCAATGTTACAATGCAGAAGTTCGCGTTTCAAGTGACGACCGAGGAGCGCGACGGGATGAAACAGTTCGCGGTGTCGGTCACAGCGAAAAAGGAGAAACTTTCGCCAGGACTGCTGGCGCGGCTGCACCTTTCGGACGGCAAGACGGACTTCGCGCTGGTGCCGGTAGAGGAGACACGCGAGGGTGACAAAGTGACGTACTGGTTCCATGTCGCGCCAAATCTGGTTGGCAAAACGCGCTTCGAGTTTGATGTGTTGAGCGGCAAAGAGGAGAAGGAGCCCAATGGCAAAACAAGGTTTATTGCCATTCCCGGCACCCTCGAATACTGGTTCTATCTCGGCGATTTTAATAAGACAAAAGGCGTTGCTATGCGAGGACGGAACTCGCCGTCTCTCCCCGTAAAAACCCACGGGTAGACGATTGTATTGAGAGCATTTGCCGTGCTATAATGAAGCATGGACGAGCGCGATTTTGTAAGCAAAAAACGGGAGGCGTGGGATCGGCTGACAGCGCTGATCGACAAGGCCAATGGCAAGGGCGGCGTGCGTGGCCTCAGTCGGGAAGAGATCCTGTCGTTGGGGCCTCTCTATCGCCGCGCCTCCTCCGACCTCGCCTTCGCCCGGGCCCATGCCATCAACAAAGACCTGATCCTCCATCTGAACGGGCTGGTGGGCCGCGCCCATGCCCTGCTGTATGAGGCCGAAACCAGCGGCAACGTGCTCGGATCGCTGGCCAATTTCTACCTTTACGAATTCCCGACCCTGCTGCAAAAGCGCTTCAAGTTTTTTGCGGCGGCGTTTCTGATCTCCGTCCTTTCCGGCGTGTTCGCTTACTGGCTGGTCATCAATAATCCCGCCAAACTCTGGCTGTTCATTCCGGAGAGCCTCAAATCGTCGGTCGAAGTCTGGAAAGCAGGTAAGGTCGCGGACTCGGCGCATGTCGAGATGGCTGCCCAACTGATGACCCACAATCTGTTTGTCGGCCTCATCGCCTTTGCTGGAGGCGTGGCCGCCGGGTTTCCCTCGGTCATGGCGATGTTTGGGAACGGGGCCATGCTTGGCGCGATGGCGGCGCTCATGACTCAGGTCCATAAGCACAACACCTTCTGGCCGGGGATTCTGCCGCACGGTATCGCGGAACTGACCGCTATCTTCATCTGCGGAGCCGCCGGTTTTCAGATCGGACTGTCCCTGTTGATGCCTGGCCCCTATAGCCGAAGCGACGCGTTTCGGATCGCCGGCACGGAGGGGATCAAGCTCGTCATGGGGACGGTCCCCCTCTTTATCTTCGCGGGCATCATCGAAGGCATGTTTTCCCACCTCCCGATCCCACCTGGACTGCGCTACGCCTTCGCAGCGGTGAACGGAGTGCTCTGGTATCTCTATCTGTTTCTGCCGCGCCGACTGCTCGACACACAAAACTCCCCCCTGAATCGGAACTCCGCCGCCCTCGGCAGCGTACTAGAAGAACCTGTCGAAAACCGCCAGACGGCCTGAAGCCGGACGACCGAAACCGCGGAATGGGAGCCACACTTCGCATGACTGCAACCGGAACGGAACTCCCCGCACGGGAAATTCTCGCCGAACTTCGCCAACGTTACCCCGATGCACCGTTTCTTGCCCTGGGACAGACCGTCTTCTGGGACGAACCGGTCAAGGCGGTGCTACGCCAACTTCTCGATGAGAACGGCCTCGGAGGCGAGATGCTCGTCGGCGTCCACGACACCGACTATTTTGCCAAAACGCGGCTGCGCCAGAGCGAATCCGGACGATTTGTGTTGATGGCGCACAACGATGGCACCACCAAAGACCTCTGGTCGGCCGCCGGTGAGATCTCTACCCTGTTCGGCAGCGAGACTTTCCCCAGCCGACACGATTTCGCGCGGCATGGCGTGCCTTTCGAGCGGGTCGCTCACAGCGCTCCTGAAGGCCGCCAGGCGTTCCTCGACGCCATGACCGAGGCCTGGGGCTGGCGGGGACTGGTCTATACTGGCTCCCGCGATCTGATCGTCAATAGTCTGTCGCTCCGTGAAGTTGGAGATGGTGTTTTGGAGATGCTGCACTGGGGCTTCGAAAACGCCGTCCAGCAGGTCGTTCCCGGCTGCTGTCAGGACGAAGCCCGGCGCGTCGCCGACATCATGCTCGGCTGGTGTCAGGAGTTCCGCGCCTCCTTCCCCGACAGCAACCTCACCCAGCTTTTTCAACATGTTCTCCCCCGCTTCTACGCGCTTCTCCTTGGACACGAACCCACTGGCCTCACCGTAGACGGCACCGCTCACCTGCTCCTTTTTAATCCTGAGACGGCGTCTCTGCCACGCTTCCGCTTCGTCGATCATTTCTTGAACCCGCAGACACGATCGATAGCCTTGAACGCATACAATCAGGCGGTGGTCGGTTCGGAGATCTATACGCTCGATAAGTTCGGCCCCGGCGCACTGCCCTTCGATCTGATCGTGCCTGATCGTGGCCGTGGGACTTTACGCTTGACGCCGCGAGTGCTCTTCATCGAGACGCGTCAACCTATCGCCATCGGCCTGCGCAAGCCCATCGAGTCGGTACAGGAATTGGCCGAGATTCTGGCGTCGAAACTCAACAGCGAAGTTACGCTCGTCGGTAAAGCCGTCTCCCTTGTTTCGATGCTCGCCCAGGAGTTTATCTTCGTCTTCAATGAAGAGGGTTCGATGTATGTGAAGCGTACGCGCAAGATGAACGATCTGCTGGCAGCAAAAGGGGTTGCGCTCGACATGCGCCCTATCCTGCGGATGCGTTACACCACCTGGGACGCGATGAATGTGGGCAAGATCACCTTGCGCCTCCCGGAACATCTGGCGGCGACTTTCGGGCGCCCGACCATCACTGCACCGGAGTTTGCGGAGAGTTGGCGACAGGTCGTAGCCGAGCAGCGTTCGCTTTGCGAGCAGATCAAGACGCTGAAGAAGCCGCTGGAACTTCTTGCTTTCCTGCGCGACCGTGATTCGTTCTCTCGCTGGGAAGAGGGTTGCTCGGCCTATAGCGCCGCCAAGCATACGCTCTGTGGTCTGCGCGATCAGGTCGTCGCGCTGGAGATTGAAATTGATCGGCTCTATGCCCTTCTGCGCACTGCAAGAGCCCAGAGCCTGTCGGTACAACAGGCCAAAGGCGATCATTTTCGTGCGACCGCCGACTGGACCCCGGAAGCCACCGCGGAGCGCGAAGCCTTCGACCTCTGCCTGGAAGAACTGGAGGCCACCAAACGGGATCTCTGCGCCGCCATACGCCCCTTGCGCGACCGGCGGCACGCGATCGAACGCGGCGGCACTGCCCTGGAAGCCCGCGCAACTCTGTCCCGGATCGAAGAGGAAGGCGAGCACGCACGCCTGCAGATCGTCCGCAACGCGCTTCTTACCATCGAAGGTCTGCTCCATACCAACCACCGGCCCTCCGCCTGGTGGCTGCCTCTGCTCGACGCCTCCGGCGACTGGTTCCGGCAGATCGTTGCGTCGACCGAAATCTACACCGAACCTCTGCTTTCCTGACCCCATTTCATCATGATAGCGCCCCCCGATCATATTCCCGACTATCGCCGCATGCACGTATTCTATGCGATCATGGCGAGTCTGTTGGCGGTCATCGTCGTCCGTCTCTGGTACCTTCAGATCGTCAAAGGACCGGAACTGGCAGCGGAGTCGGAGTTGCGGCGCACACGCACCGTGCGCCGTCTGGCCGCGCGAGGCTCGATCGAAGATACGCACGGGCATATTCTGGCCACCAACCGGTTCCGCTTCGTGGTCTCCGTCGTGCCGTTCGAAATCAACAAGAATCCGGATGTGCTGCCCCACCTGGCGCAGATTCTGCATCGTACCGAGACAGACCTGACCGATGAGATCGATGCGAACACGCTGACGCAGTTCGATCCCGTCCCGGTCGCCGACGATGTGGACATCGCCCTGCTCACCCAGATCGAAGAGCAGCAGCTCGATCTGACCGGCGTGGTCATCTCACGCGATCCCGAACGCTACTACACCGACGACAAACTCTTTACCCATACCCTCGGATTTACCGGGCGCGTGACACGCGCACAAATTAAAAAAATTTCCGCTGCCAACTACCAGAACGGCGACTATATCGGCACCGATGGCCTGGAAAAGACCTTCGAGACCGAACTGCGCGGCAAGGATGGCGGGCAGGTTGTCGCCGTCAATGCCAAGGGCCGTATCCTGGCGCATCTCGACGATATGCCTCCCATTCCCGGCCATACCCTGCGGCTGACGCTCGACTACGATCTCCAAAAGGTCGCGCTCAATGCGCTGATGGAGGAGCTGACGCAGACGGGACACCCTGGCTCCGCCGTCGCCATCGATCCCAATACGGGCGCCGTGTTAGCGCTCGCCAGCGCCCCTTCCTACGACCTCAACGCCTACCGGCAGGAGATCGGCAAACTTCTCAAGGATCCGCAGAAGCCGCTCATCAATCGGGCCGTCAACAGTCCGCAGCCGTGCGGATCGACATTCAAACTGGTCACGGCTGCGGCGGGGTTGGAGACGAACAGCATTCAGCCGGAAGCCCGCATCTACTGTCCGGGCTCGCTGCGCCTGGGCAACCACACCTTCCACTGCGACAAACGCAGCGGACACGGCTCCCTCACCCTGGAAGACGCCATCGGACAGTCCTGCGATGTCTATTTCTGGCGCGTGGCGCAGCGTGTCGGCGAGGAGACTCTGGAGAAGTGGGCGCACCGCTTTGGCCTCGGCGAGACGACGGATATCGATCTGCCGCCGTCGCGGGCTGCGAAGGGTCTGATCCCGAACGCCGCCTGGAAGCAAAAGACAAAACGCGGCCCGTGGATGCAGGGGGACTTGCTAAACATGTCGATCGGCCAGGGCTATGTCGGAGTCACCACACTGCAACTGGCGAACTTCACGGCGGCGCTCGCGAACGGAGGCACGCTCTGGCGACCGCAGTTGGTGCGCGAAGTGCGCGACGTTTCCGGCCCCCAGCCTCAGATCCTCCGCACTATGCAACCCATCAAAAAAGGCGACCTCGGAATCCGATCGGAGAACCGTGCCGCCATCGTGGAAGGCATGCGGCGCACCCTCGCAAAGCGTGGTACGGCGGAAACAGTCGCTATTCCCGGTATGGAAGTCGCTGGTAAGACAGGCACCGCGCAGGTCACGAAAACTGAGGACAACTCCGTATTCGTCTGCTTCGCGCCCCTCGACCATCCTAAAATCGCCATTGCCGTCCTCGTCGAGAAGGGCGGTCATGGCTCCGATGTCGCCGCTCCGATCGCCCGGCGAATGCTCAATCAGTACCTGAAGTTGAAGCTCGATAACGCCAGCGTCCCCATCGGCCGCCACATCGGCAACGATTGACCTCCCCCAACCCCCTCCTGAAAGGAAGCCGCTATGCGGTACCCCAAATCCTTCGCTTCCGCGCAAAGGATTTCGCAAGGAGGGGGCTCAATGCTTGCTCTCCTCCTTCGCAAGGAGGGGCGTCAATAAATTCTCCCTCCCTTACGAAGGGGAGGGCCGGGGTGGGGTTTTGGTATTGACACAGCCTCTGCCAAACGGTACACTTTCAGCAGACAGACTTCGAGTATCCGCGAGGATTTATGTTACGCACCCTATCCGTCCGCAATTTCGCCATTATCGACCGCCTCGACCTGGAATTCGGGCCGGGGTTCAATGTGCTCACCGGGGAAACCGGCGCGGGCAAATCTATTATCATGGACGCTTTGAATCTGCTGCTCGGGGGGCGGGCGGGAGCGGAGATGGTACGTGGCGGCGCAGAGCGCGCCACGATCGATGCCGTGTTCGATGTCGTCGGATCGACCGAGCTTCAGTCGCTGGTCGCAGAATTCGGGTTTGATCTGGAGGACAATCAACTTTTCGTGTCGCGAGAGGTCGCTGCCGGAGGCAAATCGACATGCCGCCTGGGGGGCCGACTGGCCAGCGTGTCGCAACTCAAAGCGATCGGTGAGTGGCTGGTCGATCTGCACGGACAACACGAACACCAGAGTCTGCTCGCCGTCGCCCGACATCTGGACATGCTGGACGATTGGGGCGGAAAGCCTGTGCAGTCGCTGCGCTCCGAAGTGGCGGCGGCCTTTCAGAAAATACAGAGTCTGCGCCGCGAAAAAGCCGAACTGGAAAGAGATTCCCGCGAACGCGCGCATCTGCTCGATCTCTATCAGTTCCAGGTGAAAGAGATCCGGGAGGCGCGCCTGACCGTTGGAGAGGACGACGAGCTACAGACCGAACATAACCGCGTCGCCAACGCGCAGCGCCTGGCGGAGGCTGCCCTGGCCGCTGCCACCGCCCTGAGCGGTGAAGACAACGGAGGGGTGCTGGAATCGCTGTCTACGGCAGCGCGCGCTCTGGAAGAGGCGGCCAACCTGGACGCCACCCTGACCCCTATGCTCGAAGCCCTGCGCACCGCCGCGTATGAACTGACCGAGACCGAGCGTGACCTCGTTCGCTACCAGGATGAGATCGAGTTCGATCCTGAACGTCTCGAACAGATTGAAGAGCGCCTGGAGACGCTGCGCACCCTGAAACGCAAATATGGCGACAGCATCGAAGAGATAGTCGCCTACGGCACGGAGACCGCCGCCAAGCTATCCACGCTTTCGAACAGTGAAGAGCGCGGCGCGCAACTCGATGTCGAAATCGGGAAAGCCGACAAACGCCTGCGCGAGTTATGCGTCCGTCTCAGCGCGGCCCGCGCTAAGGCGGCGAAAGAGTTTCAGACGATCACCCTTTCCGAACTGCACGAACTCGCGCTGGAGAAAGCCCGATTCGAGGTCCATACTACCCAGGGCGAACCCACCGCCAAAGGCACGGACAGGGTCGAATTTCTGATCGCCACCAATCCCGGTGAGCCCCTGCGCCCGCTCGCGAAGGTCGCCTCTGGCGGTGAGATTTCGCGTGTCATGCTGGCCGTCAAAGCGGCGCTCGCACGCCAGGAAGCCCTGCCGACCATGGTCTTCGACGAGATCGACGTCGGCGTTGGGGGCCGCACCTCCAGCGTCATCGCCGACAAGATGGCGACCCTCGCGAAATCTGCGCAGATCCTCTGCATTACCCATCTCGCCCAGATCGCGAGCCGGGGTCAACACCACTACTATATCGAAAAACATGTTAAAGGCAACCGTACCGTCGTCACCGTCACCCCGCTCACGCCGGAACAGCGCGTCTCCGAGATCGCCCGTATGATCGGCGGCGCAAAACTCTCCGAAACAGTCCTCCAACATGCCCGCGAAATGCTCACCGTCTCCTCCTGAAGGCTACGCTTCCTGACCGAGCCTCCAGCGCTTCCCTAAGACAGTAAACATGCGTCACCGCAAAAGAGGCGTTTTCAGCTTCCGTAAGCGCTTCTGCCAGCAGCAGAGCGTCGCCGGGATTGTCTTCCACCAGAAGAATTTCAAGTGGCTTTTTTAATTCGCTATGCTGCACGGTTAGCTTCTTTCGTCATAAAGATACCTGACGGCGCGGAAAGGGCCGATTGCTCTATTTGGTGTTTTGAAACGGCATAAAGGACAGTATTTACTCTGGTGAGAGAGTGACCACCGATAGCCAGAAGCCGGTAATGGATTGCACAACCGACAGGAACTGCTCAAAGTCTACAGGCTTCGTGATGTAGCAGTTGGCGTGAAGATTATAGCTTTCGATTACGTCCCGCTCGGCATAGGAAGTAGTGAGAATCACGACGGGAATCCGCATGAGACGCGGGGTTTTCCTGATTTCCGCCAGCACTTCGAGTCCGTTCATCTTAGGCATATTGAGATCGAGAAGGATGAGATCAGGGCGCGGCGCATTGGCATATTGCCCTGCTTTCCGCAAGAACGCCATTGCTTCGATACCATCTCCCACAGCATGGAGAGTGTGCGACACCTTTCCTTCCTTCAGGGCTTCCCTCGCCAAATCTACATCCCCTGGGCTGTCATCTACCATCAAGACGTACAAGGTCTTCATTCTCTTTCACCATACGGCTTCCTCTCCGCGTCTCATTGTCTGCAGGGTAAAAGAGAATAGGGAGCCTTTCCCCAGCTCGCTTTCCACCCAGATACGACCGTTGTGGCGCTCGACGATTTTCTTACAAATGGCAAGGCCGATCCCTGTGCCGGAATATTCTGCGCGGCTGTGTAGCCGCTGGAAAATGACAAAGATTCTGTCGGTGAACTGAGGATCAATGCCTATGCCATTGTCTTTTACCGTGAAGAGCCATTCCCGGTCTAGCTGTCTGGCAGAGATATGCACATGGGGCGGCTCGTCTCCGCAATACTTCAGGGCATTTTCGATCAGGTTTTGGAAGAGAGAGACGAGTTGCGCCTCATCGGCCGGAACGGTAGGAAGCGAGTTAACCGTCACAGTAGCACCCTTTTCCTTGATTGCTTCTTGGAGGTTTAAGAGCACCGCGTCTAATACCTGTTTGACACTTATCCTTTGAAAAATGTACTCGTGTGCGCCGACGCGTGAAAAGGCGAGCAAATCTTGAATAAGGGTCTGCATTCTCGTGACTCCATCCACGGCATAGGCGATATATTGGTCGGCCCTGTCATCGAGTTTCCCCTGATAGCGGCGGGCGAGAAGCTGTGTGTAGCTTCCTACCATACGCAGGGGCTCTTGCAGGTCGTGGGAAGCGACATAAGCGAACTGCTGAAGCGCTTCGTTTGAGCGAGTTAGTTCTACAGTTCGCTCGTCGACGCGCTCTTCCAACTCTGCATTCATTCGTTGCAGCGCGGCCTGCGCTTGCATAAAGTCGTCGATGTCGGTACAAGTTCCCACCCACTGGAGGATCTCGCCGGATTCGTTTCGGCGAGGCAGCGCCCGGCCCAGATGCCAGCGATAGACGCCATCCGACGCCCGCTTGAACCGATAATCCACTTCATAGGGTTCGCCGGTCGTGAAGGCGTGAGTCCAGTGCTCAACGCAGTTTTGCAGATCATCAGGATGCAGCACCGGCTGCCAGCCCCAACCCTGTGTCTCTTCCATTGTCATCCCGGTATAATCGAACCAGCGCTGATTGTAATAGTCGAGCTTACCATCCGGGGCGGAGGTCCAGACAATCTGGGGCATGGAATCTGCCAGAAAATGATAGCTGGCTTCGCGGTCTTTGATAGCTTTCAGCGCCTCTATCCGTACGGAGATGTCCTCCACAACGGCAATAAAATAGTCCGGGTTCCCGTCTACATCCCGCGTCATCGACACAGTCAGGTTGATCCACACGATTGACCTGTCTTTACGAAAATAGCGTTTTTCCATCGCGTAGGTCTCGATGCTGCCAGCAAGTGACTGCGCGAGATAGCTCAGATCGGTATTCAAATCGGCAGGATGGGTGATGTCCTGGAAGGTCATTAAAGACAGTTCCTCGCGCGAATAGCCGACGATCTCGCATAATTTGCTGTTCACATTGATCCACTCGCCTTTAAGGCCGACGTGTGCAATGCCCACCGCTGCCTGCTCGAAGGTAGCCCGAAACCGTTCTTCGCTCTTGAGCAGCGCCTCGGTGCGCTGCAGTACACTTGCTTCCAGTTGATCGTGCGCTTCATTCAACGCTACCTCGATCCGCTTCTGTTCCGTGATGTCCTTGTTGAGACCGATCATGCGCCTGGGCGTATCGGTAGCATCATTGAGAATTATGGCGGATGTCTTGATGGATCGGATCCCACCCTCCGGAAGTACAATGCGGAACGTGGTATCGAACTTTTTGCCCCCCCGAATCGCTTCTTGTAACTCCTGCTCGGCTTGCTCTTTGTCGTGAGGGTGAAGTCGTTCGATCCACGCTTCATAGGCTCCGGGGAAAGTTTCCGGGGTGAACCCATAGAGATCAATCGTCGTGTCATCCTAAACCAGGGCATTAGTGACTGTATCGTATTCCCAAACGCCCAGTTCTCCCGATTCCGTGGCGAGACGAAGCCGTTGATTTGCCTCTTGCAGCGCATTTTCAGCCTGTTTGCGTACGGTAATGTCCTGCAATGTTCCAACCAACCGTACTATTCTGCCGTCGCTGTCGGCGATAGGATTACCGATAGCATGGTACCAGCAGGGCGCTTCGCTTTTCTTGCTTGCACGACGCAATTCCAGATCGTAGCTGACGCCCGTTTGCACTGCCCGCTCGACACAGATGTTCAGCCGTGCCGCATCGGCAGGCTCATAGAGCGTCAGGTTAGTTAGATAGTCCGGTTCGCCAAGCGCAGGATCGCAGCCCAGCAGTCGGAACAGTTCCTTTGACCATACGATCTTTCCGGTAGAAAGATCGAATTCCCAGTTGCCGACATGCGCGAGACCTTGAGCTTCCTCCAGGCGCCTTTCGCTGCTGGACAATGCCTCCCCCGCCTGTTTTTGCGCGGTTAGATCGGTGACGACCATGCACAGCCGTCTTTCCACTTCGGCTGGAATCTGGCTGAGCGTGACTTGGGTCACCATAAGGGAACCCTGCGCCGCCTGAAAAGCGATCTCGGCCCGGACGCTCCGGTGAACTCCCTCGCGTAACAAAGCGGCAAACTGCTCGGCAGACCCTGGCGCGACGTAGTCACCCGCGACAGAAGCCACGACTTTCTCATGCAACACCTGGAGCATCTGAGCAAAACAGCGATTGCAGTAGAGGATGACGCCCTCCTCCGAGAGGATTACGGCCCCTTCTTGCATATTTTCGACCAGAGTACGGTACGGCTTTTCCGCGCTTTCAAGGGTAAATATCCGCTCGCGGTCGGATCTGGGCGCCCGCAGTGCATCCCCCTCGCCGAACCGAATCGCCCAGAGCGCCTCTTCCGCTTCCTCCAACCGGGCCTTCAGCTCCCGGATCTCTTCTTTGAAATCCTTGTGGTCGATTTGAATGTCCAAGTCAGTGGTTTCCTTCAAGGATTTACCAGGAAGAGTAATCCGCGAAACGGCAGATTTTGGTCTCCCGGCCTCTTCCTCACTCTACCCCCAATCGCTGCCCTGCCAACTCCAGGTCCTTCCGGATTGATCTCGATGGTAGACCAGAACAGTCAGGAACACCACATGTATCAGTGGTCGCCGAGAAATTTCTTTTCCAGGAAGATCATGTGCGAAGCGATGGGCGTACAGCCCATCCGCTCGTAGACCGGGCGGCCCGCATCGGATGCGTGCAGAACCGTCGGATGTTTGCCGTGCGCCTCTGCAGAGAGTTCCAGAGCACGCCGCAACACCGCATCCGCGTAGCTGATAACCGGGGCTTGAAGACTTCTGTTCCCGCTGTAACCGTTGCTCTGGTACGTCCGTCTAAGCGTTGGCTGGCCCGCCCTTCACGGGCTTCGTAAGGACAAGAAGAGGATAAAAGCATGCGCCGACTCTCCCGTGGAATTCTCTGGGTTGCAGCAACGACATTTCTCCTGGGAATCCCCGGCTTTTGTCCGGCACGTCAAGCCGGAAAGCCTGCTGGCAGCGACGCGGATACGGTGCGTGAGAAACGGATCATGTCGTCGCTGGCGTTGCTGGAACATGGGAACGAGGACGAACAGGGAGCGGCTATCTATTTATTGGCGCAGTGCAAACTGCCTCCCGAGCAGGGCATTCCCCTGTTTCAGGCGCACCTGCGGATCCGTACCGGAACGATTAGCGAGGCGTTGCTGATCGCGCACTCCCTGGAGGGGTTGGCTGCCTACGGCCCGGCGGCGCGGCATACTCTGCCGGACCTGATTCGATTACTCGACCAGACCGGTACGGTACAGGGAGAAGCGGCCTATGGCGGGCAGATGTGGGAATGGTTGGTGACCGCCATGAGCAAGATCGGTCCCGAAGACCATGCCACCGTCTCGGCGCTGCAACGAGCGATGAAGAGATGTCTGAAAAGCCCGGAGCGCCTGGATATCCTTACCGTCGTCACCGCGCAGGCGCTGGGCAACATGGGCCGATCTGCGCATACCGCCGTCCCACTTCTCGCGCTCGCGCTCGGTCGCGTCCCCTTCGCGACATCCTCCATCGCCTTTGCGCTTAGCCGTATGATGCCGGAAGCCGTCCTCGCCATCCCTGCGCTCCTGCGCACGCTCGATTCAAACCAATCGCCGGACGAGATCGTAGAGGCGCTCGGAACCATGGGGCCAGCCGCGAAATCGGCGCTCCCGGCCCTGCACCGGAGGCTGACCGATCCGTCCCCGACGCTCGCTTGCAAAGCTTTTGCCGCCATCGCGCACATCGAAGGGGAACCGACCGTCACGCCGAAGGAAGCAGCGACGATTCTGCAAGAGATCGATAAGCAACGCATTCCTGCGATTTATGCCGCCTTCTCTGCGATTAATCTCCAGGGAACGAAGGCGGAGGCCGCCGTCCCGGTGCTGGTCCAGATCGTAGACACGCGTAAAGAGGCGTGGCTGCGGCGGACTGCGGTGGAGACGCTGGCAGCCGTCGGACCGGCGGAAAATCGCGACGCAGCTCTCGTGCTGATTGCAGCCGCACATCAGCAAGATCCTAAGATCGCCCTGGATGTCACTCAGGCGTTTCAGAAGTTTGGAACAGCGGCGAAGTTGGTGATACCGGAGTTGAGCGCCCTGCTTCTGGCTGGGGAACGCGAACGAAATCAAGCGTTGACGCTGCTCTACTCACTTGGGCCAAAAGCGGCGCCTGCCGTGCCGAACCTGACGAAGTTATTGCGCGAAGAAGCGAAAGGCACCAAGAATTCGGACACGACCACCCATGTACTCTGGCTGCTCCAAAATATCGGTCCGGACGCTCAGGAAGCGGCGCCTGTTCTGACCGACCTGATTTTGGAAGCGGAAAAAGAGCCTCGTACGGCAGAGTCCTATCGCCGTACCGCCCTGCTCAAGACGCTGATGTCGATCGGAATCACGCCCCGCGTTTTGCCCGCCATTCGGGAGATGCTCGCCTCTAACCAGCCGCTCACCGTCGCCTGCGCCGCACATGCCGTGGCTTTGCTCGGTCGGCAAGCGGCCGACACCGTCCCACTGCTGCTGCGTCCCCTACGCCCCGGCTATAAAGACTCTGCGATGACCTCCGGCTTTTTCTACGGTTATGTTTATGAGACCACGGCGCGAAACGAATGCATGCGCGCTCTCGCAAGCCTTGGGCCGGAGGCTAAGGAGGCGTTGCCCGTGCTCCAACCTTATGCCGATCTTCCCGAGGAGCCCGTGGGAAACTCGCGTTATGGTCCCCCGTCACTCAAGGCGGAAGCCCAACGCGCCATTCAAGCAATCCAGCCCAAAGCAGGCACCTGACAGATTTAAGCACATAGCGGGAGGAAGCGTGCGTAGGCAGCGTCCCAGGCAGCCGTCTCCTGCGGGAGATAGGTATCGAGGGGGAAGGAGCGGCGCACGATCTCGCGGGCCTGTTCGAGTGAGCCGATGCGGCCACGACCCAGCGCCTGCATGAGCACATTGCCGATGGCGGTAGCCTCGACGGGGCCGGCGATCACAGGGCGGTTCATGGCGTTGGCGGCCAACTGGCAAAGCAGGTGGTTCTGCGTGCCCCCGCCGACGATATGCACAGTCTCGATACGCTTGCCTTTGAACTCTTCCAACTTTTCAAGGGTCCAGCGATACCTCAGTGCGAGGCTTTCCAGACAGCAGCGCACGGTCGCGCCTGTATCTGCGGGAACGGGCTGTCCGGTCCGCAGGCAGAAATCCTGGATCGACTTCACCATATCGGTCGGAGCCAGAAAGGCGGGATCGTCCGGATTGATAAGCGACACGAACCCAGGCGCTTGATCGGCCATGCGGGTCAGATCGGGATACGAGTGATCGTGGCCCTGACGCGCCCAACTGCGGCGGCACTCCTGCACCAGCCAGAGCCCCATGATATTTTTAAGGAAACGAACGGTGTTGCAAGCGCCGCCTTCGTTGGTGAAGTTGGCAGCCTGCGTCGCAGCGGAAATGCGTGGTGTCGCGGTTTCGATGCCCATCAGAGACCAGGTGCCACTGCTGATATAGGCGTAGTCTGCTGTAGTGGCAGGCACGGCGACAATCGCGGAGGCCGTATCGTGTTCGCCCGGAGCGATGACTTGGATCGGCCCACACCCGCACTCGGCAGCGATGTCGCCACGAAGCACGCCGATAGGCGTTCCTGTCGGCACGAGGTCCGTCAGCAGATGGGATGGAAGGCTAAAATCGGCCATAAGATCGTGCGCCCACTGCCGGGAGCGCGGATCGATCATCTGACTGGTGCTGGCGATGCTGAACTCGGTTGTTTTGACGCCTGTAAACCAGAAGTTGAGCAGGTCGGGAATGAAGAGCAGCGTCTGCGCCGCTTCCAACAACGGGGAGTTTTGCCTCTGCAATGCCAGTAGCTGAAACAGCGAATTGATCTGCATGAACTGAATGCCTGTGCGGTCGAAGATCCGATCCGCAGGCACCAGGCCGAAGGCGACATCGAGGATGCCGTCGTTGGCATGATCCCGATAGTGCCGTGGATTGCCCAGCAACACGTCTCCGCGCCCCAACAGGCCGAAATCGACGCCCCAGGTATCCACGCCCATCGCATCGAATTCGCCTCCATGCGCCGCGACCGCCATCGCCAGCCCTTTCTTCAGTTCTGCGAAGAGTCGCAGAATATCCCAGTGTAAGGTGTCCATTAGGCGAACCGGCGTACTCGCAAATCGGTGAGCGTCCTCCAGTCGCAGACGCTCGCCATCAAAAAATCCCACGACCCCGCGCCCGCTCTCCGCTCCTAAATCGAACGCCAAGTATTTTGCTTCCGCTGCCATGCCTCACCTCTCCCCATTGAAATCCTCGCGCTCGCCTCAAGGCAGGCGTAGAGTTCGCTAAAGGCTGCGGGAATCCTCTTTACCTTTTCACTACACAGGAGTTTCCGTTCTTTTTTGCTACCGATAGGAGCGTTTAACCGGATCGTTTAACCCCCATTCCCCTTCGTTTTAGGGAAGGGAAATGGGGGGTTAGGAGGGGTCATCTGCAGATAGGGGAACGCATTGC
>JAYUMV010000450.1:0-12237 GCA_043762265.1 Chthonomonadaceae bacterium | reverse complement strand
GATACGCCCAAATCGAACAGGACTCCGTCTAACATCCGGGCCGAGGTTGTGGCTTGGGCCAGCAGCGCCGCTTCCATGTTGCCAAAACCAGTGGAAATCAGTATAATATCTACATCGGATCGGTAAGGCTCTAATCGCTGCCCTGCGGTCGCCAGTGCGTCCGCGTCACGATCGAGGCCGATGAGCGTTCCGCCGGGGCGAAGCTGCTGCGCCAGTGCCGCACTGTGGCCTCCGCCTCCCAGGGTCGCATCGAGCATCGTTTCGCCGGGCTGCGGGGCGAGATATTCCAGCGTTTCGTGCAGCATGACGGGCACGTGATAGCGAACAGGTTCCGGCGTCATAGCGTTTTGTCCGATGCGCGTTCACCTTTTCCGACGGTCGCCGCCGTCTGAGCCCGATGCAAGCGATTTTGGGACGCGCTTACCCTGCGTCTCCACCGGCGAGCTGGCGGGCGGCGACGTCTCCGCGATCGGAGATGCCACGCCGACTGATCGCCTGGGCCGCATTAGCAGCGGTGAACTCGTTGCTATAGGTCTCCCAGTTGGCCCGACTCCAGAGTTCCAGGCGGGTGCCACTGCCCAGAATGATGGCGGTGTCGCTCTCGCGCAGGCTGGCCCATTCGCGCAGGTGGCGCGGGATCGAGAGCCTATTCGCGGAATCGGGACTGACGAATTCGCAGTTGCCGAACATGCGCTGTAAAAAAATCGAGTCTTCATTCAGTTCGCCTTCAAGATCGGAACTGGCGAACTGCTCTTCCAGAGCGTCCCATACCAGTAAGGGGTAGGCGCGAATATGCTTGCTCGGCCCGATGGTGAGAACGAACTCCTCGCCGAGCTTTTCACGAAACTTTTGGGGAACGATCACGCGGCCTTTATCGTCAAGGCTGTGTTCGAACCGACCCCACATTCGATTTTCACGGGAGCTGATTGCCATTCGGCTGGTTGTTAAACTTTCCGACAAAAATGGAGAAATAGGGGAGTAGGAGACGGGTATATATCGGTTTCCCCGAAGTCCCCCCGTAGTCTCCCTTTCGTCCCCCCAATGTACCCCCATTCTACATTGTGGAACGTCTGCTGTCAACCTTTTTTGAGACAGTAGCATGGTTTTTTTGCATTTTTTTTTCGTCCGTCTCCCTTTTGAGAGCCCTACCGCTGAGGTAGCAGACACGTGTGCGCACCTATCTGTAGCATTCTGCCCTCTCCCGTTCGCTTCGCGGGAAGCCGGGGGAGCCTCGGGGGAGACTGACTTCTCATGCCGGATCCGATCCGTCTGCTTTTCGAATGGCCCGCTATGCGCGGGGTGCGTCGCTTTCCTCTGACGGCGACCACGCAGATCGTCCGCGAGGATCCCGTGCAGCAGGCCATGCGGATCATCGCCAAACACGAACTGCGTGTCTGGTTCGAACCCCGCTGGGAGGATGCCCGCCGACTCGCGGCGCGCTTTCCACACTGTCTCATCTGCTCGATCCCCACCGAATCCGACACGATCCATCCGCGTCGTGTCCCTGCCTGGCGTCCGCGCCGGGATTCCGGCGTCGTCTGAGCCGCGTCCAACGTATTCCACCATAGATCCCATAAAGAACATGACAAGGGAACTGTCGCCTTGCGGCAACAGGAGGAGTTGTCATCACTTCCATCCACGGAGATAAAGGCCAGTATGAATCATGAGAAATCCCTCGCGCTGTTTCGTGAGGCCGTCGAAGTCATCCCCGGCGGCGTCAATTCGCCGGTACGAGCGTTTAAGGCGGTGGGGGGCAACCCCCTGTTTATCGAGCGCGGCGAAGGCGCCTATCTCTACGATGCCGATAACAATCGCTATCTGGACTGTATCGGCTCCTGGGGACCGCTGATCCTGGGGCATGCTCCCGCCCGAATCGTAGAGGCGATCCGGGGGCAGTTGACCAAAGGCACTACGTTCGGTGCGCCGACCGCTCTGGAAGTGGAGTTGGCGACTGCCATCAAAAACGCCGTCGCGTCGGTCGAGAAGGTGCGCCTGGTCTCCTCCGGCACGGAAGCGACGATGAGCGCGGTGCGCGTGACGCGTGGCTGGACAGGCCGCAATAAGATCGTCAAGTTCGAAGGCAACTACCATGGTCATGCCGACTTTCTGTTGGCGAAAGCCGGCTCCGGGGTAGCGACCCTCGGCCTCCCGGAGTGCGCTGGGGTGCCGCCCGCCGTCACCGCCGACACTCTGACGCTGCCTTATAACGATCTCGAAGCCTTACACGCTGTCTTCCTGGCCTTTCCAACCGAAATCGCCTGCGTGATCCTCGAACCTGTCGTTGGGAACATGGGCTGCGTCGCGCCTGCCCCTGGTTTCCTCGAAACCCTGCGCGAACTGACCTCTGCGCACGGCACCGTCCTGATTTTCGATGAGGTGATGACCGGCTTCCGGCTGGCCTATGGCGGCGCTCAGGCGCGCTTCGGTGTGACGCCCGACATGACGACGCTCGGCAAGATCGTCGGGGGTGGGCTGCCATTGGGGGCTTACGGAGGCAGAGCGGAGATCATGGATGCGGTGGCGCCGGTCGGACCGGTCTATCAGGCAGGCACGCTCTCCGGCAACCCGGTCGCGGTCTCTGCGGGGCTGGCGATGCTCTCCCTCTTGCGCGAAAGCGAACAGAGCGTCTACAATCGCCTGGAAACCGTCGGCGCAAGGCTCGCAGAAGGGCTTCGCGAAGCCGCGCGAAACGTTCAGGTGCCCGTTGTCGTAAATCAGGTAGGTTCGATGCTCACAGTCTTCTTTACCGATGTGGCTGCCGTCACCGACTACGCGAGCGCCAAGACCTCCGACACGCAGCGGTTCGGCGTCTGGTTCCGCGCTCTGCTGGAGCGCGGCATCTACTGGCCGCCGTCGCAGTTTGAAGCTGCCTTTCTCTCGGCGGTCATGACAGACGCAGACATCAAAGACCTGCTGAAAGCGGCTCGCGCCGCCTTCGCCGAAGTGCGCCTCACATATTAAAATCGAAAACTCAGCAATGGGGTGAAATCATGAGTGGAAAACGAAGCTTGCGACCCGGCAGCGCCAGTCTGCTGGGAATGATGGTCTTCAATGGCGTGGTCAGCGTTCCTGTGCTGTTCACGGTGGCCTCTCTGTTCGGCCTGAACAGTGCCATGGCGCAGCGGGCGGCCCAGGTGGGCGCTCTGGACATGGCCTCGCGATGGGAGATGCTCTGGCCGCTGATTCCCGGAGCCGCAATCGCTTTTTCTCTGCTCTGGTTCTGTCAGGTAATCGTTGGGCGGTCGCGCGGCGTCAACTGGCCCAGCGCTTTCTTTTACGGAATGGGCATTGCCCTCGGCAACGTCCTGCTCGGCGGCCTCGTGAACGGCTTCCTGCATGGCAATCCCCTGATGGGCCTGTTGCTCGGCCTCGTGACCCTGCTACTGGTTCCCTCGACGTGGGCCGCCATGATGATCTTCGGCGGGATCATGGGCCTCCTCAACGCCCGCCTCGCCCAGTACTGGATCTCCCGCTACTACCCGCGCCCGTAAAAGGCGTTCGATAGCAGAACGCCAAGCAGATCTGGTCAATGGTCGCCTACAATCGAGAAAGCGGAGCCGGGATTTTCCCGGCTCCGCTTCTGCATGCGATAACAAAGGAGAGTCGAAATGCCGCGTAAGTGTCACTGTGCAGGAACCTGCGTACCGCAAAGCACGGCGGAGAGTGCGGTTGGGGAGGTCGAAACCACCGTTTCGCGCCGGGAATTCATCACCCTCGCCAGTATCGGGGTGACAGGAGCGATGCTGACCGGGGCGGCAGGCGAAGCGGAAGCACGCCGTAGAGAGGCGCAAAAGGCTGCCGATCTGGCCGATTGGAAGCGCGCTCTGCTGGCGCCGTCTTCTCCACGCCGTTACCACTCCCAGACCCATACCGATGCCCGCATGCCGCTTGGAGGCATCGGGACCGGCAACTTCGAAATCGGTGTCGATGGACAGATCACGACGTGGCAGTTGTTCAATACGCTTCGCGATGGCTTCGTGCCCTTCGTTTTCGGTGTCAAGGTCGGCGATAAAGCGAAGATGCTCCAGACCGCAGGCGGCCCGGACGGAATCCCGCGCGTCCAGAGCATCGAGATGACCGGCGAATATCCCTGCGCGACCCTCAAATTTCAGGACGCCGATCTGCCTGTCCATCTCGAATTGACCGCGTTTACCCCCTTCGCGCCGCTGGATACCGAGTTCTCTTCCCTGCCCGTCGCCTGCTTTGTGTTTAAGGTGCAGAACCCGACCAATCGCGAACAGACCGTCTCGCTCGGCGGATTTATTCAGAACGCCCTCGGCTACGATGCCCTGGGCGCGCCGCTTCGGTTCGCGCCAGACGGAGCGCACGCCGCGCATCCCAACTTCGGCGGGAATGTCAATGAAGTGGTTTCTCTTCCGGAGGCGACCCTGCTTTCGATGCGGGCGCAGGCTGCGGAGTCAATCACCTCGGACCGTCCGCTGCGCCTCTTCACCAACCTGCCTGCCGCAGCCTTCAACACGCCCTACGAAGGCCGACCCGCATCGCTGTCGGTAGAGGGACTAGACCGCCTGCCCTCCGGAACGGAAGCCTCTACGGCGCTGGTCTGGCTGGAAGACGCCGCGACCGATTTTCAGGCGATCACCCTGAAGGCGATTGCAGGCGCCGTGCGTGCCGGCGCGACCCTGGTGTTTTCCGGCAGGACGATGCCTCTGCTGCGGCACTATGCCGAACTGACCGGAGGCAAGCCACTCGATACCGGCAAACTGCGCCCCGATATCGTGTTTGAAGATTTCGAAAAGGGCTATGAAAACTGGACCGTCGAAGGCGCGGCCTTCGGCAAAGCGCCCGCGCCCGGCACGCTGTCGGGGCAGCAGGCGGTCAGCGGCTTTCTCGGCCACGGACTGGTCAACTCCTTTCTCGGCGGCGACGATACGGTCGGAAAACTGACCAGCAAACCTTTCCGCATCGAACGCGGTTTCATCCGGTTCCTCATCGGGGGCGGCGCCTCCCCCAATACCCAGATTCGCCTGATCGTCGAGGGCAAAACGGTGCGCGCTACCTCCGGGCGCGAGGCCGAACTTCTGCTTCCCGCATTCTGGGAGGTGCGCAGTCTGGTGGGGCAGCAGGCGCATATCGAGATCGTCGATCAGCAGCAGGGCGCGTGGGGCCACATCAATATCGATCAGATCGAGTTCAGCGACCTGCCCGGCAGCGCCGACGTCCTCGCGCTGCTCGACGAGCTCCTGCCCATGCGCTTTGACGGCATCCAACCGATCCCGAACTCCCTGGATCCGCAGACTGTCGTGGAGTTCCGGAACCGGACGCTTCAACCCGGAGCGCACGAAGAGCGTCTGGCCGATGGCCGAACCGTATGGACGCGTTCGCTCGGCACAGGGCGCGTGCTCCTCACGCCCGGCCCGATCCTCGCCCCCGAGCAAGTCGAACTGATCGGAGCAAGACGCGCCGCCTACCGCTCTCTCGCCCTGCTCGGCGGCGTACACGTGACGGTTCCTGGCGGCATTCCCGCACGCGCACCGGGCTCGGGCACGCTGACCCTCGGCGTTCTCCACAAGAGCGCCCGGCACAACGTCAGTTTCGGGGACTGGAAAGCGGGCTGGAACGCATTTACCTCGGAGAATGGGAACGCTGCGGCCAGTCCTGTCTCCGATCCCTCGCCTACGGGAGAGACACACAACGGCCTGTTGGCCGCGCAGTTCGTCGTTCCGCCCGGCAAGAGCGTAGAGGTGCCGTTCTTCCTGACCTGGAGCTATCCCAACAAGTACAGCGGCGGAACCTGGGTGGGCAACCACTATAGCGCCACCTGGCCGGACGCTCTCGCCACGGCGAAGGACGTCGTGCAGCGCTTCCCGGTTCTGCGGGCGCGGACCGAAAAGTTCCGCGCCGTCTTCTACGACAGCTCGCTGCCCTACTGGCTGCTCGACTGCGTCACGTCGCAGGCGGCTACGCTGCGCCATATAGGCGTCGTCTTCCGCATTGCGAACGGCGACGTATACGGCTGGGAGGGTTCCAACGGCTGCTGCGATCCGACCTGCACACATGTCTGGGGATATGTGACGAACCTGGCACACCTCTTCCCGGATATGGAGCGGGACATGCGCCGTATCGATTTCAAACACCAGCAGAACGCCGACGGCGGCGTCAACAACCGCACGGCCGTTCCCTCGCCTCCGCATCCGTCAGGAGAACATCCCTTTACGGATGGGCACTGCAGTACGGTCCTCAAAGCCTACCGCGAAGCGCTCAACTCTCCCACCGAAAGCTGGCTTCAGGAGTACTGGCCGGGGATCAAAAAGGCGGTCGAGTATCTAATAGGGCGCGATGCCGCCACGAGCAACGGCCTGCCCAACGGCCTGCTGGAAGACGATCAGTGGAACACCTACGACGAGGCGCTGCACGGCGTCAGTGGCTTTATCGGGGTCTACTATCTGGCGGCGCTGCGGGCAGGCGAGGTGATGGCGGATCGCATGGGCGACAAAGGGTTCGCCGCCCGTTGCCGCTCCGTCTTTGTCGCCGGACAGAAGAACCTGATCGCCCGCTGCTGGAACGGGGAGTATCTCCAGCAGGATCTGCCCGGCTACGAGAAGCGCGGCGGGGAAGTCGGACCGGGCTGTATGGCCGACCAGTTGATCGGGCAGTGGTGGGCACACCAGTTGGGACTGGGCTACCTGCTGCCGCCGGAGATCGTCAAGACCGCGCTTAAATCGGTGTTCAAATACAACTGGATGCCGGACCTGACTGGCTGGAAGCACAGTCCCCGCGCCTTCGCAGGCGCGCAGGACAAAGGGCTGATCATCTGCACCTGGCCGAAAGGCGGTCGGCCGCCGAACGTGATGCTCTACTCGGACGAAGTCTGGACGGGGATCGAATATCAGGTCGCGGGCCACATGCTCTACGAGGGAATGTTGGAAGAGGGCTTTGCGATCGTAAAAGGAACCCGCGACCGCTACGACGGCATCCCCAAAGCGCCCATTCCGCGCAGCCCCTGGAACGAGATCGAATGCGGCGGCCATTACGCCCGCGCCGGCTCCTCCTGGACCCTGCTCCTCGCGCTCAGCGGCTGGCTCTACGATGGCGCAACCGGACACCTGGAAGTTCGTCCAATCCATAACCGCGAGAACTTCAAGAGCTTCTTCTCTGGCTCCGAAGGCTGGGGAAGCCTGGCCCAAACCCGAAAACCGGACGGCCAGCACAACGAGATCCATGTCGAAGAGGGCACACTCAAAGTGACCCGTCTACGCCTGGACACCGCTGCCCCACCCAAAAAGGCCATGGTAAAGGCCGCAGGCAAACCCATCGCCGCCACTCTCAAAGCAGGACCGGACGGCGTCTTCCTCGACCTGTCTCAACCCGCCATCCTCAAAGCAGGTCAAACGCTCACCGTAACGCTGTCCTCGTGAGCATTGCGATGGGGAGACGGAAGTTTTTTCCAAAACAAGTGTAAACGCAACGAGGAAAGTGCGTGTCAGGGCACCCCCTTCCTTTTAGGGAAGGGGGCCGGGGGATTAGGAGCGTTAAGCGTCCAGGGCGTCCTTGGGGAGGCCGAGCGGCAGGGGCGCGGGGCGTTCGACGGTGCTCTGCATTTTGTAGTGCGTGTCGGAGGCGGAGGAGTCGTGGAAGCCGTGCATGGCTTCGAGGACATGGTAGCCGAGGGCGCCGCTGGCGCGATGGGGTCTGCCGGACTGGAGGGCATAGGCCATGTCCGCCACGCCGATGCCGCGACTGTTGTCGGCGAAGCCGTGGGTCAGGGGCACTTCGCTCCAGTCCTTTGCGCCCATGCGCCGTACGAAGACTGGTCCGCCAAAGCCATTGGGGTCGGGGACGCGCAGCGAGCCTTCCGTGCCGTAGATCTCGATGTTGGGCAGTTGGGAAGACCAGACATCGAAGCTAGTCAGAATCGTCCCGACCGCGCCGTTGGCGAAGTCCATGATCCCAGCGATATGGGTGGGGGTGTCCACCGTGATCTTCGTGCCGTATTTCGGGGCGCTGGTGACGGTGCGCTCCGGGAAGGTGGCGCGCGCGGAGCCGGTGATGCGCCGGATCGGGCCGATGAGCGAGACCAGGGCGGTGAGGTAGTAGGGTCCCATGTCGAACATCGGGCCGCCGCCGAGTTTGTAGTAGAACTCCGGATCCGGATGCCACGACTCGTGACCGTGGCAGAGCATAAAGGCGGTCGCGCCGATGGGCTCGCCGATCCAGCCGTCGTCGATCAGTTTGCGGCAGGTCTGTAGCCCGCCACCGAGAAACGTGTCCGGCGCCGCTCCCACACGGAGCCCTTTTTCCTGGGCGATGGAGAGGAGCTCCTGGCCCTGTTCGCGGGTGATGGAGAGCGGTTTCTCCACATGCACATTTTTGCCCGCCAGGAGCGCGGCTTTGCAGACGCTGTGATGCGCGTTCGGGATGGTCAGGTTAATGACGATCTGGATCTCGGGGTCGGCCAGCAGTTCGTCCGGAGTACAAGCTTTCGGGACGCCGTGCTCCTCGGCCTTCGCCTGGGCACGGGAGACATCGAGGTCGGCGCAGGCCGCGATGTCTAGGATCGGGAAGGTCTTCCCTGCCTTAAAATAGATGCCGCTGATGTTGCCGCATCCGATGATGCCCACCTTGACCAGCTGCGGCGACGGGTTGGAACTCATAACGAAATCGCTCTCCTCTCACTTTTCGCTCCATTTCCGTTCCCACAACCTCTATTCCTCCCTCATTCCGGAATCTCTGATCGACATTCCCTTTACTGCTTGCTTCACGAAAGCGCCGATCCTTTCCTCTTCGGCGGCAGTGAACTCCTTCAGCGCGAAGGTAGTTGGCCACATGACGCCTTCATCGCGGCGTTTTCTTCTGCCGTGAATCCCTGTGACCTCTTGTCGGTCACTTTAGGTTTCCTGGGGGCGCTGGTATCCTGGTTCAGAAGATCTCCTGTTTTGAGCCGTCTCGGGCGGCCATTTGGGTATTTCAATGAGGTAGAGGGCACGTTACATCGACTCGGGAACCAGCCAATAGATATAGTCGGTATCGACGGTTTCTCCGCCTAGTAGGTCTACCAGCAGAGCGATCTGGCCACGATGGTAAAGGGCATGCCCGACCAGTTGCAGGATCTGCCCTTCGGTCGGCAAGGCATATTCTCCGCCGCCCTCCGAAAAAGAGAAATCCTGCGCCAGTTGTGTGTCGTCGAGAGCGTTCAGGTAGTCTGTCCATTCCGCTTCCAGAGTGGCAAAGCGTGGCCGCAAGGTGCCGAGATCGCTCGATTTGTCGAACCAATCGACCAAATCGCGTCCGGTTCCGCGCAGGTGAGTCAACCAGTTCTCGCGGCAAGCGGCGAGATGATCGGCCAGTGTGACCGCCTGCTGGAAACGCGGATCGCTGCGTTTGACTTGCGGAACCGATTCGATCATCGTCAGCATCTTATCATCACAGTCTTTTTCGTATTCGTACAGTTTCCGATAGCCTTCGATTCGAGACATGAGAGATCCCTCCTTCAGAAAGAGAAAACGAATGGATGCGCCGGAAAGCCCGACATAAATACACGCAAATATAGTTTCTCTCTCTTCCTCTGAAATCCTTCCATACTTCCGAGAATTTCTTCGCGGTGTTTCTCGCACTGCCTTGCAGGTCTCCAATGGAGCAATGCTGTCTCTCAACCCTCCGTGCAACTCTCGGAAGAGCAGGATTGTCAGTGCCTATATCAGCGGAATACCACTCCGCTCGGAAGCGAAAGGAGAGGAAACAGCGTGCGGGACGATCTGGGTGAAAGAATGAAGGGGAATTATGAGCGGAGGACGCGAGTGTTGCTGCCACGTCGGACGTATACGATCGTGCGGGTGGATGGGAAAGCGTTTCACCAGTACACGAAGGGGTTGGCACGCCCATTCGATTTCGACCTGATGGCCGACATGGATACGACAGCGATTGCGCTCTGTAAGGAGGTGACCGGTTGTGCGTTCGCCTACGTGCAGTCGGACGAGATCAGCCTGTTGCTGACCGATTTTTCCTCGGTCGCTACCGAAGCGTGGTTCGACGGCAGCTTGCAGAAGATCGTCTCGATTACGGCCAGCATCGCGACAGCGGCGTTTAATCGGGCGCGAATCGGGCGCTCACTGGGGCAGATGAGAGAGGTGGGCATGGAGGCGCTTTCAACAGAAGCTCTGGAGGCGTTCCCGATGGCGCAGTTCGACTCGCGGGCTTTTACGATCCCGGATGTCGTAGACGTCGCGAACTACTTTCTATGGCGACAGCAGGACGCGACCCGCAACAGCATCAGTATGGCGACCCGCGCCGAGTATTCCCATGAGGCCGTAGACGGCAAATCGACCGACGCCATGCAGGAGATGCTCTGGCAGCGCGGCATCAACTGGAACGACTATCCGGACGGCTGCAAACGCGGGCGCATGATGGTTCGCAAGACGCAGCGCGAGACTGTCACCTACCTGCACAAGCGCACCGGAGAAGAGCAGACCGCCGAAGCCGACCGGAACTTCTGGCAGAGCGAAGCCCCACCCGTTTTCAGCCGAGATCGCGACTATCTGGGCACGCGCATTCCCCGATCAGGTTAGTGCTTTAGGACGAAGCGGACGGCGCTCAGACCGAAGGCGTTGCCTCCATAGTTTCCATCGGTCTCCTCGGCGGCGATGATAACGGACTTGAACGTATGCTCTGTCAGATCGTTCAAGACGGTCGTCGGGCCGAGCAGGGGAGCGGCGTCGGCGGGAGCCAACTCGACGGTTTTCGAGTCGGTCAGGGGTTTCCAGGTCGTGCCGTCGGAGGAGCAGTAGATCCTCACCTTCCGCAGGCCCCGGTCGGTCAGTTTCTGCTGGTTGAGGTTCCAGATCAGGATCGCCTCGATCTCCTGTGGTTGCGTAAAGTCGAACCGCACCCACGCGGGCGAAGGGGGCAGGCCCGCTACAGGCGGTTGGGCGGCGGGGCGTTCGGCCGTATGCCACATCGTCGCTGCCGCGTAGTGGTTGTCGTGCAGCGTGCCCATCATCCCGGTCCCATCCACGAGATGCGTGGGGGCCTGTTCCTGACTCCATACACTGGAGGCAGTGACGGTGATGGACCTTGTCGGCACGACATGCGTCAGGCGCGGCGCGACGAAACGAACGGCGCTCAGACCGTAATAGGCGCTGCCGTAGTCGCCGTCCACCGCCTCCGCCGCGATGATGACGGATTTGAACGCCCGTCTGGAAGCGTCGTTGGGAATGGTTGTCGGCAGGATCCAGGGCGTGCCCGCCGCGCGCGGCAGTTCGATGACCGGCAGCGACGTCAGCGGGATCCAGGTCGTGCCGTCCACCGTCCCATACAGGCGCGTTTTGCGGAACCCACGGTCGGTAAATGCGGCCTGGTTTTCGTTCCAAATTTGGATCGACTCGAAACGCGTGGGCTGTGCGAAGTCGAACCGTGCCCAGGCGGGCGAAGGGGCCAGTCCCGGAGCCGGAGGTTTGGGCGCGGGGTGTTCTGCCGTAAACCACATCGTCCGGGCCGAACCCTCGTTGTCGTGGACTGCGCCCAGCATTCCTGCGCCGTCGATCAAGTGAACCGCTTCCGTATCCTTGACCCACACGCTGGAGACGGTGACATTGATCTGCTCACGAGGGATCGAGGGGTACAGGCTGCCCAGGATACACGCTGCCGAGGGGTCTCCCAGGCGCACTGCATTGGTCAGGCACTGCTGCGCTTTGGTGTCGCTCGCCATCACGCCGTCCCCATCCCGGTAGCGCTGACCCATCCGCAGCAGTCCGTAAGCGTCACGGTCGCTCGCCAGCTTCAGGTCGTACTCCGCATTGTCCGATTTGGGGTCGGGAGGGAGGGCGGCGAACCGCTCGTCGTAGGCCCAGATGTCATAAGGACTGATGCCCGGCGCGGTCTTCATGAAGTAGTGGATGCGCCGCATCTCCTCCACTTTCTGCGGAGGCGTGTGGTATACGAGCGCATAGGGCGAGATATACTGCGCGATTGTGCCCCAATACTGATCGCTGGCTCCTCCCTGTCCCTGCATCTCCAGGGGCGTCGCCGTATTGGTCAAGAGGCCCGGTCGCTTCTGTCGTACCGCCTCGACGAGGGTCATGCCGAACAGCGGATCGGGATTGTTTTCGGCGAGACGGTACCAGATCTCCGGGTTGAACGGATTGGCCGCCACCGCGTTTCGGAGGAGTTTGACGCCCAGAGTGGGGCGGTCCTCGGGAGGTACGGTCTTGAAAATATTGGCTGCAAGGCGGGTGTCCATGTAGGACTGTACGCCGACGTTCATGGCCAGGGCCAGGCCGA
>JAYUMV010000449.1:0-12331 GCA_043762265.1 Chthonomonadaceae bacterium | reverse complement strand
AAAGCGTGTCGTGTTGATGTTCGGCTTTCTCGCTGCAAAGAAGGGCCATTTCGTGGCGCTGGAGGCGCTGAAGAGGCTGCCGGACGGCGTTGTGCTTCTGTTTGCAGGCGAACAGCATCCGGACGACGCCTCCGACTACGTCGTCCGATTGAAAAGGGCGATCGCAACGCTCGGGTTGGAGCAACGTGTGCGGATCACCGGGTACCTGCCCTCGGAGCTTGTGCCATTCGCCATGGCTGCCGCCGACCTCGCGGTCGTGCCTTTCCTCGAATCCTCCGGGTCGGCATCGCTGGCGCACCTGCTCGCTTATGGCCTCCCCGTCATCGCCTCCGACATCCCGCCACACCGCGAACTGCTCCTCGCAACGCCGGGCAGTCTCTTGCTTTTCCTCAACGGCAACGCTCTGGCATTGTCGGAAAAAGTGCAGATACTTCTGAACGATTCAGACTTGCACCGATCCCTTCAGCGGGGAGCAGAACGATTTTGCGCACAACATTCGTTCGCCCATGTCGCCAGGGAGACCCTCGCCCTCTATCGGAGAGCGATGTCGGGATGAGTTGTGCTTCATCGGGGAGGGTTGCATTTTGGAGGGTGAGAGAGGCATAATAGGAGTACGGAAACGGATCTATTAGAGGATGGAAACACCATGTCGGAGAGCGAAAGGCAGCGTATTGAAACGCTGTTGAAGGCAGGAACGTCGGAGGCCGCTGCGACGCTGGCCGAGATAGAGCGTATCACCGACAGCAAAGAGGTACGGAAAGCGGCCCGCCGCGCCCTCTATCTGTTGAGTGCGCGCGGGATACGACCGCTGCCGGAAGTCATCCCAGCGGAAGTCGTGCCGGATGTGCCGCCGAAAGAGACCGTTCGCGCCTTTGCAACAGGCTTCGATGGCGCCGGCAATCGCATCCTTCTCTTTGAAATTGCCGATCCGGATGGCGGAAATCCTACCGGCGTGCAGATGATGTTCAACGACCAGACGGGCCTCCAGACCTGCGATAGCGCCCGCCTTCCCCGACAGGAACTGCATCAACGCATTCAGCAGTTGGAGCAGATGCAGGCAGATGGATTAGCCTTCGTCGAGATCACTGCGGACTATGGGCGCTGGCTGCTGGAGGAGGCGCGGGAACTACTGCGCCGTCAGAGCAAACCCTCTCCTCCTGGCGTGCTGGAACTGCTGCCTCGTCTCGGCGTCGCACGGAACGACTATCTCGTATCTCCTGTATATGAGGCGATTTCCAGAGAGAGCTCAAGCGCCGAGGATCACTTGGATTCGGACCCTGCTGCCCTGTTCGGGCTGAAATGGTTCGAGAACTGGTTTTTTGCTATCGAAGATGTGGTGCGCGCTCTGACGGACTGGGAGAACGCCACCGATTTGGCGGAGCCTGCGCAGAGCGATCTGGCCTCCGCGCAGAGCGATCTGGCCTCCGCGCAGAGAGACTTGATCGTCCGGGAGGTCGCAACGGATATTTTTACGCCCGGTGTTCGGAGCCGGTACGTGCGGCGTTTGGAAGAAACCGCCGACATCTTGTGGCGGCTCGGGCATGGGAACGATGCTAGAATGGCGCTGTTTCATGCGCGGGAGTTGGCAGGCGAAGTTCCGGTTGCGGACGTGCCTTTCGCGTGGGCTTTGGTGGAGCGGACCCTCATCGCAGGCGTTGCCGTGATGAAAGAACAGAGAGCGGAACGGGCGCAACAGGTTTCGTCCTGACATCGCGGACGCTGAAAATGGGAGCAACGATTCGGAACGTGAGCAAGACCTTTGTACCTATCGACACCGGGCGGAAGTCGCCTTATATGCTGGAAATCTCGACGCATGACGTTCCGATGCATGGCCTCTCCGAATATTGGCATGGCAAGACCTTCGTGCATCTGAGCGATATTCATGCCGGATATGGCAACACTGCCGCTGTCTACGAGGAGATGGTTCGACGCGTCAACGCTCTGGAACCGGATCTTATCCTCCTGACCGGTGACTATCTGGACGACCATCCGGACGAAGCGCAGTTTCCCTTAAAGGATATTCTGCTGCGTCTGCGCGCGAAAGCAGGGATATTCGGCTCCTTCGGCAACCACGACCACCGGCGCGGAATCGTGGGTTCGCGAAGACTATTGGAGCAGTCGCAAGTCCATGCGTTAGAAAACAAGAATGTCGAACTGCCGCACGGCCTCTTTATAGCGGGCGTGGACGATCTCGCGGAAGGCTTTCCCGATGTCCCGCGCGCTCTGGAGGGGCTGCCGGCCGACCGTACTTCGATCGTTCTCTCACACCATCCGGGGCTGATCGAGCGCATTCCGGAGAAGGATGTGCTCATTCTATCGGGGCACACCCACGGCGGCCAGATCGCGTTGCCGTTCCCGCCGCCGCGTCTCGTGATCAAGTTTCATCTGCATTGCAATCAGGTGCATGGATGGTACACGAACGGCAAAGCGCGCCAATATGTCAATCGTGGTTTGGGGGTTACCGGCAAGCCTTTCCGCTACCGATGTCCTGCAGAAATCGGCGTTTTTCGCCTCCTCCCGGCGGGTTAGTACAAGGATCTGTGTCGGCTCGCCCGGCCTGGGAGCGCTTCTGCCCCGTCCTGCGTCAGGTTGACAGACAGATGGGAAACATGTCTTAATAGACAACGCCTTTCAAAGAAGGCGTCTCTTCCGACTTGGGGCTGTCAAGGGATGTTATCCCTCGCTACGCGGCTTTGCCGGGCCGTCCTCCGGACGAAACAAGATCAATCCCGGACTACTTTTGCTTCCAGAAAGCCAGGGTGCCCGCTTCAGGGGGCCTAAATGGAAGCCCTTCGGGCACCCCAAATCCTTCGCTGCCGCGCAAAGGATTTGGTGGGTAGCGCCTCCAGCGGAGGGCTTTAGCCCGGCGTGCCTTCGCTTTGCGGCCCGGTATCCGCACGGGACCACCACGCTTTTTTGTATGATTATGATCGATCTTCAGGATGTCTCGGTAACCTATCACGGCAATACGCTCGCCCTCGCGCACATCAGTTTGTGCGTGCAAAAGGGCGAGTTCGTGTTCGTTGTCGGCCCGACCGGGGCAGGCAAATCGACGTTCCTCAAACTCCTCTATCGCGAAGAAAAACCGACCTCCGGGCGTGTCGTGGTAGCAGGCGAAGATCTAAACGCCATAGCGCTGTCTGCGATCCCCTTCTTTCGACGGAAATTGGGAATTGTCTTCCAGGATTTCGGACTGTTGCCCACCAAGACGGTTTACGAAAATGTTGCCTTCGCGTTGCGGGTGATCGGGATGCCGCGCCAGGAGATACGCCATAAGGTACCGGCGGCGCTGGAGATGGTGGGTATGGCGCACCGGCCCGACGCTTTCCCCGGTCAGCTTAGCGGAGGGGAGCAGCAGCGCGTCGCCATCGCTCGCGCCCTCGTCAACGAACCTGCGCTCCTGCTGGCCGATGAGCCTACCGGCAACCTCGATCCGGACACCTCCACCGGGATCGTAGAGCTTTTAAACCATATCAATCGGTCTGGCACCACCATCGTGGTCGCAACGCACGACACCGCGATCGTTGATCGGATGCAGAAGCGAGTCCTGGGTTTCGAAGGCGGACGCCTGGTGCGCGACGAACAGGACGCGGCCTATCGCCTGAGAGCGCCGGAAGTGTCGGCGCTCTCACGACCGGAAACTCCGGCGGTCTCCGGAGTGGAACCTACCGTCGCCGACGCAGACGAGGGCAGGAGCGAAGCGCCTCTCTCGCCGACGGCGATCGTGGAGTTGGCCGTCGAGGAGGCGGCACGGTGAGTTTTGGCAGCTTTTTCTTTCTGATCCACGAGGCGTTCCTCAATATTCGGCGCAACGGACTGATGTCTCTCGCCGCGCTCGGCACGGTCACGGTCGCGCTGACGGTTCTCGGCGCTTCGCTCTGGACGGCATTTCGGATCAATGAAATCGCCCAGGACGAACCCAAAACCTTCAATGAAGTCGATGTTTTCCTGTCCAGGCAGGCCGCCCGACCGAAGACTCTAGAGGTCATGGAGCAGGTAAAACATCTGCCGAACGTAGGCGTCGTCCATCTGGTGACCAAAGAGGTTGCCTGGGCGGAGATGCAGTCCCACGAACCGAAGTTGACTCAGGCGATGGATACCAACCCTCTGCCGGACAAGCTGGAAATCGAAGCGGTCGATCCGAGCCGAATGGACCGATTGGTGCGACAACTGCGCGAGAAGGCGGATTTCCCGCAGATCGACAATGTCACGGCCGCGAGCGATGAGGTAAAGATGCTGCTCGGCTTCGCACGCCTGGTGAAAGCAGTTGGAGTAACCGTCGCTATCGGCCTGTTTGTGGCCACCCTGTTCATCGTCCACAACACCATCCGACTGACGGTGTTTGCACGCCGCCGCGAGATCAAGATCATGCAGTTAGTGGGTGCCACGCCTGGCTTCATTCGATTTCCGCTTCTGCTCGAAGGCGTCTTTCATGGACTCGTAGGCGCGATGATCGCGGGGGCAGTGGTGCTCTACTGCGGCCACGAGGTGGCCCGCTTCGTGCATGAACTTAACACGCCACTGGTAGGGGACGTGCCTTCCCGCATGGGACCCGTCGAACTGGTTTCCGGTCTGATGGCGATCGGAGCGCTGGTCGGTTTGGTCGGCAGTCACTTCGCCATGCGCCGCTTCTTGAAACAGGTCTGAGGTACACGTCTATGCGCAAGAACTTAACCTGGTGCTTTTTGGTAATCGGGCTGGCCTGCATGTTGTTCCCGATAAGCGTGATTGCGGGGCCACCGACCCATCATAAAGCAAAGTCTAAGAAGAGGTCGGTCATCTCGTCTGCGGAGGCGCGAGCCGCCATCGCCCGCAAGGAGCAGTTGCGGCGTAAACTCAGTGGACTGCATAACCACATGCACACCGTTCGGGCAAAGATCCACACGGTGAAGGTCAAAGAGTACTATATCACCGAGAATATCGGGACGGTCGAAGGCCGGATCTCCCGGACACGCGCGACCCTGGGGCATGTGCGCAGCCATCTGCGGATCCTGGATCGACAACATACCAAAGTCGTCAATCGCCTCGCGGCTACCCGCAAACGTCTGGCCAACCGTCGTCACCTCCTGACCGCCCGCCTCGACGACACCTACGAGCGTGGGCAGATCAGCTATGCGCAGGTCCTGGTTCGCTCGCGATCCGTCCACGACCTGCTCTCCCGGGGATATTATGTGCGGCAGGTCGTCCATAGCGATGCCGAACTGATCGAAGGCGTGCAGCAGGACATCGCACAGGTGGCCAATGACAAGAAACTTCTGGAAGAGCAGGCGCGTCGCCAACAGGCGCTGGCCGATGAGTACGAATCACAGAAACAGCATCTGACGTCGGACCTTGACGAGAAGCAACATCTGCTCGCTGGGGTTCAGGAGCAGCGGCATCAGGCGGAGGATGAACTGGACGGCCTCGCAGAGGAAGCGGCGGCGATGACCGACAACATCCGCGATCTGTCCGAAGCTCTGGAGCGGCGGCGAATCGCGGAGCGAGCCGCTCAGGCCGCCCAGGCCGCTCAAAATCATCATCATCCTATGGAACCGAAGCCCAGCACGGTCGCGCCGGTTTTTCATGGCGAGTTTATTCGACCGGTCTCTGCACGCATCACCTCCGGATTCGGCAGCCGATTTCACCCGATCCTCCACCGGACGCGCATGCACACCGGTGTCGATTTTGGTGCGTCGTACGGCGCGGCGATCCATGCGGCGGGCGGTGGCACCGTGATCCTGGCCCACTACAGCAGCGGCTACGGAAACTGCGTCGTCATCGATCACGGCAACGGCGTGACGACCCTCTATGGGCACTGTTCCGCACTGCTGGTCTCCGTCGGCGATATCGTCCATCAGGGGCAGACCATCGCTCGCGTCGGCGCGACCGGCATGGCGACCGGCCCTCATCTCCATTTCGAGGTACGGCATAACGGCGTGCCTGTCAACCCACTTTAACCCGGCATCCCATGAAAGCGACTCTATTCCGCCTATGACTGATCGATCTCGTCCCGCCGCTCCGCGCGTGAGCCCGGCAAAGCCTACTACCCCCGAACTTCCCTTCGAATGCCGTACGCACAACGGTTCGCCTGCGCTGCATCAGAACGGCAAACCGTTGCCCGGCGTCTTTTTGGATCTTCTGCCCGCCACCTCGCCTGCTTCCATCAAGGAAGCCGCCGAAACGGGCGTTCATCTCTATCGCCTGGTCGGAGCCGATCTGGGCTGGAATGGCATGGGGCAGTTCCACTACGCCGCCTTGGAGTCGCGCTTAGAAGCGCTTTTTGCCGCCGACTCCGACGCGAAATTCGTGCTGGAGGTGGCCGTTGACGCGCCGCGCTGGTGGCTGGCGGCACATCCCGAAGAGCGCGTCGTCTACTGTGAGCAGGAGGGCACCGAACCGACCGTCTCCTGGGCATCGCGCCGCTGGATGACGGAGGCGGGCAACGCGCTGGCGCGGTTGGTGCGTTTTCTCTCTCTCTCCGCCTATGGCCGGGCCTGCATCGGCTACCAACTCGCGGCAGGAATGCAGGGAGAGTGGCGGCTGGGGTTCGCGCAGAATCTGCCGGATATCGGCCCCAAAATGACCGAGGCGTTCCGCACCTACGCACGCGAGAAATATCGCCGGAATGCGGGCCTGTTGAAAAAAGCCTGGGGGGACACTCGCCCGGACTTCGACCTCATCACCTGTCCGAACGCATGGGAGCGCAGCAAAGCCGATTACGGCATTTTCCGATCTCCGGATCGCAGCCGTCGAGTCGGAGACTATCACGAGTGCTTTGCGGAGGCGCAGAATCGGGCGGCGCTGCACTTCTGCGCGACGGTAAAGCGCGCCTCGGAAGGTCTGGCGCTGGTCGGATTGGCCTACGCAACGACGCCCAATATCGCCGCGATTCCCGAGGACGGCCATGTCTATCCGGAAACGGTGCTGGACTCGCCGGATGTCGATTTCTTCGTCGCGCCGGGATTGCGGGCCGATCCTCTGCTGCTGCGCACGGTCACGGGCAGCATCCGCCTGCGGGAGAAGTTTCTGTTGATCTCGCCCGCGCCTGGATCGCCGCCGGAACTGGCGACCGCACTCGCTGCCACGCACGAATCGGGACTCTGCCTGCCCGCTCAAACCCCGAAAGAGACCCTGAAACTTGCCCTCCGCCTCGCTTCAGAATCGCTGCGTGCGCCTTCCAAACTTCGCAAGCGGGCAAGCCAGGTCGCGGTGGTCGTGGATATGGCGGCGGCGTGTCATCTTGCGGCAGGCAAATCTTCGCCCACGCCTCTCTTCAACTCGATGCTCACCGACCTCTTCCGGGAGTTGAATCGCCTCGGGGTGCCCTTCGATGTCTATCAGCTTGGCGATCTGTTCCATCCGAAATTCCCCGACCACAAAGTCACGGTTTTTCCGAATATGTTCTACCTTACGGAGGCGGAGCACAGGCGTGTGGACGCACGGGTCAAACGCAGCGAGCAGACCGCGATCTGGTTCTATGCGCCAGGACTTTTGGGCGAGGAGGGGGCAGATGCGAAGAACGTGCAGGCCCTGACGGGAATGAAGACCCGGCTGGAACCTGAGGAGACCAGTCTGCGGGTTCGCATCGCGGTTTCGGACGATCCGCTGACGTGGGGCTACCATGCGGGCTCGCACTTTGGGATGGAAAAAGCTTTCTCACCGACCGTGACTCTGGCCGATAAACACCTGACTCGCCTGGGCGCGAACTCCAACAACAAGACCACCTTCGCGATTTTCCGCTTCCCGCTCTGGAACAGCGTCGTCTTCGGCGTCTTCCCGGTTCCGCGTACGCTGCTCCGAAATGCGCTGCGTGCGGCCGGTGTCCATCTCTACCTCGATACCGGCGATAGCGATATCGCCGTCGTGGCCGATGCGCATACCGTCGCCCTGCATAGCAATAAAGCAGGCGCCTATACGCTCTCCCTGCCCGGATCCTTCCAGGTAAAGGAGGCGCGCACCGGCAAGACCCTGGCGCTCGCCACGGCGGAGATCACGACGACTCTGGCAGCAGGCGGGACCAGCGTATACGAGATCACCCCTCTCAAAGCCAAACGGCCTGAATAGCGCCTAGCGGTCGGGCGCGCTAAGCTTCCGTAGGCGAGGCGCTATTCGTCAAAACACAGAGAGGGTTGAATGGCCTGGCTTCCGGACTTCCAGAAGACGCTGGGATGATCACGGAGGGCGATCTCCAGGGCAAAGGGCACTCGGGTCTGTGCAGTGACTTGCGCCAGTATGCTGCGGCGCGCGAGGGAAGGGGAGTTGTTGACGCGGGAGAGATGGGCCAGCCAGACAGTCAAGGGACCACCCTCGATGAGCCGGCGTGCGACCATATCGGCGCAGGCTGCGTTGGAAAGGTGGCCTGTGGGCGAGGAGACGCGTTCCTTCATTGCGGGCGTGTAGGGGCCGCGCAGGAGCCAGGCGAGGTCATGGTTGGCTTCGACTATCGCGAGGGTCGCTCCTTGCAGCGCGGCCTGCACTTCCGGTGTCACACTCCCGACATCGGTGCAGTAGACGATCCGTTGCCGACCCACTTCCAGAATGTAGCCGACCGGTTCGGCGGCATCGTGGGGAACGGGGAAAGAGCGCACGCCGATGCATCCGAAGCCACGTTCGCTGCCGGTTGGCAGTTCGCAGGTGGCGAAGGCCAGTTCGGAGCGTTGAGAGGCGGCGACCAGAGTTGCGGCGTTGGCAACGACCGGAGCGGTGGCGCGGCGCGACATGGCCCCGGCGGAGGCAGAGTGATCGACATGCTCGTGCGTCAGCAGGATCGCCTCGAGACCGGCTGCGCCGACACCGAACCGTGCGAGATTCGAAGCCAGCATGCGTTGCGGGAGCCCGGCATCGAGCAGCAGATTAGTCTCGCCTGCCTGGACCAGAAAGGCGTTGCCGCTGCTGCCACTGGCAAGCGCATGGACGCGGACATCGGAAGGGGCTGCGTTAATGTGGAACATGGAGGTCGGAAGTGGAGAGCGCAGGTGTCGGGATCATTCGGCGCTGAACAGTCCATCGATGTAGTCTTTGGGAGAGAAGAGCTCCAGATCGTCCGCCTTTTCGCCCAGCCCGACGAGTTTGATTGGGAGTTTCAGTTCGTCTGCGATGGTGATGACGATGCCGCCACGGGCGGTGCCGTCCAGTTTCGCGAGGGAGATGCCGGTAAGCGGCACCGCATTCATGAAGTTCTTGGCCTGACTGATACCGTTCTGCCCGGTGGTGGCGTCGAGCACCAGCAGAGTCTCTTCCGCCTGCCGCCCCAATTCCCGCTCCGTGACGCGTCGAATTTTCTTCAACTCTTCCATCAGGTTGCTGCGGTTGTGCAGACGACCGGCCGTATCTGCGATCACATAGTCCGCATTGCGCGCACGCGCCGCTTTGATGGCATCGAAGACGACTGCAGAGGGATCGGAGCCTTCCTTGTGCTTGATGATCTCGGTGTTGGTTCGGCCCGCCCAGATCTCCAGTTGATCGATGGCGGCGGCGCGGAACGTGTCGCCTGCGGCAAGGACGACCCTCTTGCCCTGTTTCTGAAACCGGTGGGCCAGTTTGGCGATCGTCGTCGTCTTGCCGACTCCATTGACTCCGACGATCAGGTAGACCGTTGGGCCGCTTGTCGCCGTTTTGAGCGTGTTGTCCCCGGCGCTCTCCAGCATGTCGAGCAGAAAGCCGCGCAGGCGATCCTTGACCTGGTCGGAGTTGACCATGCGTTCGTCCTGCACGGAGGTACGCAGGTTTTCTAGGATGCGCATCGTCGTGTTGACGTTGACGTCGGCCTGAATCAGCAGCTCTTCCAGATCCTCGAACAGGTCGGCATCGACCCGTCCACGCCCCGTGACGAGCTGATCTACCTTCTGAATAACCTTGCCTAACAACCCGAACTTTTTCCATAGCATAACGAGGCGTTTCCTTCTAGAGACCGTTCCTTATTATGGCCGACTCTGGGACGGCTGTCAAATTTCGGGGGCGGCAGCCGTGGGAGGGTCGGGAGTCAACAGCGTCAGTTTGTAGAGTTCGCGTGCGCAGAGGAACATCGCGGCCAAGGCGAAGAAGATCATGATCGGTTTCGGGTCGGCATGTGCAAGCACGATACCGCCTCCCATCCCACCCAGGATTCCCCCGGTGATCGTCGCCCCCCCGTAGTCGGGATCGACCAGTCCCCGCTGTGCATAGCCCCACGCTGGAAGGATCGCTGCCGCTACAATCACAAAGAGAGAGGTTGCAATCGCCTGCCCGGCGCTGAAATGTCCTAAAAAGTAGAGCCCCGCTACCATGAGCAGGCCGCCAGGCAACGCCCCCGCCTGTGTGAGCGCCCCCATCGCGAGACCGATCCCTGCCACCGCCAGGAGGCCGACGGGCGCGAAAAGATGCGGATGCAGCATTCCCAGGCGTATGCTGTCATTGAGGGTCAAGACGGTCATTGCCATGCAAGCCGTCAAAAACAGGCGACGACTCCCAATGGCAACAGTCACCTTCGCCAGCGGCAGCACGATCAGCGCTCCCAGAGTAGCGCCAACGAACGCGGCGAGCCCACTGCCCACCAGTCTCCCCACCTCAGCGGTATGGCCGAGTGAGATGCCCACCAGAGCGCCGAACATCGCATAGCAGACGAACCGCAGCGCCGATCCTTGGGCCTTGTCCTCCGCAAAACCGAACATCCAGCGCAGGGAGGGCGCGAGCGCCGTCTGAGGCGCCAGGCCAGTCAATGCACTGCCCAGAGCGGTCGCCATCCCTACGAAGAACACGATCGTCGTCTTGATCGCGGTCACATTCAGTTTTTTGCGTCTGCGCAGCGGTTGCGTCGGTTCCGTGGACATATCAGCCTTTGATTCCTGTGAGCGTGATCCCCTGTATGAAATACCGTTGTGTGAAGAAGAAAAGTGCCAGCACCGGCAACATTACCAGAGTCGAGGCCGCCATCATAAGCCCCGGCTCCCCGCCATGCGAGGTTTGATAGAGCTGGAGGGCGTAGGCGAGCGTCTCTTTCTCCGGAGAGCTGATGTAGATGAGCGGATTGCGGAAGTCGTTCCAGGCGCCCATGAACGCCATGATGGTGAGCGCCGCAAGGGCAGGCTTGATCTGCGGCAGCATGATTCGCCAGAAGATGCCGAGATAGGAGCAGCCGTCGATCTTCGCAGCATCTTCCAGTTCGGTCGGGATGCCGAGGAAGAACTGGCGTAGGAGGAAGATGTTGAAGGCGGAGCCGAAGAAGGCTGGCACCCAGAGCGGTTTCAACGTATCGATCCAACCCAGCCAACGAAAGATCAGAAAGACGGGCATCATCGTGACCGCTTGTGGGAGCATCATCGTCGCCAGCAGCACGATGAACAGCGCATCACGCCCTGGAAATTTGAGGCGTGCGAAGCCGAACGCGACCATGGAGGAGCCGAGCAGGGTGCCGAGAATGCTGAGGATTGTCACCTGAAGGGTGTTCGCCAGGAAAGTCATGCCGTGGTTGGTCTCAGGCGGCAGAAACTTGAGGGCATCGGGATAGTTCTTCCAGACCGGAGCGACGCGGCGGATCTCGTCGAGGTCCGACTTGCGGCAGAGGAACTCCGTCCCCGCGAGGGTGGGGGGGACAATAACGCGCACCTGACGCTGGCCGGTCTCGAACTCCTTCATCACCGCAACCGTTACGGGCTGACCTTTATAGGGAATATGGGCCAGACCGCGCTCTTCGCCGTCGATCACCTGTTTCACCTGCTGCGTGGGGATCCAGACGGGTGGAAACTTACTCATCTCCTTCTCTTCTTTGAGGGAGGTGACGACCAGCCATGCGAAAGGAATGAGGAAGATCGCAGATCCGGTCATCAAAATGAGATGGAGCGTGGTCTGCCGAACCGACTCTTTGCCGTACTTCAGGGCCTGCCAGTCCATGCGACTGAGAAACACGAAGCGAAACAGCGCATAGGTCACACCACTGCTGGCGATTGCGGCTGCCAGCAGCCCGACACTCCCGGTTTTCGCCGCGAACACGAGCGCAGCCCCCGACAATGCCAGGTCGGCGAGGCTCAGGCCAATCAGTTCCACACGGCGGAGACGTAACGCGATGAGCAGAAGCACCACTCCGGCCCCAACGACGCCATAGCTGAGCAGCACGCCGATCAGCCAGAAGACCGGATCTAATACAGTGAGAGGCATAACCCGCCTTTCCTTCCAACAGACCGGTTCAAGCCGGTCCGATTACTATGATAATTTGCGCGACCGATAATTATCGGTCGCGCTCACCGCGCCACAGAGTGCGTAGGATACCGCGCAGTCCCGTGCGAGGGTGCGAAGACTGCAGTTCAACAACGAGAGCGGCCTCTTCAGGCTTCTCATCCACTTTTGCGGGCTGTATCAGCGCTAGTCGCGCCAATTC
>JAYUMV010000448.1:0-5933 GCA_043762265.1 Chthonomonadaceae bacterium | reverse complement strand
AGGCCGTGCTCCGCGAACAAGGCGTCCACGTGGGCCACGTCTGCGGTAGAAGGAAAGAGTTCCGGCTTCGCATCGGAAACATCGGCGCCAAGCAGGCCGACGACATTGCGAAAATTGTCGACCATCTCGTGCTGCTCGGGCTTGAACGGAACGCTATCGGTCAGGTAGTGCGAGAACTTCCTTTTGCGGATCATTCCAACCCGGCGCACCACGCCGCCCAGCCGCAGATAGAGGATCATGTCGGCGCTATTGTCGAGCACCAGGCCGATATCGAAGCGCCGCTTGCGCAAGAGGCGAATAAACTGCGCTTTGCCAGCCATTCCCTGATGATGGGGGCGCAGAATGATCTCATCGACATGCGGATTGTTTTCCAGAACGCAGGCGGCACGCTCGCCGACCTCCACCACGATATGAGAATCGGGATAGAGACGACGCAGGCTGCGCAGGGCAGGAGTGGTGCATACGAGATCGCCGATATGTTCGCGGGTCAGAACCACAATAGAAGGGGGGGAGGGCATCGGGCTATTTCCTATCCGCGCACATAGTTCTTTCGGCGGATTCAGTTTCAACATGCGGATCCGATTGCAGACACAGAAGAGGGCAATCCTCCCTCCAGATCGCCTGAATATGCCGTTCGCATTGACGCCTACGACACTTCACGCTATAATAATAAGACGACACGACAATCTAATCGTATCGCCTCCGGGGGCGTAGTCCAACGGCAGAGACAGCAGACTTAAAATCTGTACAGTGCGGGTTCGAATCCCGCCGCCCCTATTCCACCCGGAAAGTCGGCCTCTGACACTGCCGACTTTCTGCATCACGGCGGGAGATCAGGTCGCTTCGGGATAGGACCCCAACACCCGTACAAAGAGCGAATGCTCGTTCAACAGATGGATCGCTTTCGTAACGGCGGTATCGCGCGTGTGTCCCTGCACATCGATGTAGAAGACATACTGCCAGGCCGCTGTTTTGGTCGGACGCGACTCGATCATGGTTAGGTTGACGTCGTACTTCTCGAACGCATTGAGCGCATGCACGAGCTCGCCAGCGCGATTGTGCACCGAGAACATCAGCGACGTCTTATCTTTTCCGGTCGGCTCCGGTTCGTTATACCCCAGTACCAGGAACCGTGTTCGGTTGGAGGGATTGTCCTCGATATGTTCGCAGAGGATCGGCAGGTTGTTGCGTTCCGCAGCCAGCGCCGTCGCGATGGCCGCGCTTTCGGGGTCGCCCGCCGCCAACTCCGCCGCTTTCGCCGTGCTGGAGGCTTCGATCTTCTCGACACCAGGCAGATGGTTGTTCAGCCACTGCCGACACTGGGCAAGCGGCTGAAAATGCGTATAGAGGCGTTTGATCCCCTCCAACTGTTCGCAGTGGCTGAGCAGATTGTGGGTGATCGACTGGTAGACTTCCGACACGACGCGCAGGTTGGAGTTCATAAAGGTGTCGAGCGTCTCCGGAACGACGCCTGCCCAGGAGTTCTCCACCGGCACGATGCCGTAGTCAGCGGTGTTGCGCTCGACCTGCGAAAACACGTCCGCGATGCTCTCCGTCGGCACGAAATGCGACGAGGTGCCGAAGCGGCCGATGCTCGCCAGATGGCTAAAAGTGCCCTCTGGCCCCAGAAAGGCCACGCTGAGCGGCTTCTCCAGCGCCCGGCAGGCCGAGATGATCTCGCGGTAGACGGCGCGTATCGCCGTGCCTTCCAGCGGGCCTGAATTCAACTCCAGCAGGCGTTTGAATACGTTCTGCTCGCGTTCAGGGGTAAAATAGTGGGAGCGAGTGTGAGACTTCGCGAGCCCGATCTGCTGCGCCAACTGCGCGCGCCGATTCAGGAGCGCGATCACCTCGGCATCTATCTGGTCGATCTCTTTACGCCACTCGGGCAAACTCATCGTCGTGCCTGTCCTTCAATCGGTATTGCAACGCCCCTGGTGGGGCTTCTGCCGAAGACAAGTTTCCCTGCCCGCAGGCATTTTTCCTGCATTTCTGCATCGAAAAGGAAGTAGAACCCTTATGGCTCGTGGCGGTTGGTTTCAGCGGCTTGGGCGGCACGGAGGCAAACAGGCAGAAGTGCCTGATGGTCTTTGGAGCAAATGCCCCCGCTGCAACGAGATTTCGTTCGCTCGCGACGTGGAGCAGAATCTGTATGTCTGTCCCAAATGCGAGTATCATCATGCCTTGCGTGTGCATCAACGTCTGGCGCTGACGGTAGACGAAGAGAGCTTCGTCGAGATGGATGCGCAGATCCACTCGGTGGATCCGCTGAACTTTCCCGATTACAAAGAGAAGCTTATCAGCGACCACGCGAAGACCGGTCTCAACGACGGGATCGTCACCGGCACGGCACGGATCGATTCGACCCTGTGTGTGCTGGGAATCGCCGATTTCGCGTTTCGCGGCGGCACCATGGGCAGCGTCGCAGGCGAGAAGCTCGTGCGCGCCATGGAGCATGCCGAGCGTGAACGGCTGCCGGTGGTCCTGTTCACGGCTTCCGGCGGAGCGCGCATGCAGGAGGGACTGCTCTCACTCATGCAGATGGCGAAGACCAGCGCGGCGGTCGCTCGGCTCGACCGCGCCGGGATTCCGTATATCGTCGTTCTGACGCATCCGACGACCGCAGGCGTCTACGCCTCCTATGCCTCGCTCGGCGACATCATTCTGGCGGAGCCAGGAGCGATCATCGGATTTGCTGGACTGCGGGTCGGCAATCAGGGCCAGGGCGTCAAACTGCCGGACGATTTTCAGACATCGGAGTTCCAGATGCGCTGCGGCATGGTGGACAAGATCGTCACGCGCAAAGAGATGCGAAACACGCTTGGCAAAATGCTCGGTTTTTTCGCGGAGGAGAGAGTAAATGCTCATCAGCCCGCTTGATTTTGAGAAGCCTATCTCCGAACTCGACGACCTGATCGCCGAACTTCGCCGCATCGACAGCAATGTGGGCGCCCACGCGGACGCCCTGGTGCGGGGAATAGACATCGAGGCTGAAATCGCCAAAGTAGAGGTGCAGAAACAGGAGCTGATGCGCAACATGTTCTCTCACCTATCCGCCTGGAACGAAGTTCAGATGGCGCGGCATCCGCAACGCCCCTATACCCTCGACTATATCCGCCTGCTCTGCGAAGATTTTATCGAACTGCACGGGGATCGTACCAACGGCGACGACCCGGCCATTGTCGGCGGACTGGCGACGCTGGCCGGGGAACCCGTCGTGGTGCTCGGCCATCAGAAGGGCCGTGACCTCAAGGAACGCCAAATGCGCAATTTCGGCAGCGCCCGCCCTGCCGGTTTCCGTAAAGCGCTGCGCCTGATGAAGATGGCGGAGAAATTCAAGCGCCCTCTCATCATCTTTATCGACACCCCCGCCGCCGAAGCCAACCTGATGGCAGAGGAAGAGGGAATCAGCAGCACCATCGCCATCTGCCTGCGCGAGATGGTGATGCTGAAGACCCCGATCATTGTCAGTGTCGTCGGTGAGGGCGGCAGTGGCGGCGCGCTCGGCATCGCGGTCGGCGACCGTATCTTGATGCTGGAGCACTCGGTCTATTCCGTCATTCCGCCCGAAGGCTGTGCGGCCATTCTCTGGAACGACCGCAACCGCGCGCCTGAAGCGGCGGAAGCCCTGAAGGTCACCGCACACAGCGCCCGCCAATTCGGTCTGGTGGACGAAGTGCTGGAAGAGCCGCTCGGCGGCGCGCACCGTGATCCCGCCGCAACAGCCGCCACGCTCAAAACCGCCATTCTGCACCATCTTGCTGCCCTCGGCAGCCTTAACCCAGACGAACTGATCGAGGCCCGATACCACAAGTTCCGCAACATGGGCCGTTGGGAAGAAGATCTGCTCTCTGTAGAATAGCCAGCGCCCGTACCATTCGCTCTGAGGACAGGAGTCATCATTAGCAGAAAGAAAACGCAGGTGGCGTAAACGATTGCTGTGGTTCTTTTTACTGGTCGTGGTCGGCCTGGTCGGGTATGGCTATCGGGTCGTGCAGCGATCCAGGCTGAATGACCGCCTGCTGTTGGCCTCGACGCATGGGGATCTGGAGCCGGTGCGGAGACTACTGGACCAGGGCGCGGATCCTAACACGCGCGGGAACGCGGCGTCCGGATCGCCCTGGAGATCGTTTCTGAATTTCCTCTATCGCCGCCAATCGGTGGATGCGCCGATCTACCCGCTCAGTCAGGCTTTGGCGTCTTCCCCGATGGACGCCAATCACCTCGAAATTGTACGACTGCTGCTGGAACATCACGCCAATCCAAACGTGAGGATGCTCAACCGCATGTCTGCGATCTGGACTGTCTGCCAGAACGAACCGGACGACAAGCTGCTCACACTCCTACTCGATCACGGCGCAGACCCCAACACGACGGATCGCACGGGATGCTCTCTCCTGATGTGCACCCAGAGGGAAGGGAAATCGTCCTGCACACGCGCCCTCCTGAATCACGGTGCGAATCCCAATCTTGCAAACGCCGATGGAGACACTCCGTTGATGTGGGCTGTCTGCCGCGGGGAGGCGGATTCGATCGCTCTCCTGCTGGCGCATGGCGCGGACGTCCAGCATAAGAACCACCAGGGTCAGACGGCGCTGACTTATGCCTTAAAAGGAGGAGATGCTCGCAAAGCGATCCCTGCGACTTCGAATCTCCGCCTCACCGTCCAGATGCAGAGAGAACACGCGTCTGACACCAGGAACGCTACCTTTGTCCCTCCCCCCGGCGCAACGCCTTTGATGCTCGCGGTTTTCGACCATGCCCCTTCTCTGGTCAAGGCCATTCTGGCGAAAGGCGTCGACGTCAACGCCCAGGATTCGAAAGGCCACACTGCGCTCGACTATGTCGATCTCAGCGCCGAAATCACGGCGTTGTTGCAGAAAGCCGGCGCTCACCGGTAAACAACGGTGCTCGGAAATCCGAGCATTACTGCTGCGTGCCGGAGCCCGCCCTTAAACGTAGAGCGGGGAGTCCTTTCCGCCTGAAGGGACTCCCCGCGTCGTGTCGTTCCCGGTAATGGCGTCAGCGCCCCCGTCGTCATCCCGGTGAACTTCACGATTTTTGGAAGGGGCCATCTAGCGCCCCGGTTGTGCGTGTCCCTTCCACATCGTTATTTTGTTTGTGTTGCTATGTGAAGCGGTCGCGAAGGGGAGAGCGACTAGAAAGCCTTTTCTCTCCGGGACATCGGCGTGGAAGCAAACCTCGTCGCTTCCGGATGTCCTTTCCGCTGTGTTCCCGCACTCTCAACAAAACGCATCTTCCCTCGTGCCGTGACAGTATCCTAAGAATAATTTTTTCGTGTCCCAAAGGGTATAAGGTACAATCGATGTAGAAGGCAATCATCGGAAGAGGAAGATCGTGGCGCTTGGGCGCGAGGACGAAAATCGTGAAGACACTGCTCTACATTCTGCTTACAGTCGTCAGCGTGGTGCTCATCGCCTATGCGCTTGCGGCAGGCGTCGGATTTCTCATCTATATCGTGATTGCAGCGGTACTTTTAGGGAGTGCCGTTGCCTTCATCCGTTACCATATTCGGAAGCATCAGGAGCGCAAACATCCTCTTCGACTACATGCCCGTGCGGAAAAGGCGGCGGATCGTGCGCTAAAGGACATGGAGCGTACCATCAATAAACAGTAACGACCCCTGAAGCAAGGGGCATAAAAAAGGCGTTCTCCCGAACATTGGGTCGGGAGAACGCCTTTTTTGCATGCTGCCTTTACAGCCTTATCCTTGGCATCTATGGCCTTGTGAAAGGAGATGCGGCTACTTCGCGGCTACGTCGGTACGGAAGGACGAGGCAGGTAGACCGGCCTTGTTGACGAGGTTGCACACGGGATTGTTGGCCCAGGCGTAGCGCACAGCGGTCGGGTTTGGGACTTTAGACGAGGAGACGACGATGCTATCACCCTCTATTTTGGCGTCGGCGAACTCG
>JAYUMV010000447.1:0-3525 GCA_043762265.1 Chthonomonadaceae bacterium | reverse complement strand
GCTTCGGCGAGTTCGATGGCGTGGACGAGGGCGCGGGCCTTATTGACGCACTCCTGATATTCGTTGGCGGGCACGGAGTCGGCGACGAGCCCGCCGCCTGCTTGCAGGTAGGCGGTCTGCCCGTCCACCAGCATGGTGCGGATGGCGATGGCGACATCCATATCGCCGGAATAGCTGATATAGCCGACCGCGCCCGCATAGAGACCGCGCCGGGTCGGCTCCTGCTCGTCGATGATCTCCATCGCACGTACTTTGGGCGCTCCGGAAACCGTGCCGTGCGGGAAGCAGGCGCGCAGCGTCGTATAGATGTTCTGGTCCGGGCGCAGACGCCCCGTGACGTCGGAGACGATGTGCATCACATGAGAGTACCGCTCGATGACCATCAACTCATTGACCTGGACGCTGCCGTACTCACAGACTCGCCCCAGGTCGTTGCGGCTGAGATCGACCAGCATGATATGCTCTGCACACTCCTTGGCATCGGCCAGCAGCTCCCTTTCCAGGCGGTTGTCCTCTTCGATAGTCGCTCCGCGTGGGCGTGTGCCAGCGATGGGCCGCAGGCGGGCCATGCCCTTCTGCACGGAGACCAGAGTTTCGGGCGATGTGCCGATCACCTTGCGAGTGCCCAGATCGAGATAGAACATATAGGGCGAAGGGTTGACGGAGCGAAGGGCGCGATAGAGGTCGAACGGCGGCGCGGTAAACGGCACCTGAAACCGCTGCGACAACACGACCTGGAACGCGTCTCCGGCCAGGATATAGTCGCGGCAGCGCTCGACCGCCGCCTCGTATTCGGGGCGCGGGAAGAGCGATTCGACCTGAACGGTGGCCGATTCGGCCGTGGGAGGCTTCAGCAGAGCGGCAGGGTGGGGCGTGCGCAGTCGGGCGATCAGGGCTTCGATTTTAAGCAGAGCGTCGTCGTACGCCGCGCTGGGATCGTCGGTGATGTGCGCGTTGCAGACGACCTTGACACGGTGACGCACATGATCGAAGACCAGCAGCGTATCGGTAAACATGAGACAGGCGTCGTCCACATCGACCTCATCCGGGTTGTTGTCCGGCAGGGTCTCGAAGAAGCGGACGATGTCGTAGGCGAAGTATCCGACGGCTCCGCCGCAGAATCGGGGCAGGTCCGGCATCTCCACATACGTGTAGCGCGCCAGCAGCGCCGCGACGAGTGTCAGCGGGTCTTCGTCCGGGCCGATGGTCAGTTCACGGATCTGCCCGCCCTCCTGCACGGTCGCCTTACGGCCTTTGCTGCGGAAGATCAGGGAGGGGTTGCTGCCGAGGAACGAATAGCGGCCCATCCGCTCGCCGCCTTCCGCGCTCTCCAGCAGAAAGGAGCAGCCGTTGCTGCCCGCCTCTTCGGTGGCGGTCAACTTCTCGAAGGCAGAGACCGGAGTCAAACGGTCTGCGAGGATCTCACGATAGACAGGAACCAGATTGCCACGTCGGGCACGCGCCAGAAACTCTTCACGATCCGGGACTACCATAGCGCCGTTGCCGCCTTTCGCAGAATGCGCCCGGAGCGGCCTGACGACCGGTACGGGGCATTTCGGGGATTAGGTTAGTATACCCGAAACGCCCCGTACCGAATTTGGACAAGTAATCGGCCCCGAGAGAGATCTCTCGGGGCCGATGACGGTGGTGAATCCAGGCTACTTTTTGCGGGGATGCTTCGGGCCTTTGTCAAGGTCCGGTTTGCCGCCGGGACTGCGCCGGGGACCGCGATCGTAATCCTCGGGGCCGGAGCGAGAGGGCTGTGCCCATGGCGGGCCGCCTTCGCGTCGATTGCCTCCCCCGCCGCCGTTGCCGAAGTCACGACCGCCACCGCCGTTAAAACGGCCGTCGTTGCCCTGCGGGCGGAAGGGCGGGCGACCGCGATCCGGTTCCGGGGGCGCGTCGGTGCGGGGGCGGGCGATCTCGACATAGACCTTCTTGCCGCGCAGTTTGGTGCGATTCAGCGCCTCGATGACGCGATTGGCCTCGTTCTCGGGCACCTCGACATAGGTGCTGCGGTCGAGGATCTCGATCGCGCCGATGGCGTTGCCGGAGATACCGGCCTCGTTGGCGATGGCGCCGACGATGTCTCCGGGGCGAACGCCGTCCTGCCGACCGATCTGAAGGAACAGGCGGGTCATGCCCTGTTCGGCCTGGGTGCCGGGCAGATCGGCGGCGGAGATATCGTAGTCCTCCGCGCCCTTCTGGCCCTGCCACAGCATCTGCAGCGCGGCGGCCGCGATCTGCGGCGCGTCGTACTTGCCCTCTTCGACCAGTTCGCCGACCGTCACGAGATAGCCGTCGCAGTTGCCTTCGGCCAGCGTCTCACGCAGTTTGTCTTTGAACAGTTCCCGGCGACGGGCGGCGATGTCGCCGACTGTCGGAACGCGGGCGGGAAGGATCGGCGCATTGATGTAGCGCTCGATCTGGCGCAGTTGGAAGCGTTCCCGAGGCGAGACCAGCGTGATCGCGTCTCCCGTGCGGCCTGCGCGGCCCGTGCGGCCGATACGGTGAATGTAGGCTTCCACGTCCCACGGAATGTCGTAGTTGATGACATGGGTCACCTGATCGATGTCGAGCCCGCGGGCCGCCACATCGGTGGCGATCAGCAGGTCGGCCACTCCGGAGCGGAACCGCGCCATGACACGGTCGCGCGCTGCCTGGTTCATGTCGCCATGCAGCGTCTCGGCCTGGTAGCCGCGCATCTGCAAAGACTCGCCTAGATCATCGACATCGCGACGTGTGCGGCAGAACAGGATGGTGCTGCCCGGCGACTCCATGTCCAGAATGCGGGTGAGCGCCTCCACCTTCTGCGAAGGCGGAACCTCGTAGTAGGTCTGGGTCACCAGTTCGACCGTGCGGCGCTTGCTCTCGATGGTGACGCGCTGCGGATCGCGCAGATAGGTACGGGCGAGTGCTGCGATGCGGGGCGGCATGGTCGCGGAGAAGAGCGCAGTCTGGCGGGCTTCCGGCGCGGACTTCAGGATCTCCTCGACATCTTCGAGGAAGCCCATATTCAGCATCTCATCGGCCTCGTCCAGCACGACCATCTTGACATTGTTGAGCTTCAGGGTGCCGCGTCGCAGATGGTCGAGGACGCGTCCGGGCGTTCCTACGACGATGTGCGCGCCAAAGGAGAGTGCGCGGAACTGGCGGTCGATCGGCTGGCCGCCGTAGACGGGAACGACGCGCAGACGAGAGAATTTGCTGAGCGTATGCGTTTCCTGCGCGACCTGGATGCAGAGTTCTCGGGTCGGCAGCAGGATGATCGCCTGCGGCTGCTGCAGGGCGGGGTCCAGAATCTCGGCCAGCGGCAGCGCGAAGGCGGCGGTCTTGCCGGTTCCGGTCTGCGCCTGACCGATCAGGTCGTGGCCCGCGATCAGGATCGGGATGGACTGTTCCTGGATGGGAGTGGGCGCCTCGAAGCCAGCTTCGATAATGGCGCGCATGGTCGGCTCGCTCAAATTCAGGGCGCGGAACGCGGCCGCCTGGACTACGGGTTCGTTGCTCTCTTCGGTCTCTTCG